>JBAZYQ010000022.1:0-14630 GCA_041659245.1 Candidatus Nanoarchaeia archaeon
AGATTAAGGAATGCAGAAAGTATGGGCCTTCTCTTATTGCTGTTGACGGCGGGATAAACGAGAAGACAGCAAAAGCGGCTTTCAAAGCAGGCGCTGATGTCTTGGTTGCCGGAAGCTATATTTTCAATGCAAAGGACAGGATTGCGACAATTGAGAGATTGAGAAATGCAGAGAAAAGATTATAAACTCTAATCAGCTTATTCCTCATATGGACAAATATAAAATAGATGATCTTTCAGATGAGGAGAATAATCACCTTTTGAAATGTCTTGAGGATTATCGTGCTAAGAAAACAAAAGAGCAGGAATTAGAAAAATCATATCAAGATATTATGAGCACGCAAGGATTTGATGCTCTAGGCAGATTTACAGACCATTTTGAAACAGGCCTGGAAAGGGTAGTATGGACAATTTTTGATGAAAGAAAAGAAGGATATGCCGCGCATGTGCAGTATGAGCAAGGAGATAAAATAACACTTCTAGACGGGCAGGGAGTTAAAATAAGAGAGCCAATAACCCTGGACAGCAGGAGTGCAGAATGGGCTGAATACTTTGAGATGTGCGCTACGCTGAGAATAGACCCATTTGGTAATTCAAATTATTTTGTTGGTTTGACTAAAAAGAAGAAAAATTAAATAGAAAAATAAAATAGGAATTTCCGGCGGAGCTCGGCTTTCTTTTTGGCTGGTTTTTAACCCAAAACATTTATATCCTTCTCCAGCTACTTTAACTACATGAAAAAGAGGGATACTGGCAAGCTGGTTGCTGATGTATGCTTTATTCTTGGAATAATCCTGATATTCTCAATGGGGATCCTCATAGGCACAAAAGTATTTCCTGACAAGATAAAAGAGATTGTTTATCTCAAAGGAGAGGAAAAATCAGTCACTTTGAATGTTCCCGGCGTTGACCAGAAGGGCGACGGAGTGATGACTGAGATGACTGCAACCATGACACCGGGCAAAGGGCAATTGCTGGTTAATGTAAATGATGCCCTGGCAGGTTATGAGCTTCAGGTTTTTGCAAGAAATGCTGTAAGGGCTTTTGAGAATGTGTCAGGCGTCAATGCAAAGGATTATGATATCACATTTTCAATGAAAACAGAGGCAGGAATCATTGACGGCGGCTCTGCAAGCGCTGCAATGGCTGTTGCACTGATGGCAATAAACGAGAATGCAGACGTGAGCGGCAATGCTGCAATCACAGGAGCTATTGACGAGAATGGAAAAATATTGCCTGTCGGGCTTGTTGACAAGAAAGCAGAAGCTGCTAAGAGAGCCAACATGTCTGTTTTAATTGTTCCTGCAGGCCAGGCTTCTGAGACAGAACAGGTAAAGACAGAGAAATGCATTGAGAATTATTGCGAGATAAAATATATTTCTTCAACAGAAAAATCAACCATGATGCCTATCAAAGAGGTTTCAACGCTTAAAGAAGCTCTTAATGCAATGAGCAAAGAGTCTGTTGAATTGCTTGTTAATGAGATTGAGAATGCTCCAAAGGCAAAAGCAGTTGAACGGGCGCACAAGACTCTTCCTGAAGCAGGAGTAATGCTTTCAGAATATTCAAAGGCAGACGTGATTCTAAGCGGAATGAATATTGTGATGAAAGTCAACTGCACTGCTGTTCCTGCTGTTACAACAAGCGAACAGGCTGACTCAATAATAAAAGGAATCTATCATAAAATAATAGGAAGGCCAACTGTGCACGACACTACTGTTGACTTGTTTGACTCTTTTGGCATTGATATTATTGCAATTACAATTGACAGCTATGAAGCAGGTTATTTCAATGGAAGAATCTTTGCATTCAATAATGGAAAACTGGTAAGCATTGATGCAAAGCCAAGCGACGCAGTTGCCTTGGGCTCAAGGTTTGACAGCCCGCTTTACATTAGCAATAAAATTCTTGAAGAAAAAGGCGTTAGTGCGTGCTAGGAAAAGAAATAAATAAAGCAGAAGCTTAAATTTTCAGGAAGTTTATTTGTAACCATATCCTCAAGAAAATGATGCCCTTGGCAGTTCTTCTCTTTTTTGCATATTCTTGGAGGCAAAAGAGAAAAATTATCCTGCCCCCGCGCATATTGTGTTAATGCTTCACTTACAGCCTTATGCTCTGTTTCATTAAGTTTTTCAAAATAAATACATCCCTTTGGTCTGGAAATTGTGTTGCCTGCTGTTCTTTTCCCCACAGGCAGTGCAAAGTCAGGGCTGATAACAAACTTGTCTTCAGGCAATTTTTTAACAGTTATTTCCAGCATTGGATGAAGAATTTCATCAAGATTTTGATAAAGCGCATTAAGGCGGCTGAAGTAAGGGTCTTTTGGGCTTTTTTCAGGCGCCATAACCCTAGAATAGCAGCCAGGCTTATAAATATTGGCTGAAATGCTTATAAACCCTTAAAATAAACAAGAATTATGGTTGTAGTTATAGTAACAGGCACTCCAGGCACCGGGAAGACAGAATTGGCCAAGGAGATTGCCAAAAAGGGCTTTGAGTATGTTGATGCAAACAAGATTATAGAAGAGAATAAGCTTGTTGAGTCATTTGACAAGAAGAGAGATACTAATGTTGTTGATGAAAAGAAATTGTCTGATGCGTTTGTAAAACTGATAAAATCAAGGAAAGCCGCTAAGCTAATTATTGATTCCCACATGTCTCATTGCATTCCTGCAAAATATGTTGATGCCTGCATTGTAACGAAGTGTGGCTTGAAGGTTCTTAAGAAAAGATTGGAGAAGAAAGGCTATTCAAAGGAGAAAGTAAGGGAGAATCTTGACGCAGAGATATTTGATGTATGTTTGAACGAAGCTGATGAGGCAGGGCACAAGCTTTTAATTGTAGATACAACAAAGAGAAGTCCGAGAGAGATTGCGAAGAGTTTGTTGAAATAACAAGTTCCGTCCGTGTCTGTAAACCAGTAAAATATTCTTATTGGAAGAAGAGCTTTGTCCTCTACTCCTTTCTTGTAAGGTACGTTTACAGTGTAGTCAATGGTTATATTGCTAGTTAGGCTTAGTGTTTTGCTGATAAAAGTCTCTGTCGCGATAGTAAAGGAGGTAAGGGGCGAAAAGCCCCCTAACACCCCCATATAAACGTTTATATACAAATTCTGCCTTTACAATCTTTATGTGGAAGAGAGGTATATTGGCTATTGCGATTATCGCAATAGTTTGTATCATAGCATACTTTGTTATAGCAGCTACGCAGACTTATCTTGCTGAAAGTAGTCAATGGGAACAAAATTTAACTGCTGTACAGTGGAGTTCAGCAACGTTTGGGGATATTAACAAAGATAATTTAACAGATTTAATTCTTGCGGGGTGTAAAAGCGTTTCCCAAACTACCTGTAATGGATATATCACTAAAGTATATATAAATAATGGGACGAGTCTTATAGATAATACGATATGGGATTCTAATCTAACAGGTGTTAATAGGGCATCATTAGCTCTCAAGGACATAAATAATGATGGTAATTTAGATTTAATATTAGTTGGGTGTAGTTCTGGCGGAGGTAATGGGGATTGCTCTTCAAGGAAAGCGTTTGTTTATATTAATAATGGAACAACTTTCAATGATAACATTAATTGGAGCACAAACATAACGGGGATATATTATGGCTCTTTGGCATTAGGCGATATAAATAATGATGGCTGGTCAGATTTGGTTATAACGGGAAGTGGAATATCAGGTAATCTTGTAAAAGTTTATTTGAATAATGGCACTACATTTACAAGTTCATATATCTGGGGACAAGAATTAACTGGAATGTATATGAGCTCTACAACATTGGGTGATATTAATAATGATGGTAATTTAGATTTGATATTAAGTGGCAATGCTGGCTCTGAAACTACAAAAGTATATTTAAATAATGAGACAAGTTTTGCAGAAAGCACACAGTGGCAACAAAACTTACCTTCATTAGATGATACAAGTTTTACTTTGGGGGACTATGACAATGATGGCTATTTAGATCTTACATTTATTGGACATTACACTGGAGATATTCATCGTATCTATGAGAATAATGGGAGTAGTTTTATATTACATGCTTATGAAGCTTGGGATGGAGGTACGTTAACCGGAATTTATGATGGTAGTATTACTTATGGAGATTACAATAACGATGGAAAATTAGATATAGCTGTTACAGGGCATGAAGGATACACTAGAATATACGATAATAATAATTCTAATTTTTCAAGAGTAGAAACGGGTATATCTGATTTAAGTTATGCTGGTTCCATTGTCTGGAATGATATTGATAATGATGGGGATCTCGATTTGCTATTAACTGGCTGGAGCAGTTCAAGTGGAGAGAAAGCCCTAATTTATATTAACAATATATCATTAACACAAAATAATTCTATTCCTTATAGCCCTTCTACGTTTGATAACCATAGTTTAGCAAATGGCAATATATTCTTAGGTTGGAACAATGGAAGCGACAATGAAACAATAAGTATAGGGCTATATTATAACCTACGTGTTGGCACAACAAGCAAGGGTAATGACATTGTAAGTGGTATTTTTGGTGGAAGTAGCAATCCTGTCGCAGGATATTTTGGCAATATGATGCAGCGCAGGAACATCTCTTTGAGCGGAAGCAGATTTACAGTCGGGCAAACATATTATTGGAGCGTTCAGACGATTGACACAGGTTTAGCAAAAAGCGCTTGGAGCACTGAACAGACGTTTAATCTGAGTTCTGACTTTACGCCGCCAACCATTACGCTGAATACTCCAAGCTCTGGTTTGGTGACAAACCAAACCACGGATATTTTGTTTAACGCAACGGTAGTTGATGATTATTCTGTGTCAAATGTAAGTCTGTATGGTAATTGGAGCGGAAGTTGGCATAATAATCAGACAAATGAGTCTCACACTAATAGTGTTAATTATTTTTTTAAGGCAAACCTTACCGAGGGAGAATGGCTGTGGGGCGTAAGAAGCTGTGATAACATGAGCAATTGCCGCGGTTCAAACAGCACATTTAGGATTGATATCACTTATCCGATTGTTAATCTTATGAATCCTATGAATAGCGGTTCGCAGACTTCTTCAAATTCCATTACGTTCACTTACAATGTTTCTGATGTTGCTATAAATAATTGCACGTTATATTTGAATGGAATTGAAAATGAGACTGATATTTCTGTAACTGTGAATACTTCTCAGACATTCGCTGAGAATGTGCCGAATGGAAATTACAATTGGACAATAAGGTGCGCGGATGCTGCGAATAATATAAACACCACCGCCAATTTCAGCCTAACTGTAAGTTATACTCCTGATACTACTCCGCCAAGCACAAGCAGCGGCGGTGGTGGAGGCGGCGGAGGAGCAATAAGTGTAATGCCTAAAGTATCAAGAATTATTGCTTCAGTTGCAGCAGGCAATAACCTGATTGAATTTGCAGAAAGCGAGAAAGCATCTGTTGGGATTGAAGAAATAATGCTGAATTCTGCAACTGCCGCTTCGAATGTGAAGCTGACAATTGAAAAACTAACTGCAATGCCTGAGGGCATTGCTGCATCTCCCTCTGGAGATATATATTCTTACCTGCAATTTAATAAGACTGTTTTGAAAGATGAGGATGTGAAGAATGCTAAAATTACATTCACTGTATCAAAAGATTGGATTGCAAAAAATAATCTTGATTATAATACAATTGTTCTGCAGCGATACACAACAAAATGGAATGTGCTTTCCACAACTTATTTGAAGCAGAATGCTTCAAATTATTATTACGAATCAACCACACCCGGATTCTCTGTGTTTGCAATTACAGCAGAGAAAAAAGAGATTCCTGCTGCAGGGCAGGAATCTAAATTAAATAAAAGCGAGCAGGAGAAAGAAGAGGTTCCGATGTCTCCTGCTCTGGAAATGCCTAATCAGGAGCAAGAAAAGAGGTCTATTTGGTTGTGGATTATTGCCCCTGCGGCCCTCATTGCAACTTTTGCAGCCATTGCGTTGAGCGTGATGCTGAAGAGGAAAAAGAAGTAAAAGAGCAGCAGGTTCTGGGTGTGGATATTGAATCACAATTTTGCTGCCCCCTCGCTCCTTCCCCCTAAGTATGATGAGCATGAAAAAAGAAAGCAGCGCTCCAATAATGCTCTACGCATTCTTGGAGGAGTTGCGCTACTTTCTTGCGAATGTTGTGGGCTTTTAGCCCTCTGTTCTAACCTTGCGCATCACCTCCTTGGTCCACATATGGTACGGGATTATGATTTTTTCCTCCAGACGCAGGCTGTGCCAACTAAGGTAAGGCAAATCATGCCCAAACCGATAAGCACAGGCAGCGAGCCAGTGCTTTTCACTCCTTTTGCTATGTTTCCCGTGATTTCTGAAAGCCTTGTAATTGCTGGTGCCGTTGCCTCTGTCATTGCTGGCTGGTTGGTTTCAGTCACTGGGCTCGCTGCCTCTTTCACTGGGTTTACAATGTCGATGCTGCCTATGTTTTCCCTGCCGTAGTTAATCCATGTCTGCGCTCCATTGACAGGCGGGTCAATGTCTATCTGCCTTACCACTTCGTAGGTTCCATCGGCAAGTGAGGGGTGCAAAGCAACTGTGAAGCTTACGCTCCCGTTGTTTGGACCCAGATATTCCGCCATCAATGGTATGCAGAACGGAGTCTCTGCTGTATTGCTGTCGCTTTGCTTGTCTTGGTTATAACAAGCTCCGCTTATGTCTGTAAACCAGTAAAATATTCTTATTGGTAATAATGCTTTATCATCTACTCCTTTTTTGTATGGCACGTTTACAGTGTAGTCAATTGTTATATTGCTAGTTAGGCTTAGTGTTTTGCTGATAAATTGCTCGTCTGCAACGACGGAGATATTTGTGGGTATATACTCAGTCCATATTTTTGATGTTGTTTCATTAATCGTGGATAGCAATTTTTGGCAATCTCCATATCTCCAGCAGGTATATAACCAATCAAGCATCGTATGCTCTTCCGTAGTTAATTTACCTGCTAATGCAAGTGTTATACTTTCATTCTTGTTGGCATTGACTACGAATGTTTGCGTCTTTGTAAAGTAATTACCTAGTTCAAATGTACAACTCCAACTTCCCACGGGGAAATTATATGGACCATATATGTTGGTCGTATCATTTTGATTGAAACCAGCATAGTCGCATGTTATCTGTACATTGTCTTTTGCGCTCCCATCCTCGCCGCTCGTCACATTAAACACAATCTCATAACTCGGCACATTGAATGTCCTTGTTTCCGTCGTATTTATATTTCCGAACGTATCATTCACATAGACTGTGTATGCATAATCTCCAACGTCCAGCGTACTGTTCACATAGCTCCACGAATATCCTGCTCCGCTCATGCTATAGATGCTTCCGTCAAAGTCAATCCATGCGTTGTTTATGCTGACGTCTTCAACTTCTGCATCTGTGTGCGCTTTCACAGTCACACTATACAAAGAAGGCGTGAAATCCACGTCATTTGTCTCAAAGAACGCCTTGTACTGGAACCATTGGCTGTCGTTAAGGAAGCTGATGTCATTAAAGCTTGGATTGCTGAAATAACTTGAACTTCCTGTTGGTCCAGTAAAGGCTTCACCGGCACAAGCAGAGTCATCACAGCTTATTACCTGTATCTTCAAGTCAGCTATTGGCTGATGTATCAGCTCTTCCACCTCAGCTGCAGAAAGCGTCCTGTTCCATATTGCAACTTCATCAATTAATCCGCTGAAATCATAGTTGCCATCGCTTCTTTCGCCAATCCATAATGGCAGTGTGGTCAATGTTGAGCCTGTCAGTGAATTACTTAGGGCAGTTGTCGCTATTGCATTGCCATCTATATACATTTTAAGCCCTGAAGCTTGCCCTGAGCCGTCATAGCTTACAGCCACATGATGCCATTGGTTGTCTGTAAGCGTGCCTGTAGAGGTTTCACGAACAGCCAGATAGTTATTTGCGCCATTATCGCTAATCAAAGGCATATACAGGTAACCCTGGTAAATCATCAGGCTGTAACCCCTGTACTGCGGGCCTGCGCCCATCTTGGACACTATGATTCCGTCTGTGTCTGTTGTCTTTACCCAAGCTGATATTGAGAAATTGCTTGCAAGGTTAAAGTCAAACAGCGCTGAATTTCCGCAGTCAACATGGTCATTTGAGCCATCAAAGCTGCCTGCATGGCTTCCAAGCTCTCTTTCTGTTGTAAACACTGCCCCATACGCAGTGCCGTTATTGTTATAGCCTGAAGAGTCAAGCCAGTTGTTGTTCATGTGCCACAGGCTTACAAGATTGCTTTGCGGTTGCAGCTCTCCGTCAGTCGGCAGGAATTCTGCCCAGCTAATATTATCCCATGATACAATTTCTGTTGCATTATACACATTTGAAGTATATGTGCCTGCAATATTCGGATAGCTTAACTGCACTGCGTCTGATGTTGTGTTAAATTCCGTGAAGTTATGTGTTCCGTCAAAGTCTGTTTCTGTGTCATGGAATAATGTTTTAACCGTTGCTTCTGTTATTACAGATGGAGTTACGGCAACTGTAATGGTTGCAGACTGTGAAGTTAAATTCGCCCCATTTGCAGGTGTTGGACTTACATAATCAACGATCCAGAACTTGTTTACAACGTTTGCAATATTCACGTTCCATGCCATTGAAGTTATTGCGTTTGAGCTGTCATTTACGTCAACTCTAACGAGATGCAATCCTGAGGAAAACAGGTTCCATGCTTTGTCAAACCATGACGAATGAGCCACGGGATCAATAACATCATCCACGAACCACGAATACCAGAAAAGGGTATCACTGGGGTCTGCATCACTCGCATTCACAGCAAACCTTACTGTCTCATTCTCTTGAAAGTTCACACTTGACTGGTTTGTATAATTTACTTCTGTCCTGTTTAAGCTTGTAGAGTTATAGCTTATTACGTCAGGAGCTGAATTGCTTATCACTCTAACTGTGCTTGATGCATTGGAATACAGCTTTCCATCGTAAACTATTACCGAACAATTCCATATTTCGCCTTTTGTTGTGTTTTCTGCTTTTAAAATATTGCTTGTTGTATTTCCTGCATCAATGGATATATTAAATGAGAACTGCATCACATCATTTTTATACCAAGTTATATTCGCCGAAAGCGGATTATTGTCTGCATCTGTGGCGATGAATGAGCAGTTCAAATCATCATTCGTATATGCTGTTGCCGGAGATATTGCATTAATATTTACGATTGGTGCTGTATTAAATACCTCTTCTGCTCCAACAACATAATTAGGGTTATATACTCCGTAGTCCCTATAAACAAAGCTCGTATCCCAACTATCTCCTGCTTTTGTGTCGGCATAAAATCCTATCCCTGACATATTTGCTGGCAAAGCAATACCCTGTGCAATAGAAACTGCTTGTTCATCAATATAATAATTTGCAGTAGTATTTATATGAACCCTAAACTTTTTCCACACACTCTGTTCAACAGCAATACCACTATTTTGTTCACCTGCTGGTATCTTAACTTGATAATTAGAACCACCAACAGTATCAATTCCAAATCTGTAATCGGCAGTTGTAGTGAAAAACTGCACAAAAGCATTACTCCAAGATGTCTTCAAAGTGTAATAATAAACCACAAATGAAGTATTATGCCATTGTGCTATATTCCAACTTCCATCTTTTATATTTTGTGCATTAGCATTTTCAGTTGCACTGTTTCCTCTTTGCCCTATTGTTGTGTTTAAAACCAACAATAAAAGGGCAGGGTCTATTCTCTGCAAATCTGCATTAGTTTCAAACTCATTGGCCAATAGCATGATATTTGAATAATTGTATTGCGGCGTGTCAGAATTGCAATTATAATAAACATCAATTCCAAAAGCGGAATTTGCAGTTACAGATGCATTTGTCCAAAACCAAGTCTGGGTGTCATTCAGCCACGCAAGTGATGTGTTGGTTGTATTCAAAACCACATATGCTTTTTTCCAGTCTATCTCTTTTGAAAGATTTATATGAATCTGCATATTGCTGTCTGTTACTTGGGGATTTATATTGGTTGAAATCCTGTTAAAACAAGAAGAATGCCACCATGAACTGTGCTGCTTGTCAGCAAACAAGCCGCTTCCAACCTTCAGGAACACTGTTCCCGCATTGCCCCAGCCAGAGCCTGTATTTACAATGGGAGTATTGAATGAATACCTGTATTTGCCTTTTCCAAGAATATTAAATGTTGAAAGCGAAGTAATTCCCTGCTTTTCAGATGCCTTAAGCTCAACAGGCAGCCACTGGTTTTCATAAACTGTTTTTGTGCCTGTTTGAATTGCAGTGCAATTCTGCACGGTATTTACGCTGTGATTAACAGGGTCTTCAAGATTATAGGGATTGCAAAGGGTTTCATATACAGGCTCTTCTCTTGAAACAATGTTAAGTTTTGTTAAAGAGCCTTCTTTTGCGTCAAAATTGTTCTCTGCAATAAGCAGATGTATATCCTGCGTAGCTATCTCCGAAGTTATCTCAAACTCCAAAACCTTGTGCGTCAGGCCTTTCTCAACAAGATCCATTGAGATTCCTTGGGTGTTATCCAAGCCGGTGTCAATATAGTCTCCGGCATTAACCTTGTCATACACGCTTCCCTCAACATCACCCGATAAAGCATAATGTGCCATAAGAACACTTAGCATCATAACTATAAGCATGGCCCCTATCAAGCCGCGCTTTAGCGCACCTCTAGTTCCCAGCCTTCCGGCTATTTGTTTCATGTTCATTTTAGTTACCCCCTTGTATATTCTTTGCGCCTTAAGATAAGCGCCGGGCGGTGCGTCTTGCGAAGCACAGCCTGTTTCAGAGAGTTATGAGAAAGCATGCAACCTGTTTTCCCCTTGGAAAACTTTGGACTGCGACACCTCTAACTTTACCCCCTGTCTTTTCTTGAATGCTTTCACATATATAAATAAATCCAAACTGCAAAATAGAGTTTGCAGAATATAAGTTTGTGACTATCAAGTAGGAAATACACAGTGAATCTATTTAATAGATGTTCTATGCTTAAAACCTCTTTTAAGACATCACGAAGCCAGTCTAAGCCAAAATCTTAAGGCGGCTTTACATGCATTTTTACATAATAAAAACATAAAGAAACCTACTCAAAAACCCTTAAATGCCTTTTTCTTTTCTCATTAACTGCCTTTATTCTTGCCTGCAACCCTTTGCTTTTCTTATTTGCATACTTTGCTGCATACCTCAGCACAACAACAGCGCCTGTGGCATCAAATGTAAAGGGCGCAACAAGATAGAGGCTTGCAAGCATGTGCTTAAGCTTTGTTTCAGAGGGGTTTTGCAGCATTTGCTTTGCAGCTTTTCTTATATTGCCGGCATCTTCTCTCAAAAAGCCGTACACTTCAGTATGCTGAAGCCTTGCCAGATTCTTAAGAAGAAGCTTTGTTGCCTTCTGAACCTCTTTCCTGTTTCCTACTGCATTGCCTGCCTGCTTTATTGTCTTATTAATTGCAAAAATAATTTTTGCAGCCTGCTCAGCCTGTTTTTTGCTGAGTTTTATCATCTTCGGCTTCTTTGGCTTGACAAAATTCTTATTTTCAAGCTTTGAAAGCAAGTATTCCTCTTTCTTCAAAAGAGATATTGCCTCGTCTTCAATTAAGGATATTGTCTGCATATATTCCTTTGATACAATTGCAGTAAGTTTCGCCTTTGAAAGAAGTTTCTTTTCCTGCCCAAGCACTTTCTTAAGCTCATTCAAAAGCTGCTTTTCAGCATTTGCTTTCTCAAGCTTCTTTAATATTCTTATCTGCGATGCAATCGCAAGATTCAGTCTCTGCAAAACAGCATGCATTACCAATCGATTAGCCTTCTTGCTAAAAATCCTGTAAAAAAGATGCCATTTAAGCTTATGAATTGCTTTTGCCTTGTGAATCATAAGAGAATTAACGTAAAAAAAGAATATAAATCTTGCTACGTGAAGAAAATCAAAGAAATAATGCTGGTAAGCTGGCTTTCCAACAGATTTACTCAATTATCTCAATAGAAAGATTAACTCTTTCAGGGATATGGACTCTCATTACAAGCCTTAATGCCTTTTCATCCACGCCCAAATCAATTAATCTCTTGTGTATTCTCATTTCAAAATTGTCAAATGAGGCTTTTCCTTCGCCGTCAGGTGCTTTTCTTGTTGTCAGCTTAAGCTTCTGAGTGGGAAGTGGTATTGGCCCCCATATTTTTACCTTGCTTTTCTTTGCAATGTCAATTATGGAGCTGCATATCTCGTTTAGCCTGTCGATTTCCGCGCTTGATATCTTTAGCCTTGCTTTTTGCATGTGTTACCTCATTATATATAAAAAAAAGTAAAAAAAAAAGAAGCTTAAAGCTGCTTCTTTGTTATCTCAATACATCTGCCTGCTGCCACTGTAACACCAGCATCCCTGATTGCGAAGCTTGCGAGCTCCGGAATGGTTGACTGTGTTTCAATAACAAGGGCTTTTGTAGGTCTTAGCTTGACGATTGCTGTGTCGCCTGTCTTCAAGAAGTCAGGCTTTTCCTGCAATACGCCGCCTGTTGCCGGGTCAAGCTTTTTTACAAGCTCAATAAACTGGCATGCGACCTGTGCAGTGTGTATGTGGAATACAGGTGTGTATCCGACTGCAATAACGCTCGGGTGGTTCAATACGAATATCTGCGCAGTGAATTCCGATGCTACTGTTGGCGGGTTGTCCACGTGGCCAAGTACGTCGCCTCTTGCAATGTCCTTCTTGCCAATGCCTCTCACGCTGATACCGACGTTGTCGCCTGGTTCTGCGGATTGCAGTGCTTCATGGTGCATTTCAATGCTCTTTACTTCGCCTGTAACTCCCTTGCCTTCTCTTGCAGGGACAACTATTACCTTGTCGTTTATTTTCATTACGCCTGTTTCAATTCTGCCTACCGGAACAACGCCGATGCCTGTGATGTTGTATACATCCTGTATTGGCATTCTCAAAGGCAAAGTTGTTGGCTTTACAGGTTCCTTGAACTTTTCAAGCTGCTCTCTTAAAGTTGGTCCTGTGTACCAAGGCATGTTTGCTGATTTCTTGACAATGTTGTCTCCCTGGTATGAGCTGACTGGTATAAACTGGACTTCTTCCAATTTGTAGCCAACCTGCTTCAATAGGTTGCCAACGTCTGTCTTGACTTTTTCAAAGACTTTCTGGTCCCACTTGACTACGTCCATCTTGTTGACAACGACACCCATCTGCTTGACGCCCTGGGTTCTGCAAAGGAAAACGTGCTCCTTTGTCTGTGCCATAACGCCGTCTGATGCCGCAACAACCAAGAATGCTACATCTGCCTGTGAGGCACCTGTAATCATGTTCTTGACGAAGTCCCTGTGTCCAGGTGCATCGATTATTGTGTACTCAAACTTGTCTGTCATGAACTTCTTATGGGAAAGGTCAATTGTGACTCCTCTCTCTCTTTCCTCTTTAAGATTGTCCATTGTGAAAGCAAACTCAAATCCAGCTTTTCCTAATGACGCTGCTGTTTCCTTCAGTTTTCTCATGGTCTGCTCATCAATTGCTCCTGAATCGAAAAGCAGCCTCCCGACTGTTGTAGATTTGCCGTGGTCAACGTGCCCGACAAACACGATATTTACGTGTGGTTTTGTTTTAGCCATACTTATTCCTCCATAGTTTGTGTTAATATTAAGCAATACCTGTTAAAGATACAGCTATGTGCTGTGAATAGTAAAAGAGGGTTATTTATAAGCTTTTCGGGTAGATTCAAGGGAAAGAAAAATAAAAAAAAGTAAAGCCGCCTGAATATTTTGGCTTCTATTGCTTCTTGAGCCATTCCATCCATTGCGCTTCTACATCTTCAGCGCCTATTTGAATAAGGGCATTGCCAAATGCTGCATTGTCATTTGCAGATACAGGCATATAAGACAGATAAGCCTCGTTAACATCGCCTTCATGCCATTTATCAAACCATACTTGTTTAGGGTTCCCCCCTTTTATGAGGGTGTTCTCCATGCTATTATGTTCAAAATGGTATTGTCCGCAATCTATACTAAATGCCCCGCCCAAATAAAAAGTAGCCATATTAATATACGACTTGTTATCACAGGCAGGCGCAGATACGTCTGAAAAATCTATCTCCTGTGGCCCCAATACTTCAGCTAAGCGGCTTGCTTCCGACAATTTCCGAACTATGCCTATTGCGCCAATTGCCCTAAGATTCGTTTGATATGTATCTGTAATATCCTGGCTGGGCGTAAGATGCTGAACCATTTCATCAGCCGTGCCGTCACATTCATAGTCTACATATTTGGTAAGAGAATTTTGCAATGTGCAAACAGGATTAGTGGCTCTATAATCTAGCCAATAATTTCCACAAGAAAGAACAAAGCCATGCCTATTCATATGAACCTGTGGCTTATTATCACATGCAGGCGCATTTGCCTCTATTGTTCCATCAAAATGTGGCGCCACTTGAACGTTTTCATCAGACTTGCATCCTGAAACCAATGCCGCCAATCCGGCAGCCGCGACTGTTGCTATTGTTCTTGCTTTCATTTTATTACCCCCTCAATAAATATATATTCTGTCTTTGGTGTGAAAACTGGTATTGCTTTATATTCCTTTCGTATATAATCCACAGAAATAATGCATAA
>JBAZYQ010000023.1:0-13695 GCA_041659245.1 Candidatus Nanoarchaeia archaeon
GGTTTTTAGTTTTAGTAATGGGTATAGGGGGATTAATCTTTATATATTTTTTAATAGCAATGGATTTTTATGCATTTAGAGTTATCAATTATATATTTGTAAGTAAGGACTATTCAAAAAAATCTTTTAAAGATAGAGTTAATGATTTTAGGGCATTTATCTTTTTTAGGAATACTTCTATAAAAAATAAAGAAGTAATGCATTGGATTAATTTATCCAAGAAATACTTTAAGAGGATGATAATCACTTTGGTTATAAGTTCTATTATTACCTTCTTAATATTTGGTATTATTTGGGTGTTTAGAGATAGCCTTTGAACAAGAAGTCCTAGCCCCACACCCACGTGCAGCCCTTCGGGCTGCCACTACAAAAATACTTATAAGGGAGCAGTATATTATTGAGGGCATGGGCAAGAAAACATTATCATTTAGAATATATGGAACGTATGAGAACAAAATTTGGAAACTTATTTGGGCATCGCAAGGTTCTAATAAAGATATCCAGTATAGTGCACATATAACAGGTGGTAAAAGTTACACTTCTGTTCATCAAAGTGGAGAAACCCACACAACAATACATACTCCTGAAGGTCCTAAATATGAAACGAAGAAACAAAGAAGGTGGACATTAGATACATTTAAGTTTATTGATTTCTTAAATTGTGGGGGTTTTTCTAAAGAGGCATTAACTTCAATCCCTCTTACTAAGAAACAAACTAGAAATGAAGAGTCTTATAATCTTGATATTGATGAATATAATCGTGAATTAAACTATTGGTTCTTTTTAGTTGAAAAAAAACTAATTAAAGAAGTACTAACTCAGATGAAAGAGATGTTTCCCAAAGCAAAATTTATTTTTGCTGAATCTTTTAATCCTATTTTGCTTGTAATGGCTTTTAACCCTAACGAAGGAGATTACGGGAAAAAGTTAATAATTAAAGCAAAGAATAATTCTATTCAAATGATAATCCCAAAAGAGATTAAGCTCCATTTTCCACAATTCAAGAAATAATTGCCCACAGTCAGAGAGATAATATATATAAGGCTGTGATGATTGTGTGTTGGTATGGATATAATAGAGAATTTAAAGGTAGAGAATCTAAAGAGATTTTTCAAGAAGGAAATAAAGGAATATACCCCCGTCCTCAAAGCAGTTTTAATCCTTGTTATATTCTCAATATCCGTTTATGCTATATGGAGAGTAGCTGGTTGGTCATTTCAATCTAAATTTCCTTGGTTCTACCTTTTAGTTGCGCTATGCTTATTAGGTGTATGTGCTGTTGCAGCTTTAGTAATAGGTATTATGGAAGATATAGCGATGGGCTTATACGATGAACTCTTAGGTGGAATAAAGAATAAAACTTTTAGGCTATGGGTGATTAGATGTATATTCTTCTTTGTTACTGTTGCACTTGTAAGGTTGCTTCAAAAATAAGTATATCTATGGGCTGTTGAATGATAATTTATAAAGGAAGCTGAGGGCAAACCTATTTAAATATCATCTATTTACTTAAGAGCGAGGTTGATAAAATGAAAATAATATCCTATTTTACAATTATGATTACGTTATCTCTTTTATTAAGCGGATGTATGATAAAGGATTTTGTATCTGATAAACCAGAGGTAGTTGAAGTAAAAAGTGATTCTTCAATTTTAGTGGGTAACTATGACAAAAAGATTGATTCTAGTTATACAATCAAGAACCCCTTATCATTTGGATTTACGGGTAATGCCGAAGTAATATACGAAAAAGATTGTTTAGATATAATACCATCTAGTCTTGTAGTGCAACTAAAAGCAAAACAAGAAATGGCATATTCCTCAAGTATAAGCCTAAAAACAAATCTACCTGAAAAATGTTTTGGTACACAAGAAATATCTATTGTTTTATCAGACCAAACTAAAGAGAATGTATTAAGCCACAAGGAATTAATGCTAACTATCGCAAAGCGCAATTAGGGAGCTATTAATGGGAACTAAGAAGGTCGGTTGGATTAAAAAGGTTATAGATAATCCTTATATAAAGGCAATTGCTATTATACTCGCTTTTGTACTGGGGTTTATGGCAAATGAGGGTATTGTACGAATTAACCATATTTTTGCAACGAATGTGGGTGTGGGGTCTGATTTTGACATTGATATTACAGACTTATCTAATACTATATACCCTAATGAATCAGAATCTTTCAATATTTTTATTGAAAATAAATGGATGCATCAATTATATATTGATATAAACCAAAAAACGGAAGATGATAGTAATTCTTATGAGTTTACATGCGAAGATGAGACGGGATGTAATAAAATTAAACTAGAGGGGTACGATACAAAATTAATCAAGGTTGATATGTATACAAAGGGTACAGCAAAAGAAGGACAAAATAAGATTATTATCAGTGTGAAAGCTAGTAACAATTATAAGAATAAAATTGATAAAGATTTTGATATTGATGTTAATAATCCCCCAAAATAAGCTAACTATTTTTCTTCCTTAACAAAGGGTTTAATCAAAAAAATTGGCACCTCTAGAGTTGGCAACTGTTTATAAACACTAAATCTAGCTCTAAATCAAAGGAGGTGAAACGAATGCCAAAACTTAAAGCAAATGTCAGTTTAGGTTTGAGAAGTGGTAATGCATCACTGGGATTAAAAGTGCCTTTTAGAAGAAGAAGCATTAAATTGATTTCAAGGAGGCTCTATTAGCCTCTTTTTCTAAACCAAGGAAGGTTAATGGGCTTTATATTTAGAAAGCGACCTAATGAATTCATGGCGAGTACAGCTAATACCATAAGACTAATGCCCATAACAGTTAGCGGAATAATGTCTGCTTTAGTCTTAGCTTCAAAGTGTTGGAATATTGATAATCCATCTATTACAGCAGCTAAAGCAATAGCAACTGTGGCTGCCGATATAATCTTATTGTTATTCCTTTCTTCTAAAAACTGTTTTCTACTACTCAAAAAATCAATGCCCGTATTGAGAATATAGACTTTATCTTCCTCTTCTAATTGTCCATCCAATGTAATATTAGAATCTAAAGGGCAGTTTGGAAAAAGTTGGGGGTTTCTTTTGAGGTGATTTAAAACTGTTTTAGAACTATCTTTAAATTGAATATTGATTTTATTGGTTTCTAATAGATATTTGAGTATTTTATGAAGCTCATTCTTTTGAGGTTTGTTCAATTTGTGTAATAACTTTACTACAGAATATCCCTCAGGATATACTTCTTCTAAAACTTCTAATGTTTTTATAAGCAATTCTTCTTGCATAATTACTTCTCCTTGGATATCTTTCTATATTCCATATAAGCCCCAAATATAATAGCTGGAACTGCAATACTATATGCTACAATATTTTGCCATGAGTTTGATTCAGGATGTATAAATAATACATATAACATCCCCATTCCAACCATTGCTACGCCTATGCCGTGTTTCCCAACAACATCAAGGAATTCTGTCAGTTGTACAAGGAATGGTTTTTGTTCTACAGGCTCTTTCTTTGCTCTTTTCTCCGGATATCCTTCCATTTTATCACTCTCCCTTGAACCGCTTATCATCATCGTCTACTGCTTTATAAGCCTTACTCTAAAAAGGTGCAATATTCTTCTTAAATAGCTTAATAAATAGAAATAACTTCCTTTTCTTTATGGCATCTAGAGTCAGTTTAATAAAAGACATAAAGCAGTTTTTAAAAGACCCATATATTGCTACAAGTATTTTCGCTATTGCTTATCTTCAATTTAGTAGTATAGTGTTAGACTATTTCCCGCGTAAGTTGTGTGTATTCGAAATCTGGTTTGCTATTTCGCTAATACTTATGGCTGTTTATTGGTACCTAAGAAGAAAAGCATATTTTGATAGTCATTATTTAAAAGGCAAAAGGAACGCTAATAAGTAAAGTCCGCACTACGCCGTCAGAAACCTTCGTATAAACCATCTTATACACGCTATCTCTTCTTCTTCAAGTCCTCTCTCAGCTCCTTGATGCTTCTCGCTGTCGCAAAGGAGCCATGACTTCATTTAAACACGACTTCTTTAAATTGGGTGTTATAGACGTCTCAAACAGAATTAAGCAGGCAGCGTGCCTGCAATCCAGCCGTTGGCGATTAATTGCTCTGATGGAACATCGCTAATGCTCTCTTTTCCTGATGAATCAGTTTTTGATTCATATTTATCTATAAGCATCTCAATTGATGAAGTAACAAACTCCCGCCTTATATCACATTTAATATTAAAGGTTCTTTCTTCATTTAATTTAAATCCATCTTCCTTTGATAAATTCTCAAATGAATACCCACATGGAACTGACAAAAATTCTATATGCTTGGGCACAATAATTCCCCTGTAAGTTGACTTTAGCCTTATTTCAATATAATCCTTGCCTATATCATGCCTTGTGCAGGTAAGAGGCCATTGAGATGTCTCGCATTCATTCACAAGAGCCACCTGCGCGGCAGAATCTGAATGATGCGTTTCCCTGTCTCTGACAAGACCGCCAAGCTCCCCATATGTTGTTGTTTCCGAAGATTCTTCATAATATCCCCCGCCAGATTTCTGATGATAATAATCGTAAGTAAGCTCTATTTTATTGTTATAAACAGAGCTCTTTGTGATATTGCAGGGAATATCAAATATAATCTCCTCATCATGGAGAAGCTCATATGACTCATTTTTTGGAAGGACAATGCCACAGTCAAGCTCGGTAAACCATATCTTTTTAAGGACTACACGGCCGGAGGTGCTGGATTTTATTTTGAATTCCACTCCGTCATTCCATAAAAAGCCATACGGGCATTGGAAGTTTCCCTGGAAATCAGAGAAATAGCAATAGTCAGCAGTCAGTTCAAGGTTAGGTCCGGATTTGGCAGAAGAGTTTTTTAATTGTACAGCTATTTCTTCCTTTAGTTCTGCTTTAAGCTTCTCTAATGATGAAGCATTCAATAAAAGATTGTCATCAATATCACATATGCTGTTATCATCACTGTCAACACAGCATTCTTTGCCAACATGTATATACGGCTTATTGCATACCGGACCAGATATTATAGAACAGCCGGATAAGACTAATATTCCCGCTAAAATAATAAGCAATGCTGCTTTTTTCATATAAGATTTATAATTAAGAGTATTATAAATACTTTTGCTTAGTAATTGCTAAAAAATGGGGTTTGGGGTGTCCCCAATGGCTTTACCAAACGCCCATGCAAAACTATATAAAGTATTCTGCAAAAGAATAACCAAATGGAAGAGGGTTCTGCAGGAGAAGAAAACAATTCAAAAGAAAGCACTCTTGTTAAAACAATAAATGATTTCATAGTACAAAAGCATAGAATCATTCTCATTGCAATATTAGCATTCGCATTCATTCTAAGATTAAAATACATGACAATAAACACAGGAATCTGGTGGGATGAAGCTGATTATCTCACACTGGCAAAGCACTACGCATTCGGGCTTCCTGAACAGGCAGCTCCGTGGAGAGCAAGGGCAATCCCGATGCTTTGGGCATTGTTCTACAAATTAGGGGCAAATGAGTGGTTCATACGCTTCTTTAACCAGTTCATTGCAGTAGGCGCAGTATTAGTCACTTACTTAATAGGAAAAGAGTTTTACAACAAAACAATAGGGCTATTAGCATCCTTGTTCATGGCTGTTTATTTTGAGCACTTGTTCTGGTCTGCAAGATTGTCAGCAGACATCTACAGCTTGGTTCTTTTCGGCTTTGCAGCATTGTTCTTTTACAAAGGTTATGTAAAGAATGAAGGAAAGAAATACCTGTACGCAGTAGGCATTATTTACGGCATTGGAATCTATGCATATGACGGCGTTGGATTCTTGGCTTTATTCCTTTTAATCTTCTTATTAGTAACAGAAAGATTAAGATTTTTGAAAGACAAGAGAATAGGGATTATGGTTGGAATTGCGCTGTTGGCAATGCTTCCGTTTGCAATATATAACCAAATGGAATTCGGGCATCCTTATCCAAGACTACAATTGTTTTCAAGCATAGAAGGCGGGCAGATTACGCTTGCAGAAGGCCCGCAGCAAGGAGCAGTTGCAAAGATAATATCTCTTTTGCCTGACACATTCTCTTATATAACATCAACAGGATATTACCTAGGCTTTGGTTTGCCTGCATCAGGACTGGGAGCAATTGCAAAATGGGCATTAATTATTGCTTTCATAGCAGGACTCACGGCATTCATTAATCTGTTTATCGGCTTTGACAAGGTATGGAAAAAAGAGAACAAGGAATTAACAGGCGATTTCTATATCCTCTTATGGGGCTTTAGTATTTTATTAATATTTGGCATAATCAATGCAATATCCGCATTTATCTTTGAGCCAAGATTTGTGTTTCCCGCAATGCCTATAATATTTATCATATGCGCCCTTGGGATAAGACAGATTTTCAGGCTCATAGGCAGGTATAACAAGGAAATTGCAATAGCTGCTGTTGCCATAATAATAATTTTAGGTGTTTATGCACAAATGTCATATGCAAACCTATTAATTAATAGCAAGAAAGACTCTTTTTCGCAGGAAAAAGACGGCGGCTTGTGGCTTAAAGAGCATACCAGCCCCGGAGATACAATAGTCGGCTGCGGACTTTCAGTGCCGATTATATACTATTCCGAAAGAAATTTCCAGGGAATTGGCAGTTATAATGCCTCATTTGCAGATGAATACATTAAAAGAGAAAAGCCAAAATATTACGTGCTTGACGGGCTTGATTATGTTGCCTGCGCAAACGAGCAATATCCGGCAATGAACCAGGACAAGATGACACCTGTAATGGCATTTTTTATGGATGAAGCAAAAACCCAGCCGATATACATTATCTTTGAGATAAACCAGTCTGCGTATCAGTCTTCTTAAGCAAAAGAAAAAATTAATGCAAGAATAAATTGCGCAAGCAATGTTACGCAGCGAAAAACAACTGCTGCAACCAATGTAAATTGCACAGGCATGTATGCTCCCAGCATATAAACTAAAATTCCTTCCCTTAGCCCTAATCCTGCAGGAAAAATAACGCTTAAGAATCCCACTGTCCAAGCAACAGCATATACCAGTATTAAATAAGGCAAATAAGCCCATGACAGCGGATAAACGGCGTTTATCAGCAAGAATATTGAGATGCCGCTAAACAGCCAGTAAAATGCGTAAATAATATTGATTATTAGCAGATTCTTATAGCTAATTTTTAAGGATATGGACTCTTTTTTAAAAATTTTTAATCCAATATTCAGGCAAAATGAAAGTATCTTTGGATGCATCATAATCAGGCACAATGGAAGCGCAATATAGAATATAATGGAATATTCAGAGAATATGCCTGGCTGTATAATGCTTATTATAACAAATGCAAAGATGGAAGAAAGGATTAAGGATGCGATTTCTATGGATGAGCTGGCAATCACTTCTGCCTTGTTCATCCAATGCTTTGAATAGTGCATTCTGGTAAGAAGGGTCCAGACTTTTCCAGGCACATAGCCGCCTATCTCTGAAAAAGCCCTTGCTTTTGCGGCTTTTTTAAATGGCATTTCAATGCCCAATGATTTTATGACAATATAATATCCTAAAGTCATGGTAAAAAACCCGGTAAGGCATAATAAAACCGAAGAAATTACATATGAATAATTAATGCTTAAGCTTATAGCCTCTAATGCACCCCATGTTTGGTAAAAGATTTTTCCAAAAAAGAATAAAGCAACTGAAATTGCGCAGATTGATACAGCTAAAAATGCGTATTTTTTTAAAAAACTATAACCCATGCTTAGCCTCATTTTTTTTAATCAGCACAATATTCCACACAGTGGAGGTTAATACTTTTATTATCCCGCCATGGGGCTTAAGAAGATTCACAATCTGCCTTTTGTTCCAGTTATTCACATGCCCCGGCATGTTGCCCCATGTGCGCAGATGCTTTCCCCTCATAAATGTCGCAATCCTGAACAATGGCTCATTAGGGACAGAAACAAGAAGATATCTTGAAGACAAGCCGGCCAGTATGTTAATTGCTTTATTATAATCAGCCAGATGCTCAAGAACTTCATTGCATATGACTAAATCAAATGAATTTTTCTTGAATGGAAGATGAAACATATTTCCCTGGAGATATTTCACATTATGCGCATTATTATGCCTCTTTGCATAATCTATTTTTTCCTGCTCTATGTCAACTGCTGTAATTTTTGAATTTGGAAATGCTTTTGCAATCTCTTTTGTTATAAAACCATTGCCACAGCCAACATCCAATATATTCTGGGGAAAAGCCATTGAAGCTGTTTCAATAATGTCCTGCTTGAATTTCTTAAGAACAAATTTCATAATGGGATTTGTTGAAAGGTGCTTCTTCTCATCCTCTATTGACTTGCATCGCATAATAATTTAATAATTCAGCGGTTTAATAAGCTTATTGATGATGCTATCATCTAAAAGAATTCAGTTCTTAAACCCATCCGGATTCTTCCTGTGCCACTCCCACGCGCTTTCCACAATCTGTTTCAAGGAATATTCAGGCTTCCACCCCAATTCTTTTTCAGCTTTTTTGCCGGAAGCTATCAAAAAAGGCGGGTCTCCTTCTCTTTTTCCTTCCTCAATCACCTTAATGGGCAGTTTTGTGACTTCTTTTGCAATATTTATCACTTCCCTGACAGAATGCCCTTTCCCGGTTCCAAGATTATACTTCCCTTCCTTGCCTTGCTCCAAGGCATTCAAAGCCAGCTCGTGCGCTTTTGCAATATCAAGAACATGGATATAATCCCTTACGCAGGTTCCGTCAGGAGTAGGATAGTCAGTGCCGAATAATTTTATACATTCTCTTTTGCCTTGTGCAGCCTGCAGTATGATTGGAATCAAATGAGTCTCAGGCTCATGGTGCTCCCCTACTCCAAAAGCCGCACCGGAAGCGTTAAAAAATCTCAGTGAAATGCTTTTCAAGCCGTGCACTTTCATTGCATCAAGCATGTTTTCAAACATCAGCTTGCTTAAGCCATAATAATTAGTAGGATTCTTTTCAGCTTCAACAGAAATAGGCACTTCCTTAGGCTGCCCATAGACAGCAGCTGTTGATGCATAAATTATTTTTTTTACATTATGCCTAAGCATTGCATTCAAAAGATTAAAGCCGTTGAATGTATTGTTCTGGAAATACTTCTCAGGCTTATGCATTGACTCGCCAGCCTCTATAAAGCCCGCAAGATGAAGCACAGCGTCAAACTTCCCTTCTGCAAATACCCTATCAAGCAGGGCAGTGTCAGAGAGGCAGCCTTTCACAAATTTCACATCAGGAAGGCTGGCTTTATGCCCGCCAACAAGAGAATCAAATACAGTAATCTCGTGCTTCTTATGCAATAGGTGCACAATATGGCTTCCTATGTATCCTGCGCCGCCTGTAACCAGCAACTTCATGCTAAAGAAGCTTGAAAAAGCGGTTTAAATAGCTTGTGGAATTCTAATTTTAGGGCATTAAGGTTTGCACCAAGCCAGAGGTTAATTTTAAATATACAATAACCCTGAATATAGTAAGGAAAAGAGGTATATTCATGAAACTACTATATATATTGGCATCAGCCGCGCTGCTTATCGCAGTTTTGCTAGCTTCCACAGCAATTTCAGCTCCGATAAACACCAATGTCACAAATGCAACAATGGAGATAGAGCTTTCAAAGACTTCTTTTGCAGTCAATGAAACAATCACAGGTGTATTAAGAATACCTCTTAATCAGAATATTGACGCAGAAGGGGATATTGAATTAAGAATACAGCTTCCAATGAAGCGCGCCACGCAAACAAAAACTCTTGCCTCTGCTTTGGAAAACGCATCATTTGATTTCACGCAGTCAGAGCCTACAAAAGAAACAAGCAACCCGTCAGCGTCAAAAACCTTGAGTTTCACAGACGGCGGGGAGCAGAGCGTTGCTATTCAAGCAAACCCCTATTCAACAATACAATCAATTGAAATGGACCTGTCAGGCCCTGATGCAAATACTTTGGATAATGTAAAAATTGATGTAGGCAATGACGGAGAGATAGAATGGTATTATCTTGGAACAAAAACAGGCACATGGGCTTCTGAGTTTACAAAGCCTGAAGGTATAAGCGAAAGTCCTGGTCCTTCAATACTTATACAGGATAATAATTCAATGTACTGCCAGGTAATTGATTTGCCTTTTGCAAAAGATTTTCAGGTATCAGCGCAATATCAGCAAAAGAACTCGGCAGGCAACATCACAGCAGCCATAATAGACATAAACAATGAGGATAATCCATCCAGCTTAACAACAAATATTCTTACATGCGATCTTCCTGAAAATGCGGACATGAGCTGGGGAAGCTGCGAGATAAACGGGGCTGAATATGGCTTGCACGGCAATTATCTTGTTTGCGTTTATTCAACAAATGGGACAAGCACTGAGATTTATGAATTTAAAACAGCAGCGCCCCCTTCAACTACAGCCCATACATGTTATAGGGCGGGAGACAGAACAGGCGACTGTGAAGAAATGAGAAACCAAAACCCGCAAATAAAAATAAAGCAGGCAACATACACAAAAACATTCAAGGGAGATATTGATTTTACTGCATGGGATTACTGGCCAAATGCAGTTAATGATACTATAGGCTATATGATAGGCGATGAAGCGCCGCAGGGTGTCTGTGACGAATCATTTTGCACAATCGAGCTTAAGTTCATTGCAAACAAGTCAGGCATTATCAGTTTAAGCAATCTTAATTTTGAATACTTAAGCGAAGGCGCTCCGTTAAGGGTAACTGATTTTTACGATGTTGAATCAAGCAGCGCTTATATTTCATCAATATCAAAAGGAACATCCAGCATTTCTCTTCCTGCAAACGCTACAATAGAAATACCTCTTGAAGTTTTCGGGCTAAAAATTTCGCAGACAGTTGTTTCAGGCGCGAATATAGGGGTAATTGAAGCAAGGTTTGCAGGCAAGATGGCAAATGCATCAATTGCAATAGGCGGAGCCGGTATTCCTTCAAATCCGTCAACAGCTCCCGGAATGATTGAAGAAACAAGAGCAGCATTGACTGCCTTGAATGCATTGACAGGCGATGCCCAGCTTGCATTAAAGATACTCGGCAAGGACAAGGACATAACAGCAGCCATAAGCGAGCTTGGAAACCTGTCAGCAAGGGCTTCTGCAGACACTCCTGCATTAAGGACAGAAATAACAACTTTCAGGGAAAAACTGCCAAAGGAAGTCATTCTTGGAAGCTCTATAAGAGATTTCCAGATTATAGAACCCAATGATATTACAACAGACATTGCTCCTGAAGAGAATAAGGAAAGTACATATTCAATGCAGGATAATGTGCAAATAAAGGCATCAGTGGCAACTGTTTCAATAAAAGACTTTGCAGGCACGACAACAAAGTATGCCCTGGTTCAGAAAGAAATAACAGCAAAAAGCCAGATAGCCCAGTTTGACATTTATGAAGTCATAGACAAGAGTGTCGCTGATTCCACTTCAGACATAGTGTTTGAAACAACGCCGACAGCTATTGTGAAAGATGACCCTATAGTCAAATGGTTTGTAAGCGGGGGATTGGCTAATGGCGCAAAAACAGAGCAGAGATACATGGTTAAGTCAGAGTTTGACGTGCCAATGGACAAGGTAAAGACAATATTGGTGCCTTCTGAAGATGCAACAGATGAGCCTGTTATTGAGCCTGGTTCAGTTTGCGGGGACGGAATATGCACTGACATACTTGAGGATGCAACAATATGCCCTGAAGACTGCACTTCAAAGACACCATGGAACATAATAATACCCATTGTAATTGTTTCTTTGCTGCTTATGCTTTATCTTGGATTTTACAAAGGCAAGTACAGCCTGTGGAATCTTACAAAGAAAAAAAAGCCGTTCACAAACAAGTCAGACCTTGAGTCAGTGAAATCATTCATACGCAATTCAAGAGAAAAAGACATGGATGATTCAGTCACAAAAAGCAGGCTGCATGAAAAAGGATGGACAGAAGAGCAGATAAAATTCGCATTTGGGGAAATGGAATGGGAAAAGAAGGAAAAATCTGTTGAAAAGCCGTCTGAAAACACAAGCCCGGTTAAAGAATACATTAAGACTGCATTGTCAAGGGGAATGACAAAAGAAAAGATACAAAGCAATCTTGTAGCAAAAGGATGGAAAGAGGAAGACGTAAAGAAAGAGCTTGAAAAGAAGTGATTCTTTGTTTAGAAATGTTTAAATACCATTAAGCTCATTAAAGAATAATGCATAAAAGAGGTTTGATTATATTATTCGCTGTTATCATATTCTCGGTTTTAGTTTATGCTCTTGATGAAGACGGGGATGAATACTGCACAGCACTGGATGGAACTACTGCCACAGGAGCAGCATGCCCTTCAGAGCTTGACTGCAATGACAATAATCCTGAAATTAGCCCAGGTATAAGCGAAATTGCCGGGGATGGAATTGACAATAACTGCAACGGCATTATAGATGATGCATGCACAGACAGTGATAATGATGGCTACAATTCAACAGCTTCTGCAAACGGGATAAGCTGCGGCGGCGAAGCAAATGTTGACTGCGATGACGCAAACATATTCATAAATTCTGGCGCAACAGAGCTTTGCAGTGATGAAATAGACAATGACTGCGACGGATTAACTGACGAAGCTGATTCTGACTGCACAGGAATTGAATCAAGCTGCACAATAGATCCTGACATGACTATGTGGATAAACTGCGATGCAGACACTATAAATTCTGCAAATGAAGGTGATACTGTTTATATGATTCTATGGACAGAAGGCTGTGATGAGGAATCGGATGTAAAATTCAATATATATGAGCATAGCGAGGGTTCAGATACTCTTGAAGACACAGTGGATGTGCAGGAAGTTTTCACAAATATAATTGACCCTGACACAGGATTAGAGACTGATATAGACTTATGGATTGCGCCATGGGCTGCAGCATATATGACTGATGATGATGACACTTATCCTGAATACTATTTTGATGGTGAAATAACAGAGACAGGCGGCGCAGTATTAAGCCAGGATAGCGGAAAAACAGAGGATATAATGCTTTCTGTTGCTTCATGCGACGGATGCGGCATAGAATGTACGCTGAATATAGGTGAAATGATGGGAGTAAATTATTCAGGCAGTTCAGGATTAATACCACCTTGCCAAAAATCAATTGACTGCTCAGGCGTGGCATGGAGCGAATGCGATGATTCAACAGGCAAGATGGCAAGAGACACTTCGCTTTGTGTTATAACAGGCACGGGCACAGTGGAATGCGAAGCGCAGATAATTGCAATGACACCTTCTGAAAGGCTGTGCAGCAGTTCAGGAGCATTGACAAAATCATCCGGTGAATCTGTTGGTGAATGCGGCGACGGAATTTGCGATGAAGGGGAAGAATGCGCAGAAGATTGCGATGCCTCATCAGGATTTCCATGGCTTTGGATACTTATTGCAGTTATTGTTATTGGAGCAGCTACAACAGGAATAATAATGTACAAGAAAAAGAAGCCAGTAGTTGCAGGCGCTGCAAAGCCCGGAGAGAAAGAGGTAATGCCTTTTACAGCGCAAAAAGACCTTGATTCTGTCCTTGGCTACATAAGGGCTGCAAAAGGAAAAGGATACAAGGATGAGCAGATAACAGAAGCGCTTAAGAAAGCAGGCTGGAAAGAAG
>JBAZYQ010000024.1:0-12978 GCA_041659245.1 Candidatus Nanoarchaeia archaeon
CAATACATTTGTACTTAAAGGATGACACAACACAAACTCCGCTCGTCAAATCACTTTCTGTTTCAAGAAACCTTATCAAAGACAATTTCAAAAACGTGCTTTTCACAATAGACAACCTTGACAAGATTTCATCTGCAAAGCTGTTCATGGTTGTTGCTGACGCAAAAGGATTGCTTACAATAAAGCTCAATGACAATATAGTGTACCAGGGAGAATTAACATCAGAGCAAATGCCGATTGATTTGCCAAAGGAATACTTGCAGAAGAGCAACAAGATTACATTCTCAACAAACCTGCCTCCTACATCTGAGTTTTACAAGTCAAATTATTACATACTGCAGGACATAAAGCTGATTAAGACTGAATCAGTCCAGCAGACAGAAACCTCAAGAATATTCTTTGTTGATTCCGAGGCAGGAACAGTAAAGAAAGCAACCCTTGGATACATCGTGAACTGCAATGCAAAAGAGCCAAGAGGCTCACTTACAATCAAATTGAACAATGCGCTTGTTTCAAAAGACACAATATTCTGCGACTTCCACTCTGAGATTAAACTGCCTTTAGACAAGACAGACTTAAGCTCTGACGGAAGAAACAGGCTCGTGTTCTCAGTGGACAAGGGAGATTACAGCTTGGACCAGGCAAATGTAAAAGTGGAGACAGGCAAGAGCACTTACCCGTCATATACATTTGATGTTGATTCTGACGCATACAATGCAATCCAGGATGACTCAAAGAAGCTGTTCTTGAAATTCAAGTTCAGGGACTCAGGCAGGAAGAAAGCAATGGTTTCTGTGCAGGACAATGAGTTCAGCTTTGACACGTCTGCATCTGAATATTCAAAGGACATCTCAAATATGGTTGACAACGGCGCAAATTACATCAAGATAGTGCCTTCAGCAGACTTTGAGATTGTGAATATGAAGGCAGTTCTGGAAGAGGCTTAGTTTTATGAATTTTAAGCTGGAAAAAATTAAATTGCTAGTAGCATCTATTCTTGCATTAATTATTGGTGCCTTTATGTTTTGGGGCTTAATGTGGAAAGGACCAAGCCCTGAAAATTATCTGTGGCTAAAGTTTAAGTCAGGCGTTACGGGCTTGATAATAACATTTGCTTTAACATATGCTATATACAGCTTAATACAAAAGAAGAAATAGAAAGCAGTTGGGGGTTCTTTTAATAATCTTATTGCCCAGATAATATAATATTTGAATTAATGCCGGCAGGCGGGCTTTTACTTCTTCTTTTTGAATGTAAGGCAATAAACGCTATCAATTGTGACAGAACCAGGCAGAGGAAGCTGCGCCTCCTTGCAGATTATTTCCAAGCCCATTGCTTCATATCTCTGAATAAGGCTTTCACAATCACTGTAATTGCCAATCCAATATGAAGGAACTATGACAGATATGCCCGCAGGATAAGATAGCATGCTGCCCTCGGCAAGAGTATCAAGAAGTACCTTAATCATCATCCTGCCTTCATGTTCATTGACAGGCTTGTCTGCAGCCCTCTGAATTAATTCATATTGTTTTGCCATTATTTTTCCCTCTTCTTAACTTCATAAAAAAACTTCCAGCTGCTGAAATACCACGTCCTGCCGCGCTGCACCTCAAACACTGCTTTTTCAGAAGGGAATGAAACAGGCTTCCATGAAACATAAGTGCTGTCATCAATGAACAAGACATAATTCTCAATGCTATTCAGCTGCCCTTTGAACTTTTCATCTTTCTGATTGTAATCAGTCGCGAAAAAAAGCTTTCCTGCCGCAGATTCCAGCCTGCCTTCAGAGGGATTGCGCTTAGGCGTTTTGGGCTTTCTTTTCACGCCAAGAAAATAATTATTTCCATTATTCTCGCTGTGCATGCCCTGAAATATGCTGTAGCTCCCATTTTCAAAAGTAAAAAGCATCTGAGCTGCATCATTGATAATGCCTGCGCTCATAAGAGGGCCGTTATACCCGAAAAGCCTCGCCTCGAGAGGGACGTTGATTGCCATATCCCTGTTTATCATAGAAGCATATATAAAGATAGTGGAATTATTCTCACAGATGGAATTCATAGCTGACTTGCATATCCACGGCAAATACTCAAGAGCCTGCTCAAAACAGTTGACTATTCCTATGCTGGAAAAGTGGGCGAAGGTAAAAGGAATTACTTTGCTTGGAACAGGAGATTTCACGCATCCGAAGTGGATTGAGCATATCAAGGAAGAATTAAAAGAGGACGGCACCGGCATTCTACGCACAAAAACAGGTTTTCCTTTTATTTTGCAAACAGAGATTTCACTGATTTATTCGCAAGGGGGAAGAGGAAGGAGAGTTCATATTCTTTTGTACGCGCCCACAATTAAAGTTGCCGAGCAAATCACAGAAGCACTGAAGAAAAGAGGAAGAGTGGACTATGATGGAAGGCCCATATTCAAGATTCCCTGCATTGAGATTGTTGACATGATGCGGAGCATCTCAGAAGATATTGAAGTTGTTCCTGCCCACGCCTGGACGCCGTGGTTTGCAGTGTTTGGCTCAAACGGAGGGTTTGATTCATTGGAGGAAGCTTTTGGGGCAAATGTAAAATATATTCACTCAATTGAAAGTGGCATTAGTAGCGACCCTGAAATGAACTGGAGATTGTCAAAGCTGGATAAGATAAATATCGTAAGCTTTTCTGACTTGCACTCATACTGGCCCTGGAGAATGGGAAGGGAAGCAACTGTTTTGGAAATAGAGCCTAACTACAAGAGCTTTCTTCACGCATTAAGGACAGGAGAGGGAATTAAGGCAACTATTGAGGCAGACCCTGCTTATGGGAAGTATCATGTTGACGGGCACAGGAACTGCAATGTGAGATTAGAGCCTGCTGAAGCGATTAAATTGAATAACATCTGCCCTGTATGCAAAAGCCAGTTAACAATAGGGGTATTGCATCGCGTTGAAGAGCTTGCTGACAGGAAAGACGGATTTGTTCGCAAGAATGCTCCAAAAACTTATCACTTGATTCCATTATCTGAAATAATCGCTACAGTGCTTCAAAAAGGAATTGCAACAAAGGCAGTGTGGGAAGCATACAATCCATTGCTTGAGAAGTTTGGGACTGAATTGAATATTTTAATAAGAGTTTCATTTGATGACTTGAAGAAAGTCTGTGATGAGAGGATTGCAAAGCTGATAATTGACTTAAGAGAAAGGACAATCAGGATAAATCCAGGATACGACGGAGTTTACGGGAATATAGACGGGTTTGCGAATCCTGACGCGGACGAGGAAGAACCTAAGAAGGAAAAGGCAACTAAAGAACCCGCTGTAAAGAAAGAGGTTAGCAATTCAAAAACTAAAAAATCTTCATCAAGCTCTAAAGACAATGAAAAGCAGAAGGGGCTTTCTGAGTTTTAGCAATTTAAAGATAATTTAACCAAACTATTATATAGTCTGCATACATCACTAGGCTCAATGGGCAAGATAAGAACCTGGTTCAATAAGTATGAAAAAGGCATATTGGCAGGACTTGCCATAGGCGGAATAACTGTAAGCATCGGCGGGATGTCTATAATCTGCTATAATTCTTATAAGGAGTATCTGAAAACAGTCCCTGAAGGCGCTGCTGTAAAGACAAAAGCAGACGGTGTCATAACAAAAGAAGAGGAAAGTGAAATAGCCAGCTATTTAACATACGGAAAGCCGCAAGTGTTTAATTCATTGGAAGATGTAATAAAAACAATAAATGCAGGACCCATAACCAAAGAATACGACAATACAATAAGCGGGCTTGTGAATGACTTTAACGTCTTCCTGGTAAATCAGTTCAAATGGAAAAATAACAAGATAGGCGATAGACTGCATATTGTAATTAGCAACAATAAAAATATTGAAAAATCCTGCAATATAAACCCCTGGTACGGCGGATGCTACAAAGGGACAAATTCAACAATATACCTGAAAGAATGCAGCCCTGTCGGAATGCTTGAAGGCATTGAGCACGAAATAGGGCACAGCCTGAGGAACATGCCGCGCGACAATAATTATCTTAAAGAGCTACCATCGCAGGCAAATGAGTTTTATGCATATTTCAGGCTGAACAGCTTGAACAGGACAATTGGCACATATTATGCTAAAAATAATAGCCCCACAGCAATGGAATATGTTTCTACTGAATGCAAGCCTGACAGCAGGGCAGTGCCTTACATGCTCGGGGCATTGGGCTTTCTTGTGCAGGCAAACAAGGCAGAAGGGGATTTGGAGCTTGCCATGCAAAATGTACTTAATGCAGGCATATCACAGCTTGAAAAAGACACAAAAGATTCTGTTTCAAAATATGGGAACATGTGCCTTGCTTACAAAGGAGAATATGAAAATCTTCTCAAGCAGCCTGAATTTGCTGCAGGAATGGAAACAAATATGTCCAAGGAAGAGGCTCAGGCGTTCATCAATCTGCTTTATACAAAAATTTCTCAATAGAAAATTTATCCCAAATAATTCATATTTGATTTTTCCTGCTTAGGCATATGCTCTTCCATGCTGTGGATTAAAGAGTCTTCATCAAAGCCATTGATGTCTTCTGAGATTTTCTTTAAGTCAAGCTTGAAGCCGTATTTCAGGTTAAGGACGGCCAATAACTCTTTTGCTCCCTTTACTCCAAGATAAACAGGATGAGCAAATGTCTGCGCCAATAAAACTGCTGAAAGCATGTTTCTCTCTTTTGCCAGTCCGGCCAATACGCCTGTAACTCCCATGATTGGGCCCACAACGCCGTAGATTTTAATATTGCAGTTTGGGAAGCCCTTGATATAAGCCTTGTTATTGCCTGCAATGTATGCCTTCGGCTTCTTTGGAATCTTTCCAAGCCCAATGCCGCCCATTGTGATTATTTCCTTGCAGTTCAAATCCTTTGCAATAGTTAGTAATTTGTTGCAGAACGCATAGCAGCCTTCCTCTGTAATAGGCTGGGCATCGCCTGTGACAAGCACGAATTCCTTATTTTTTACTTTCTTGTAAAATATCCTTACAAGAGGCAGCTCCAAAAGCCCGTGCTCTGTGACAAAAACAGAATGCGGAAAGCTGTCTGAGCTTATTTCCATTATTTTCTCAGGCTTAAGATGGTCTATGAGAAAGTCTATTGCAATCTTTCCCACATTCCCGATGCCCGGGAAGCCTGTAATCATTGTTGCTTCCTTTATCTTGGGCTTTTTGAATTGCTTAATCCTGAATTCCATAATGAAAAAAGGTATAGAGGGATTTATAAAGCTATAGGATTTTAGAGGATATATGATAACAATAAGGAAAGCAAGTGTTAAGGATGTTCCTGTAATTTTTGGGCTTTGGGAAAGTTTGGAAGAAGAACATAATGCAATTATTCTGCAAAAAACACCTGAATTAAAGCTGCTGTTAGCAAAGAAGAGGAATATGGCAGAGATTTACAAAAAGAATGCCAAGAAAGTTATAACTTCAAAAAAAGAGATAATCTATATTGCAGAAAAAGACGGAAAGCCGGCCGGCTACATAGAGCTAACCATAGATAAGCGCGGATACAGCATAATTAACGTTGGGGTAATATGCGATATTTTTGTTAAGAAAGAATTCAGGAAATTAGGGGTAAGCTCAAAATTAAAGCAAGAAGCCATAAAGTGGTTTAAGTCAAAAAAAATAAAATGTGTTGGGCTCAATGTATATATGCATAACAAACATGCCTATTCTGTCTACAAAAAGTGGGGATTTTCTGATACAGACATAAGAATGATGAAGAAGATTTAAGGATATAATTTTTTAGTCCTTTTTCCAACATTGGCGAAAGCCATTTTGTCTTCACGTCGTCAAAGCTGTGAAGCAAGATTCACATGGAAGATTTCATTAAATTTTTGGGAAGGCACTTTAATTGCCATTCATTCCATGCTTTCCTCAGGCTTTTAGGCATATGCTTTGTCTGCCAGGCAAGCTCTTTTTTAATTTTAGCCTTTGGATTTAAAGGGTTAGCTGCAGAAACCACCTTAAGCGCATAGTAAGCAGCTCCAAAAGCGTGCTGGGGAACATGTGCTGTTGCAACTGCCTGCCCTGCTGCCCTGGCTGCAAAACATGCCGGATTATTATTTTTTGCCTTGCGTGCCGCTGCATGAGAATCCAGAGAAGCCCTGCGTATGTCTGCCATTTTGAAGACGCCTGTTCGAGCCCATTCCCTGCATTTTTTAATCGCTTTAACCGGCCTGTCATCTTGGGGATATGCCTTCTTAAAAAATGGAAGCACTCTTTCAGCGCAGTCAGCTGCCCATATTGCAAGCAGCTTCTGCTCTTGCCGGCTGTATTTTTTCATAAATTGCCTCTTTAAACAATCGCCTTGTATTTCACATACGAATAGACGAATAAAAATACTGAGAAACATAAAACAGGCACTATAAAAAAGAATATCGCATATCTTGGCACAAAGATTCCTGCAAATGTAATTACAGCAGCTATCTTGAACAATTTGCCTCCAAGCTGGTGCGTCTTGTTCCAGACTGATTCGCTGCTTAATGTCCAGGGAGTTCTTATTCCAATAAACCAGTTTCTTTTCGCGTTCTGCATCAAAATGCCGCAGTAGTATATCAGGAATCCAAAAGCAGGCACAAGCATCTGGCTCATGTTAAACCTTGCCCCAATGTTCCACAATATTGTAAGCAGGTAAATGTAAAACAGGAAAAGGAATAAAACAAGTGTGAACGTGTCAAAGTAAGTCCTGAATTTCGCAAGGTTCTCTTTCATCGGCTCCATCTTGGGTATTACAAGGAACAGGAGAAACATTGCAACTGAGATAAAAGGCATTAAGAACAAGCCCCATAGCTTTGGCATGTAGCCGTTAACCTCTCCTGCTGCATTCCAGTGCGATGCAATCCTCTCAGGCATCCAGGGGTAGAAATAAAGCCCTATTGCAAACGAAGCAAGAATCAATGCAAGCACAAGCCACTGCCTTTTTCCCATGTTAGTATAATATATGTGAATATTTATAAAGGTAATGACTATAACCAGCCTTATGAAAGTGCTGGTGGATATGGATGATACGCTTGCTGAGACATGCAAGGCTTTTGAGGAAATCTGGAGAAAACTCCATCCTGACCTGATTTGCATTCCTGCTGAGCAGCAGCCCACTTTTTATGTGGATGACTGCTATCCAAAAGAATATATTCCATTATTAAAAGAGGCTTTGAAAGACCCTTCGCTTTTTGTAATACCTGAGGCAACAGAAGGCGGGCTGGAAGCAATCACTGAAATGAAATCCGCAGGGCACGAGGTTTTCATCTGCACTTCCCCTATGTCGCATTACCAAAATTGCGTTCTTGAAAAATACCAGTGGGTTGAAGCGCATTTTGGCTATGAATGGACAAAGAGAATAATCCTTACAATGGACAAGACAATAATCAAGGGAGATATTCTTATTGATGACAAGCCGAAGATTACAGGCGCTGCAATGCCTTCATGGATACATGCGCTTTACGACAGGTCTTATAACAGGAATGTGCATAAAATGAGGCTTACGTGGAAGAATTGGAAAGATGTTTTGAATTTTAAAAGCTGGTAATGGATAAAGCCGCTTTATTTCTTGTAATGATTTACTAATTCATTCAGCGTCCACGGCAGGCACTGCTCTTTCTTAATGCCAAGCATTGCTGCGTATTCGTAGATTTTCTTTATGGCTTCCTTGCTGTTATCAGCCATGACTTCTATTTCAACAAACTCAGGAATGTATTCGAATTCTTCGTGATACTTGTCAAACTCAAACAATGCGTCTTTTAATTTGTAGCTTATCCTTGTCTTCTTTACGTCTCTCCACTGCTTTAGATTCAAAGACTCAAGAATTGTTTTCATTATTTTGAAATCAGACACTTCAAGCTCGAGCTCTTCCCTTATCTTGATGTCAGGATTGTCAACAGGATTCTTCAATGTGAGATAAGTCTTGCTGCCTTTTGTCCTTAATCTTAAAGTCTTTTTTGCTTTTTTTATTGAATTGTCAGGATAATCAAAAGAAACAGCGTGGATTTCGCCTTCAAAGTGTTTCTTGGCGCCTAAAGAGAGAAGTTTCTTTGCTAGTGCGTCCCTGTTTACGTCTAAAACTTTTACTTCTACTTCGTCCATGAAAAATAAAGAACAATAAAGCATATAAAAAGGTTGCGAAAAGCCCGCCTGCCGGCATATCTTATGAAATTTTACTTAAGCTTGTACAATTTTTCTTTTTCATCAAATACAGCGTATCCCTTATCGATAAGACCGTCCATGTAGCGCTTAATATCCGTTTGGTCCTGATAAGCAGCAATGCTTATCCTTTCAAGACTTGAAGGGCCATACATGTCCAAAAATGCCCACAATCCCAATTCATCCGGTGTCAATACCATTTTTGTTACCTCCTTTTTTGCCTAATATTATATTTCTATATGAGGCTGCGAGGATTTGAACCCCGATTACAAACACCCCAAGCTTGTGTCCTACCAAGTTAGACTACAGCCCCGTAATCTGCTTTTTCTATATTTGCATGTCTTTATATACCTTCCGACAAGGGAGGTTTCGAATGCGATGAGAATAGCTTACCTTCTCACAATGGACGGTATCCTGCCTGTGAAATCTATGATTGTTGAGGGGTTGGATTCAAGCAATCCTGCGTCAATTATGAAATCAACCTTGCCTGTGATTGCAGGGGATATCTTTTGAATGTCAACAGCAGGCAGATTGCCGACAAGGTTTACATTGGTGCAAACAACAGGAACATTTGCCTTTGCTATTATTTTCATAAAATCATTTTCCATGAACATTATGCCCATTGTGCCGCTGATGCTCTTGTTTCCAATAACCACTTTCTTTGATTTTAGTATGTAGGTGAAAGGTCCTGGCAATTTATCCAAGAATGCCTTTTTCACAGTGAAGTTAGATTCAATCCATTTTTTTGAAGGCGCAACAACAGTCAATGCCAAATCCTGCTTTATTAAAGACAATTTTTGCATTGCTTCTGAATCCAATGCATTGCAGCCAAGACAGTATCTTGTGTCAGAAGGATAAATGAAAACAGCGCCTTTTTTGATGTGCCTTACTGCTTTTTCAGCTTCGTGAACAGGTATTATATGCATAATGCTATGCTGTTATAGGCGGTATATAAAGATTTCTTACTCCAACGCTCTCAGCTTGTTCACACTTCCAAAATCCAGGATTTCCCCATAGCCTGAGACAAACACTTCAAACTTACTGATATCTTTCAGGAACGGGCTTAACAAATTCTCTTTCAAAACATCACTGCCTTCAACAACAGTGTTAAACGACGGCATTACAATAAGGGCTTTCTTCTGCCATTCGCCGACAAGAAAGCACTTGTACTTCTCACTCCTTCCGCCCTGCCTTAATGCAACAGAAGGATGTTCGTGCCCTATAACTAAAACCTTGGCTTTCTTTAATTCAGATTTATCTGTGATATAATCCCCGTGGCAGACAAACACATCGCCTACAACTTCAAACGCCTTTACAGCAATTTCCCTTTTATTAGCAATAGGACCTAATATCGTATCGTGATTGCCTTTCAAAAGAACAATGTTTTTGCATTGCTTTAATAGAAAGTCTATAATCCCAAGAGTATTCCTCCACTCTGTCTCAGATATTGTGCCAAATTCGTGCTTCAGGTCTCCGTTAATAATAACTTTCTCAACAGGCATTTTATACTTTTTTAATTCATTGAATGTCTGCTCCAATAGACTAATTGTCTCAGTGTACTGCCTTCTTGGAATAAGAACGCCTGACTTGTTGATTGCTTCTTCATAGCCCATGTGGACATCCCCTATTATGAGAGTCTTAGAAGTATACAAGGAAAGCCCGATTGCGAATATGCCCTTGATTAGTTCTTTTTTCATTGCTTGCCCCAATGCACTCTTTCCCACGCACGCTCGTGGAAGTAATACAATAATATTTTTGAAAGAGCATCCACAGCACCTACAATGCCAGTCACTCTCCAGTCGCCTGTCAAAATAAACACTAAAGCAGCTGTCACAAGAGTGGCAATTATCCTGAATGTAATTGCCTTTGCAATGCTCCTTCTTCTTGATTCACTCATTGTTCCTCGCTATGTAATTGCTCAAACCCTCTATCTGCCTTAGTTGCGTCTTGAACAGCAATAATCTCAGTTTATCATTAATCATTACCCCTCTCTGCGAAAACTCCTGTTTTAATTCGTGGTACAGCTTCTTTCCTTCCTCATCCAAATCAGTCAAAACAGCAACTTGTTTTTCTTCAATGCTCTCAACCAGCTTGTAAAGCGGCTTGTCCTTGAGGATTATTATGTTGGACAATCCAAGCTCGTTAAGGGCTTTCCTGTCATTGCTTCCTTCAACTATAATAAGAGTATTCTCTGCTTTAAGCTTCTCAATCTCTTCAAGCACTCGAAGTATAATCTCCTTGTCCATGGGATTTAGAGAATAGAAGGATATTAAAAAGATATCGCATTAGCGGTTTCCTTGTTCCGAAACAATTCTTTTTGCAAATATTTATATACAACCAATCAATTACCTTATTTCATGGAAATTTCAGAGCTTGAAAAAGCGGTGAAGCAGGCATGGAACAAAGAGACAAGCTCTGACCCTGACAGCTGGAGCATTGAAAACCCTGCGTGGGGGCAGTGCGCAGTGACTTCCCTTGTGGTAAATGATTATCTTGGCGGAAAGCTTGTATGGGCTGAGGCAGTTCTGCCTGACGGCAAGAAGATTTCGCATTATTTCAACAATATAAATAATATTGAATATGATATGACAAGATGCCAATTCCCCGAAGGCACGCAGATACCCGCGGGCATTGACAAGGCAAAGAGCTTTGCAACAACAAGGGATTATGTGATTTCATTTCCTGTTACGCAGAAGAGATACGAAACCCTGAAGAAAAGAGTGGAAGACATTCTCAAATAAGCGGCTTTCTTAATCCCGAAAGAGATATAAAGAATATAATCTGAATATATGCCATGGCAAAATACCAATTAGAAATCAAAGAAGGATGCATAGGATGCGGAAACTGCGAAGCTGTCTGCCCTAAGACATTTGTCTTGAAGAACGGATTGTCAACATTAAAGAAAAAAGCCATAGACAAAATCACCTGCGAGCAAAAGGCAGCTGATGAGTGCCCTGTGCAGGTTATTGTGATTACAGAAGTGAAATAATCCTGTTTTCTAGCAAAGGTTTTTAAGCCTTCAATACATTCCTTCCACGAGGTACAAGTTTACCAAAGGAGGCAAAAATGAACCGAGACACAGCAGACATTTCACTTAAGGCTAATTTTCCAGGAACAAAGGCAGAAGCATTGGTTGCAAGAGACAAGAAAGTCCAGGCAAAGGCAACAGACTGCTATTCATTCGTAAGGGCTTTTGACGCAGAAGCAATAGGCCCTTTTTGCACTGATGTTGACGGCAATGTATTAATGGATTTCACAGGGCAGATAGGATGCAATCCTCTTGGCTACAATCATCCTGAAGTCAAGGCAATGGTTGAGAAGGCAGCCCCATATCTTGCAATGGCAAAGTATGCAGGCACTGACTTCTACGGGGAATGGAACAATGGGCTTCCTTCACCGACTGATTTAAAGGAAAAGATACTTGAAGCAACAGCAATGTTCGGCTATGAAAAAGTGTTCACATCAAACTCTGGCGCAGAGGCTGTTGAGAATGCATTGAAGTGCTGCTATGCAAAAAGAGGAAAGGGCGGAATTGGAATAAACTTCAAGGGCGCGTTCCATGGCAGAACTTTGGGAGCATTGTCAATGAACTACAGCAAGAGAAACCACAAGAAAGGCTATCCAATGATTCCGAATGTTGTGACAATACCTTACTGCGGCGCTGATGAATCAGCTTATTGCAACTGCGGATTCATGATAACTGACAAAAAAACAGGCGAAGAAATGAGCGTGCTTGAGCAGATGCTGAGAAAAGGCGTTGGCGTGCACGACCCTGAAGAGATTGCATACATATTGTTTGAGCCTGTGCAGGGAGAAGGCGGATACATTGTTCCTAACGAACATTTTGTTGCAGAACTAAAAAGAATACAGCAAACATACGGAATTCCAATAATTGCCGATGAAGTTCAGTCAGGATTGGGAAGAACCGGAAAGCTGTGGGCAATTGAGCACACAGGCATTGTTCCTGACTTGATAACATCTGCAAAAGCTCTGCAGGTCGGAGCAACAATCGGGAAAGCAGACATGTTTCCGACAGAAGCTGCAAGAATCTCATCAACCTGGGGCGGAGGAGACATTATTAATTCCATAATTGGCTACAAAACCCTTGAAGTCGTGATGAGGGACCAGCTCTGGAAAAATGCAGAAACAATGGGCAATTACTTCCTTGACAAGCTTACAAAGATGGCAAACACATACCACTGCCTTGAAAGCGCAAGAGGAAAAGGGCTTATGGATGCAATTGAGTTTGTTGAGCAGGCAGACAGGAACAAGTTTGAGAAAGAATGCTTTAACCGCGGGCTGATGGTAATCGGATGCGGATACAAGGCATTGAGATTCCTGCCTCCCTTGGATGTCACGCAAAGAGAGCTGGACATTGCTTTGAATGTGATTGATGATGCGTTGAAAGCGATTTAAGCTCAGAAGCTAAACCTAAAAAGCATTCCAAAAGCTTAAATAAATAAAAAGCAAGGTAAATAGCATGAAACAAATATTTTTAATTTTATTATTAATTCTTGTTTTGGTTACAGGATGCGCCAAGAATAATTCTCCTGAAAACACAGGTGAGAATGCAATAGCAGATACAAAAGCAGAGAATATTCTTGACGGGCTGAATACGGAAGATTATGAAACATTCAGCAGGGATTTATCTGATAATGTAAAAGAGAGCATGAACGAAGAAGCTTTCAGCAGGCTGCGCATATTCATAAAAGACAACAGCGGGGATTACGTGACAAAGACATTGGCTGCAAGCAAGGATGAGAATAACATGCATACAATGAGCTATGACTGCCAGTTTAGCCTGGAATCAGTATTTCTAACAATAACA
>JBAZYQ010000025.1:0-12721 GCA_041659245.1 Candidatus Nanoarchaeia archaeon
TGGTTCAACTAATTGTTCGCCAGGCTGAACCATAGGCACCTGAGGCCTTTCTACAACACCCTGGACAGGAGTTGTCTGAACAGGCCCTCTCTGCTCATTAAAGAACTGCCCATTGTCAGAAAGAGGCTGCCTTTGCATTGCATTGCAGTCTTTCGGGCAATTCTCAGGGCTCTCTCCAGGCTCACAGCATTCATTGCCGCAAACATCTTTCGGGCTTTGGCCGCTCATTTCATCTTCACAGCCGCCTGCACCTTCTTGCTTAAAAACCTGTTGCACTTTCTGATACATTGGTTGCTGCAATTTAGAACCAGCCTGCTGTTGCTGCGGCGCCATGCAGTCCTGCGGGCAATTGTAATTGCTCTCGCCAAACCTGTTTTCACAGCACTCATTGCCGCACACGCCCTGCTTGTTTATTCCCTTGTCAACTTTTTCGCAGCCCATCATCTGCCCTTCAAATGCTTGTTGCGAATTTAATGCAGGTTTTATTTGCTGTTCAGATGCAAATTGTCCCATGTTCTGCTTCATATACTCAACCATTGAACCTTCGCAGTACTGCATTACATTGTCAATTGTAAGCTGGTCAGTTGCATAATCTGCAAACTTGCAGGACAACTCTTTTTCTCCTTCAGAAGTTGACGCCTTTCCCTGTAACAGGCATACTCCATTATCAAGCCCTACAACTTTTACCATTGCGCCATCCTGGGGGCTGAAATGCGAGCCTTTCTGGCATATTCTTAATGACTTGCCAAAGCAGTTTCCATCTGTTCCGCAGTTCACGCCTTCTCCCTGTTCGTATGTTGTTTCATCAGCTGCAGATTCATATGTTCCTGTTGATTCTCCGCCGAGAATAACATAAAGCGCATCTTCCATAACAACATCGCTAATCTGCCTTATCTTGTGCTTGATGTCAATAATCTGCTCAACACTCATTCCATTGACGCCTAACTTTAATTCTTCCTTTACAGCGTCAATTTGTTTCTTTGCAGACTCAAACATGCCTGCGGCAGTCCTGAATCTTTCTGCATTTGCAGAATCGCCTTCGTTGTCATAATAGTCAGCTATTGCCGATATCTGCTTGGACATCTGGTCAAATGAAATCTTTATTGATTCAAGCTTCAATGCAACCTGCAAAAGCTTTGCAGCAGGAGGAACTTCATCAAGCTCATCTTCTGCCTGCACTCCTTCCTGTCCCTGCATTACGCATTTTGAAAATGAGATGCACCCATTTTCATCTGAGTTTACAACAAGCTTTCCGCCCTTGTCTTCACATTTGAAGTATGCTTCCTGCGGAACATTGCTTGAGCAGCTTTCTCCTGAAGAGATGCATTTTGGAACAGGGCAGCCGTAATTATCAAACTCATCCACCATTTTTCCATTGTTTGCATTGCATTTCTCTTTTGCATTCATTCTTTCCAATGAAACATCAGGGCACATTGTCTGCTGCTTGTTCGGGTCTTCGCACTGCACAAACTCGCAGTTGCTTCTCATTCTTTTAGGATTCAATCCCATTGACTTGCAATTTTCTTCCTGCTTTGCAAGCTCGTCAGGACCCGGACATGCTTGCTGCTGTCCCGGCATGAAGTTTCCTTCTGAAGCTCCGCCAAATACGCAGTCCACAATTCCGCATCCTTTTGACTGGACTATATTCTTTACAACAATTCTTCCGCCTGTTTCCTTGCATTTCTTTTCAATCTCTTCCCTTTGAGGTCCGGGCGTGCAGTCAAATGTTGGCGCTTGTCTTTGCGCATTGTCGCAAACAATATTTATCATGCCATTGTTATTTTCCTGCTTGCATCCGGGAGGAATATTCTGAGTATCCATGAAATTAGTTCCAGGCTGCTGCTGAGGCTGCCTGCCTTCATTCTGCTGCCCTTCTCCGGGGCAAGGAACTTGCTGCTCTCCAACCCAGCATCCGCCGTTTCCAGGACCGCTTACCGGCTGCCTGTTTTCATCTCCTGCAGGCATATCTCCGCCCTCGCCGCCCACTACTGGTGGAGGCATCTGTTCGCCTTGAGGTGGCTGCTGGTCACCTGTTAACTCGCCTGGAGGTAAAGCAGGAGGTAAATCAGGCTCACTAGGAGGAGATTCTGTAGGCTCACTTGGAGCTTCTGGCTCTGATGGCGTTTCTGATGGAGCCGGCTCGCTCGGCGCCTCTGGCGCAGGAGCTGCTTCTTCGCCTTCAGCAAAAGCCAAAGAAGAAAAAGCCATCAGTAAAATGGCAAATATAGCAAGTGTCTTTTTCATGATTGAATCACCTTCGTTTTTAATAATATTTTAATACTATTTCTAAGGATAAAATGATATATAAATATTGTTATAGTGGAAAAGAAAGGCAAACTGCCAATAGTTCATGTAAAAATCTTTATATATACAGAAATGCACAAGAATTGTGGTGATAACATGAAAAGAATAATTCTGATAATAATGATGCTGTCCCTTGCATCAATAGCATATGCAGAGGAAGGCATTGAAGACTTGCAGACACTTGAAGACGTTCATAATCTCATGCTTGAACAGCTCAGCCCGCACATTGGAAAAAACCTTGGCTTTGCAGGAAAGATTTATGGCAATGAAGCTGTGAATTTCTATCTTCTTGACGGAAGCTTAATCGGCTATGTAAAAACAGAAGGCGGAAAATTCTTGAAGTTCGGCAAAGGAAGAGTAAAAACACCCACCATGGAAGTTTACATTGAAAGCATTGATGTGATAACAGAGCTGAACACATCCCCCAAGAAGCTGGACACTTTCTATAAGCTGAAGAAAGCAGGCAAGGTAAAGATAAAGCCAATCGGCCTTGGAAAGAAAACAAAGTACGGCGTTGCAAATACAGCAGGGCATGTTGCAAACTGGTTTGTTTAAGTGCATATGAAAAACTCTGAAATCGCATCCATCTTTTTTGAGATGGCTGACATTCTTGAAATGCAAAATATTCAGTGGAAGCCTGTTGCATACAGGAAGGCCGCTCGTGCGATTGACGAGCTTTCTGATGATGTTGAAGATATTTACAAGAAAGGAGGTTTGAAAGCTCTTGAGGAAATTTCAGGGGTTGGAATAAATATTGCAAACAAGATTGAGGAGTTTTTGAAAACAGGAAAAGTGCAGTCGTATGAAAAGCTGAAGAAGAGCATTCCAAAGGGATTAAGCCTATTGCTCAAGGTGCCCGGGCTCGGGCCAAAGAAAGCAATGCTGCTTTACAAGAAGCTGAATATAAAGAATGTAAAAGACTTGGAAAAAGCTGCTTTGTCGCACAAGATTTCCAAATTGGCTTCATTTAAGGAAAAAGCAGAGGAGAATATTCTTCAGGGATTGAAAATCTTCAAGGCAGGACAAGAGAGAACTCCTATTGCGTATGCAATGCCTATTGCTGAGGAAATTAGGAAAGCTTTGGAGAAAAAGGCAGACAAGGTTGTGATTGGGGGCTCATTGAGAAGAATGAGGGACACTGTTAAGGATATTGACATTCTTGCTGTTTCTTCAAAACCAAAAGAAGTAATGCAGATATTTGTTTCACTTCCTCTTGTGAAATCAGTGATTGCAAAAGGAGACACAAAGTCAAGTGTTTTATTGAAAGAGGGAATACAAGCTGACCTGAGAGTTGTTCCGTTGAAAAGTTTTGGCTCTGCGATGCAGTATTTCACAGGAAGCAAGGACCATAATATTAAATTAAGAAAAATAGCGATTGCAAAAAAGCTGAAATTAAGCGAGTATGGGATTTTTGATTCAAAAGAAAATCAGGTTGCAGGAAAAACAGAGGAAGATGTTTACAAAAAATTAGGGCTTTCTTATATTGAGCCTGAGCTTAGGGAAAATACAGGAGAGATAGAAGCCGCTGCAAAAGGCAAACTTCCAAAGCTTGTTTCTGTTTCTGACATTCAGGGAGACTTGCACTGCCACAGCGCCTGGAGCGACGGAAACAATACAATTGAGGAGATGGCTCTTGCCGCAAAAAAGCTTGGCTATTCATACATTGCAATAACAGACCATTCAAAGTCAGAGAATATTGCAAACGGGCTCTCTGAAAATATGCTTTTAAAAAAAATAGATGAAGTGAAAAGAGTAAACAATAAGCTGAAAGGCATCACTGTCTTATGCGGCTCTGAGGTTAATATTCTTGAAAACGGCTCCCTGGATTATTCTGACAATATTTTAAAAAAACTGGACATAGTGGTTGCATCAGTGCATTCTAAATTCAAACTGCCTAAACAAGAACAGACTGCGAGAATAATAAAGGCAATCAGCAATCCACACGTTGATATTATAGGGCATCTCACCACAAGGCATATTGGCAAAAGGGAGGAGATGGAGCTTGACATTAATGCAATAATGGACGCTGCAAAAAAGCATAACACAATTATTGAGATTAACTGCGCAGCAGAAAGAATGGACATAAGAGACGCGTATGCAAAAGCAGCTGTTGAAAATGGAGTTATGCTTTCAATTGACACTGACTCGCATTCAACAGAGGAATTAAACCAGATGAAATTCGGGGTTGGCACTGCAAGAAGGGGCTGGTGCCGGAAGAAGGATATTGTGAATGCTTATTCCTTGAAAGAGCTGATGAAGTTTTTGAAGAGATAAACAAAAAGCGTTATAAACGCGGCAGCGCACAATAAGTATATGATAAAACTAATCATAAATGCCGATGACTTCGGCTCAAGCAGGCTGTTTAATGAAAAGATAATCGAGCTTCTTGAAAAAGGATTCATAAAATCAACCACATTGCTTGTTAATCGCGTAACAAAAGAGCAGGACAGCCAGATAAAACAGCTGATTAAATTAAATGACAGCAAAAAAATAAGCATTGGGCTGCATCTGGAAATTGATATTGAAAAGCCGATAAGGCAGCAAATGGAAGAGCAGCATCAGAAATTTATTTCAATGTTCGGCTTTCAACCAAGCCACATAGATATCCATAAGCAGATAGATTCCAAAGAAGTGGTTGCAGAGGCAAACTTTCTTGCTGAAAAGCTGCATGTGCCTGTAAGGAACCACGGGCTTAAGGCAAATACCAAGCAAACAGATTATTCCGCCTTTTTTTGTTCTGGATGGGTGCTGAAGCTGGATGAGGTAACAAGCTTTTTACAAGGCGTGAAAGATGGAAGAAGCTGCGAGCTGATAACTCATCCGGGGCAATATGACTCTGCCTCTAAGTCCGGCATAAACAAGGAAAGGGAGGAAGATTTTAATGTTATTATAAAACTGCAGGATTTTCTTAAGTCAAACAATATAAAAAATATAAGCTATAAAGAATTATAAGTTGTCCATCATCATAACCAAGTCATCATGGCTTTCTATCCACGTGCCGTGAAACCTGTACCAGCTTTCAGACTCATGAAAATTCCAGTCCCATTTGACATTGGCAATTATGTCAGGAGAAGTGATAATATCATAGCCGCTTTCCAATGCGCCATAGCCTGTCCTAATAACGCAGGCGCTTGCATTAATTCCCGCAAGAATAAGGTTATGAACTCCGCGCTGCTTTAGCAATTCATCAAGATTCGTATGATTAAATCCATTGTCATCTGATTTTATTATAACCTGGTAATCTGTATGCTCAACAGCATCCATTAAAGGCTCGATAGTCGGGCCGTGGTTGCGGTATTCAAGGACAAATACAGGAATATTGTTTCTCTGCGCAGCCTGAATAACCTCAATCTGATAAGGAACTTCCTCATCAACCTCTTGCTGTTCGATATTTTTCAAAAAGGACTGCTGCATATCAATGAGAACAATTGCATATTCTGATTGCGGTGTTTGATGTAAAGCTGTTTCAGAATTAATATTTGCATAGCCACAGCTTAATGTTCCGCAAGCCAAAAGCCCTGCAAGTGTTTTCTTAATCATAACACGCTGGAAACATAAGATCCAATATAAGCGTTTCGGAATAGAAAGCCCGCCTGCCGGCATTAATTCTCTCTTAAAGAAATACTTGCCAAAATTATTGTAAAAACTCGTCCCTGCTTTTATCATAGAATATTTGTCTGCCAGAGAACCCGCCGAGAAAATAACCTGTGTGCTTTCCGTCTATAACAAACCAGTTTTTAAAAGGTCCGCTTAAGCGCGCTATTTCCCTGCCATTGGGATTAATTAGCAAATGTTTATATGGGCCGCATACAGCATAGGCTGTTACTTCCCATTTGGTTTTATCAAATATCTTGTCGGCAAATGGCCCGCCCAATGTAAATTGTGTTTCTCCTTTTGAAGGCTTTCCAAGCAGGTCAGAAAGCTCCTTGTAATTGCGGTTTGCCATTTTAGTAAAGAAATAGGTTGAGGTTTATATAGTTTTTCATGAAGAAGTTTTTAAAAAAAATAAAAAAGAAAAAGGATACTCTTAGTAAGCATCGCCTATCATTTTCCCATAGTCTGACCAAAAGTCAACATAATTCTGGCCTGCCTGGGTTAATGCGCCATCCATCATTACAGGCGTATCGCTTCCAAGCAGAAGCCTGAGATAATGTGATTTTTTTCTGCCTTTCGCAGGCTTAATAATAACCTTGTATGTTGCCCCATGGATTCCTGCCTGCACGCATTCTATTTTCTCAATGCTAACATCAGCCCCATATTGCTTTTTGAACATAGGAAGCCATTCTTTCATCCTTTCCCTGTCCATTTTGCTTACCTTGTCTTCAAGAGTTTTTTTAGCCTTTCTTGCCATATTTTTTACCTCCGAAACTAATTTTCTAAAGCAATAAGCTGATATGTGCTTATAAGTCTTTTGGGAAAGAAGCCCGCCTGCCGGCATCAATTAATTTATTTCCTGTAATAATCAATCCTAGCTGCTTTCATAATCTCAGAAGCAAGCTTTCTTGCGGCTTTTCCGCCATTATATGATTTTTCCACTGATTCATGCATGTGAATCATTCCATATTTTGGGGATTTTGTTTTTTCCTTCAGATGCCTGAACAATGCTTTCTCAGCTCCAAGAATTTGTATCTTTGATGAAGGCATGTCTGATAATTTTTTCAATGAGCCTGCTTTTTCAAGCAGTTTGGCAGATAAAATAATTCCTGCTGCTTTTGAAGTCTCTGGCATCAAAGAGTTTATCGCAGATGAAAGCTGTTGAAAAATATCCTGCTTAAGATTTTCAAGGTTTTTTATTTCATTTTCAGTGTCAGCCGCAACTGCCTTTAATGAAACTATGCTCTGCTCAATCTGCTTGTAGGAGCGAAATAAGACAATTGCATCCCTGTCCCTGTCTTCCTCAAGCAGCCTGAGTTTTGTTTCCTCAATATACTCCAATCTTGCCTTTTTAAGGTCCATTTATCTGCTGGAATATCTATAAGTTTATAAATGTTAAATTCCTTGTTTTCTATATGGCAAACGAGCTAAAATCTGAAAAAGAAAAGTATCACGAAGGCGAGTGCGAAGAATGCGGCGCATACAGCAGGCTACACAATGTTGACGGGCGCATGCTTTGCGAAGAATGCAAAGAAGAAGAGTTTGGGGTTTCTGAAGAAGAAGCAGAGGAAGAAACTGACTAATGGCTTGCGAACAAACTGAAGCGGAGCAATAATGGGAAAAGAGCGCAAGAATCCAATAAACATATTCAAGAACATCCTGATTAAGAAAGCAGGAGTGCTTGACTTTGACGGAATGTTTGCTTTAATTCCGGATTTTGCATCGCAATACAACTATGACTGCGTTGAGAAAAAGCATTCCGAGAAATCAGGCGCAACAGGCACTTACATAGAATCAAACTGGTATCTGGAAAGGAAAGTAACTTATTATGTCAAGTTCATCATTGAAATTGAATTTCTTGTAAGGGACATGAACACTGTTGTTGTCGAGGATGAAGACGGAAACAAGAAAAAAAGAAACCAGGGCAGGGTTGAGATTCTGTTCAATGCAAAAATGCAGAAGAATTACCTGAACAACTTCAAGGATGATTCAAAGTCCAAGCAAAAAAGTTTCTCTGATTTCCTGAGGGTAATCTACGAGAAATACATTGGAAAAAAGCGTCTTAAGGATTATGAAGACAAGCTGGAAGATGAAGCCAGGGATATACTTGAAGACCTGAAGGAAAAGCTTGAGTAGAAATAAGTGCTTAGCAAAGCCGGCATCCTGCGTGTATTTATATTATTTCTATCCTTTTAAAACATAAAAATAGTTTCTTACGACAGGAACACCACTTTTATTTATGTATAAATTGCTGAATTTTTGCAAAGTTCTTTTCCGGTTCAGGGACAAATTCCAGCATAATACCTGCAAACCTATGCTTTGCAAAAAGCGCGCTCCCCGTAGAAATGCTTCCTGCAGTAACAAGCTGTATTGTTCCTGTATAAAGGAGCCTGTCAAGCAAAGATTGTGTTAATATAGTGTCAGTTATTTTACTATAAGGCACTGTGCGCTGTATTCTGCGCAGAAATCCCTCATAAAATTCAACTTTGTCCTTATAGAATTTATATGTTGTAGCCCGTAGGCTCATAATCTTGAAACATATGTATAAGCCAACACAGGCAATTAGAAGCACGCCTAACAACCAGCTTCTTTTTGCAATGGCTATAACCAGAGATAAAGTTATGCTTATAATTACAAAAATAGCTAATGGAGCAATCGCAGCACTAACTTTGGGCTTTAATTCAAAAAGGGGCTGTTCAGTCATTTTTACCTTTTCACTGCAACCAAACCTAGAATGCCGCCGATTAAACCAAAAATTGTGCCGCCGCCAAACAAACTTAAGATTAGCACAATAACCGACCATTTAAAACATTTTTTTTCATCTTTCATCTTAAAGCTGCCGACAATCACAAGGATAGCTTCAAGCAATATAACTAATCCTACATAGAGGTAAGGTTTAAAGAGCATAGATGAACCAATGGCAATTAATCCCACTACTATTCCTAGAATCCCTCCTATTAATGAGAATGTAGAGCCTGTCTTTGCTAATCCTTTATCCATACTTTCTTAATAAGAGGCATTATTTAAATATCTTTCTGTTTCTTCTGGCACAAGAGAAAGCTATATAAGCAATATATTGTTCTATAAAACCCATGGCAGTAATGGATTATGTGGTGCCTGTAACCAAGATAAAGCAGAGCCTGAGCTTTGAAATTAAGGATTTCTACAAGATGCTCAGAACCTGGTTCAAGGAAAGAGGGTACAAGATTGAAGAGAAAGAATATGCAGAGTCAGGGCATGATGCAGGCCATAAAACACATTTCATGTGGAAGTGCGAAAAAAAGATGGACACTTACACAAAGCTGATAATCGAGCTTAATTTCATTGCAGACACAAAAGATGCAATCCTGGAAGACGAGGAAAAGAAAAAAACAGTGCAGGAAGGCAATGTGTCCCTGACAATCGGCGGCTACATATCCAAAGACATCGAAGATGAATGGGCCATGAAAGTCAAGACAGGGTTTGAAAGATTTTTCAGGGAGCTCTACGACAAGTTCGGCAAGGGGCAGAAGTTTGAGGAATACGAGGGAAAGCTCAAGAAAGACATTGAAGCAATCCTGTATGACATAAAGACATACTTAAAGATGAACAGGTATGATTAAGAGAGAATTACAGAAAGCTATATAAATAAGGCGTATATCACTAATAACATCATTTTCAAACTAGAGAGGGTGAAAAAACATGAAAAGAGTTGTTAATTGGGTAAAAAATGCAGTCATGGCTCCGGCGTCTTCAGCTGACTTTATAGAACTGGAGCACCAAAAGCAAGAACCGAAAGTAAGCGTAAGGACAATGCAGCTTACATGCTTTGATGACACAAAGAAAATTGCGGCTGTCTTAAGGGAAGGCAGGACAATAATGCTTCTTGATGTTTCTCCATTGAAAGAGAAAGATGTTATTGACTTGAAAAGGTCTGTCAACAAATTAAAGAATGTCTCGGCGGAAATGGGCTCGGAGATTGCAGGCTTGAGCGGAGACTGGATTATCTTGGCTCCCGGCTTTGCAGAAATTTACAGGCCAAAGCCTGTTGCTCCAAAAGAAGAAGCCCCTGAAGTTTCTGAATTAGAAGAGTAAATTCTTTTATTTTATTTCTTATTTTTCAGATTTTGCCTTTTTTTGCGCAGCAGCCATTCTTTCCAATGCAGAAGGTTCTTCAGGTCTTGTTGCCATTTGCCTTTCTCCCATTGTGGCTTTCATTCTTTCAAAAGAACCTGATCTCAAGTTAGTATACATATTTTTCAATGAGATGAAAGTCAGTTCTTCCCATTTTGATGCTGATTTGTCTGCAATAAGGTCTGTGTCGCAGGAGTAAACAGCATCCACTGCCACAAGAAGAGTTGATTTAAACTGGCCAGGCATTTCTTTTGCCTTGAGGCGGGATACAAATTTTTCCCTGTCTTCCAAAATGCCGTTTGACATCATTATAGGCAATTGCGCAACTGCCCTGAGATTATGCCTTAGAAGATTCCAGTAAAAGTTCGGATCTGCCTTATCGCCTTTCATAGAATCCAAAAATTTTGTATCCCATGGAATGTAAACAATATCAACCATATCCAGGTCACTGTCTGCTTTTGGATCCTGATTGTCAATCCTGACAGGATAGCACATTTTTGCAAGCTCAGTATAATCGCGCGATGAAGACGGCGCAAGAATGCATGTTGAAAGAGTTTCAATAATCCTGTAAGGCATTCCTTTCAAAATCTGCTGTGAAGGTGAATATTCGCTCTTTAATTCAATTTTTATATTGCTCCATTCATCAATCTTGGATTTAGGCAGCTTTCCTGAAACAATGTCTGACAAAACTGCATTCGCATTTTCCGCTATTCTCTCAAGCAATTCCTGCCTTGAAGGAATAGATGATATTGAGAACATCAGTATGTCAGTAATTGATTTTTCAATAGGGGTTTGCTCCCATGTAACCGGGTCAGCAGCAGTGCCTTCATTATATTTTCTTTCTCTTGTGTAAATCTCATTTGGCGCTATTTGTGTGAATCCTTCAACTGTTAATTCATTTGCCATTTTAATTCAATCTCCCTTTCATATAATTCTTGAAAACTTCTGAAAGTATGAACAGCTTTGCCTCCAGATACTTGTCAATCTGTGGCTTGATGTATTCCTTGATGCCGTTGGTATATATGAGCAAGTCACCCAGCCTCTTTGCTGTTGCATCGCCAATTACTGTGTCATGTTTGACAATGCTCTTAATGCAGGGTTCTGACAGCATCTGCTTTAAGTTGCTTAATGCATCTTCCCTGGATAATAGTCTGTCTTCAAGGTGTTTTTTTGCCATTGATACCCCCAGAAGTTACTATTTATAGATAATATATAAGCTTAACTAATGCTTAAGCCTCTTCTCTAATTCATACCCTGCAAAATTCTCATAGCCTCTGGCTCCTTTAAGCTCTGCGAGCGTGCCCAATCCCAAAAACATTGCAGCCATTAGGATTGTAAATGGCGTAAAACAGCTTAAGAAAAATCCTCCCAGAGCAAAATATGCAGGAGTGATAAGTTTCATCTTTTTATAAGCCCCGCAGTCAGATTTAGCCATCAATCCCGCATCATAAGCCCTCTGCACAGCAAGCTCGGGATCAATGCCCTCAACGCATACAGGCTCAGGATCCTTAAGCTCTTCTTCCAGTGTCATTGTTTTTTCTTAAAAGTGAAAAGATGACTACCAGGAATATATGCTTCACATCTGGCATTCCAGCCGTTATCTGAATAGGCCTTAACTATTTTCCTAAAAACCCTTGCCCTTATTGCCTCAGGAACTTCATCATCTTCTAAAACATATTGAAAAGGCGCCCTATTGCCCTCAAGCATGTCCTCCTGAAGATACCTGTCTATTTTGCCTGTCATGCACCTAAAGTGCTTGTTTATTCCTTCGCTAACTCTTTTTTCAAGAGCTTCCGGTGATAGTACCATTTTATACCCCCAAATGTTTGATATGCGGTGTAATTAACTGAAAGTATTTAAGCCTTATGTTAAAAAAAGGCTCCTGCCATGAGCTTAATATTTCTATTTTTTCTTCTTGAATGTAAGCTCTTCATCCTCGTCACGAATATGTGTTACATCCCAGCCTGCTGACTGGTACGCAGTGATTATCCTTGCAAGGACTTTCTGCCTGACTTCATCAGTTTTTCCGTAGTCAGATAAGGGATAGGAGCATTTGCCGGTATTCCCAAACAGAAGCCTTTGGTCCTCCAGATACCTGTCAATGGAAACAGTCAGATTATCAACATATGTCTTTATTGTGTTCTCAACCCTCTTCTCAAGCTCGTCCGGTGATAATACCATGTTAGTCCTCCTAATATTTGATAAGAGGTGTAATCTAATGGAAGTATTTAAGCTTTATTCTGAGAAAGCCAGCCTTCGGCATTAATTCAAACAAGAAATTGTCTTTAAAATAAGATAAGCAACGAACTCACGCCTAAGTCCTTCCTTATTCTGCGAAATCTTTTTTTACCGGCTCGTATCCGCCGGTGTCTGCCATGTCTCTTTTCTCAACCGGAATATTAAAGCCCATATCCTCAAGGATTGACTTATAAGCGTCCTTTAAGTCATGACCCTCGTATAATACCAGGGGTTTCTTGCCTCCTTTTTTAGATGCCACAAACCAATCCCATTCCTCAGATGCAAATATTTTGTACTCAAGCCCTTTTTCAGCCATTGAAATTCACCCGAAACTAAGAGAATAAATTCATCTTTATATAATTATCGCAAACAATAAAATAACGCCGGAGGCGGGCTTTTTAAGAGCAAAATTCCGCAATGCTTATAAACCTGATTTTTACACTAGTCTTAGGAGTTTTAAGGATATTAAGCA
>JBAZYQ010000026.1:0-12541 GCA_041659245.1 Candidatus Nanoarchaeia archaeon
AAAGCAGCAACAACACCAGGTGCTTTCATGGAATTAAAAGTGGAAACAGCATCCTTTGTCTTCTGCACAATGAGCTTTATGTTATTTTTGGCGCAAATATACTCAACACTGGAATCCAGCTTTGCGCATCCTTCAAAGCCAATGCCTATAATGAGAACCTTAGGCATCTCTTTCATCGCCTGCTTCAAATCACTGGATTTCAGCAAAAGCCCTTCCCCTTTTTGCCAGTTCTTGATTATTTTCGTAGGAGTGAGAATCAGGTCAGTTGTATACTCCTCGCCTTCAATTGTGATTCTGCCGAACTTATAGCTGTCAATCATATCATTATAGCATACTTCCAAATATTTATGCCTTTCCCTTTTCCTTGTAGCGCCCCCTTTCCTCAACCTTCTTGAAGCGGCTCTCAATTGCCTTGAAATCCTTAATCTCTGCCTTATACCCTTCCATTACAGCATCAAAGCATTCCTCAAACTGCCTGTGGTGCTTGCTTGCAAGAGCCTGCTTTAACAAATGCAAGTCAACAGCCTTGTCCTCTACCTTAGATGAAACAAATCCCAATCCAAAGTCAATGAAATAAACTTTCTCCCTGACAATCATGTTTGAAGTTGTCAAGTCGCCGTGAATAACATCAATGTTATGCAGTTTGGCAACTTTCTTCCCCACTCTCTTGAACACGTCCCGCCTTTCAGAAGAGCTCATTGAGTCAACCAAGTCGCGAAGCTTCTTTCCTTCTATGAATTCCATCTCAATAACCATGGCTTTATCACAAGACTTCAACAGTTTAGGCACAGGAACTTCCTTTGCAGCCTTCTCAAGCAGTTTAGTCTCCTGTCTTGTTGTCTTCTGCCTTATTCTCTTGTCAATCTCAGGATGCCTGTACAACTTCTTTATCCTTTCCTTGATGATCTTATTTCCGTCAAGCCAGATGATTGCTTCAGCGCCCTGGGCTATTTTTTGTGCCATAATACCTACGTAGAACAAGGGTTTATAATATTTACTCATTCAGCTCAGCGTAATAAATGCCTTTTGTGTGCTGCCCGTAATACATCATCCATTTGCCGCTTATCTTAATCAGGGTGGGGTCAGAAGGGGGATTTGGATAGAATTTCATATTAAGATTACCAGAAGTGCTGTAATCAAACTCTGCTTCTGAGAATTTAGTCCCGTCAAAAGAAGAATGGTACACTCCGCTGTATGACCAGAAGTAAAGCCTTGCTCCATTATCCCACTGCACAAGCTCGCATCCGTCAAGCAATCCGCTGAATTCATCAGTCCTGCTGTCCAAGGCAATTCCCTTTTTCTCAAATGAAAGCCCATCAGAAGATATTGCCCACAAAAACAACTGAGTATTCTGATTAGGAACTTCTGCAGGGTATTTCTCATTTATGTCCCCCCTGTAAACCATAACATATTCGCTGCCAATCTTCATTACAGTGGGAGCTGCAACATTTGTCAAAGCAAGCCCGGCATTATTAGAAGCGTCCATTCTTGTGCCTGATTCTTCCTGCCAGGACAATCCGTCTGAAGACAATGCGCTTTTTATAACGCCTGCATTCTGGTAATACATCCTGTATTTGCCGTCATCCAGCTTTATCACAGAGGGGAATGTCGCCCACTGCATTCTTTCGCCTGATTCCTTTGCCCATATTTTTCCGTCTGTTGAAACAGCCGAGTAAACCTGCCCCTTGAAGTTGGGAACTTCGGGCTCTGCGCTGTAATACATCCTGTATTTTTCCCCGCCGATTTCCACTATCTCTGCGTCAGCATAAGCCCCTTCTATTGCAATTCCCTGCTCTTCCCATTTCTGAGAAGGCGCTTCAGGCATTGGCGGAATTTCAACTGGCATTCCCGGAATAGATTCAGGAGGAGGCATCATTTCAGGAGAAGGGGGCTCAGGCGCGGGAATCACTTCTTGAGGGGGCGTCTCTTTTGGAGCGCATCCTGTTATTAGCAGAATAATTGCCATTGCTGCAATCAGGTATTTTATCATTGTAATCCTCTTTTATAATATTCAGCTGATTTAATCGTATAAAAAGGTTGCGCAGAAAGGTTAAAATACAATCCCTCACTAGATATAACCATGAAAACAGCCTTTGCAGTCATTCTTGCTTTGCTTCTTATTGTTTCAGGGGCTTTCATTTACCACAATAATATTTCAGTGGATGATTTGACAGGAAAAGCAATATCCTTTTCAAGATTCGGCTCATTAATCGAGAGAATAAGGGCGCCTTCAGCAAGCATTGGAGGCGATGCAAACACAACATACCCTATACATCTTTCAGCAACAGATGCAACAAATCCTGCATTCTCATCAGTTAATTTAGGCAAATACCAGGCATTCCAAACAGCAAACCCGCAAGTATTTGAGCAGATGATTTGGACAAGTGCAAGAAATCCCACAGGCAAGAGCATAATATATTCAAATCCAAACATGGAAAAATTATCCTATTACCTTGCATTGCTTGAGTCCAACCAGCCTTTTCCATACACAGCTCCGCCTGCAGGAACCATAAGAAGAGTCAGCGGGGAAAATAAGACTTATTTCACAGAAGAGCAGGCATTGAACATGTGGCTTCCGCATATTGCTGTCTCGCTTTATGTTGAAGTTAATAAACTTGTCAACTGGAGTGTCAAGTCATACAATAATGAGGAGCTTGCAATCCTGTTTGACGGAAGAAAGTTCCTGACATACAACTACGCAGGCGTTGAGGGATACACAATAAGCTTCCATTATCTTAACCCGAGCGGAATAGACGGAATAACAGACTGGAACCCGTTTTACACCCTTGAATTTCTGAAGAGCAAGAAAATAATAACAATCCCAAGAACACTTCCTTTCCCTGAGCCTTCAAGGCCAATTATCGGAGCAAGAGAAACTGTTTCATTTGCAAAGCCTGAAATAGAAGCGCAGAAGAAAGCCATTTACGCGCTTACGCAGTGGATGCGCGCAAACCTCGTGCACCAAACCTCAACAAGCGCTGAAGAATATGCAGAGATTTACAGTTATGAAGGCCCTTTTCCGCTTGACAAAGTCCTTAACCCGCCAACTGGCGCAAAAAGCATGACAATCGGATGCTCAGGAACTTCCTCAATGTATAACGCAATTCTCGGATTAATAAATATCCCTGTAACCAAAAGCAGGTCAATGGACAGGCATACTGCTCCCTTGTTTACAACTGCAGGAATTGCATTGATTCACGGCGATGACCCTTACATGCTGTATTATTTAAGAGGAACAAAAGAAGTTTCTGCAAAAGATATGTTTGTTACAATTGATGAATTCCATGCAATGAACACTGCCCCTTTGGAAGCATATGAAGGATACACTCCTGACAGGGGAGAGCAGGTTGAATACCTCCATAATGTGCAGGCTGCAAGAAAGGCATACGCAAGCAAGGCATATATATTGTTGAGAGAAAGGGCGGCTGATGTATTGCTTAGGATACCAAGAGGGCTTACCGACAATACTCTTGAACATGACTGGACAACAATGTTCTGGAAACCTATGTTTAATTCAACTGAAATGAGCGCAATGTTCTCAGGCATGGATTCTGAAATAAGAAGAATTGGCGCAGGCAATTACACAGAAGGATATAATAGGATATGCCGCGGATTGATTACTCCGACGCCAAGATGCTGAAAAATAAGGATTATATTTTAACAGTTTAATTTTCTTTTTAATTATTCTATTCCACAGCGATACTGGAAAGGCGCATTAGGCTGGCTTGGATTAGTGTAAGTAACCCTGGCTGTTTCACTGCTGCCGCCTTCGACTGTTTTGCACACAACCTCATCATGAACATCCACATCGTTAACAAAAGTTGAAACATCAACGCACTTCTGGCCCTCGCCTGTTCCGCTATTGATAAAAGTAAGATCGCAATACACATTAAGGGCATAATGCTGGCAGTTGTCCGCAGTTCCGGTATCGCATACCCACTCAAAATCATATGTATGGCGCACTTCAATCAAGGAAATGGAAACCTCACTTGTGCTTATCCCCACATTGCCCGGAGTTTTTATGTCCTTGGCTTTCCATTCATCTTCAATAGCTGTTATATATTTATCAGTCTTATGCTCTCCATACTCTTTGTTTCCCTCATCACGGGCATTCTTAAACGAAGATCCTATCATTGTGGTTTCGACCGGATTGATAAATTTGCTGTCATAGTAAGCCGCATACATATGCCCTGGATGGATGATTAAGGCTGTTTTAATCCCGACTGATTCCAATAATGCCGCATATAAGGTTGCAAGATCATCGCAATCGCCCCTTTTTGTCTTGAGCACATCTGCCGGATATTGGCGGTATTCTATGGTTGGATCGGAAATATATTCTATATTAAGCCCGCCCAGCATGTCCCAAATCTGCCTGGCTGCCTGATCAATTCCTTCATCATCTCTTGTAGAAAAGCTTCCTGCTGCAGAAACCGTCTGCCTTACCACGCTTTCCAGAGGAGTGACAAACTGGGACACAGAAGAATAATCTTCCCAATTGCTTCTTCCTGCTATCTCCAAGGGTATGCTCTTTGTCGAGGTATATCTTTTTCCGTGCTCATCCTCAAAAGATGCCACTACAAGAATAAGGGCATTTATATTGTCTCTTATTGTAAGAATATTTTCCGTAGGTGTAGGATACCAGTCATAGTCTTTGGATTCTCCCGGACCCATATCGCCAAGCTCCTCGCTTTGTTCAGCTGTGTAATTCCCAATTTTAAGGGACACTGCCACTTTTTTGGCAATATTAGGTGCATTATTAGTTATGCTCATGGAAACCAAAGCGTGTTTTTTGCCCTCATCATCAATCAGCTCGCGATTTGAATATAAAGTGCTTGCTGAAACTCCTGCAATAACAGATTTAGTATTGATGTCCAGCCCGGGAGTAAGGAACTGGCATTCATTTTTCTCCGTATTGCATTTGTATCCCGGATTGCAGCCGCAGTCAATGCAGCATTTTTCTTTGCTTTCCCCTTTTGCATCGCAGAAGGTATCGCCGCATCTCATGGAATAACATCCTTTCTCATCGCTGCCCTGCCTGTAAGGTCCGCAGACCTGGTTGATGTCGCAGGTGCAATCCCCCGAGTTATCGCAGTTTTCCCTTGATTGCGGCTGGCAAATCCTGTCAAGGCAGGAATCAGCATCACAGTCCTTGCAGCCTGAAATGCATTCCTTGGCAGTGCAGTAAAAATCCCCGCAAACTTTGAATACTCCTGTTGCCCAGAGAACAAAGAAAACCAAAACAATGACAATCACTACAGAAATCAAAAAGTATTTCTGAAGGTTTTGTGCGTATTTCTTGTAATCCTTTTCAGAAGATTTCTCTTTTTCCATTATAACTTAAGACGAAGAATGTGTTTAAATAATTTCCTACAGATAGGATTATATCTTTCTTATTGCTTCTTCCTGAATACCGGCTTTTCAGCAGCCTTCCTGTTCCTGAAATAGCGCCTTACGCCCCAGATTCCGAAGCCGACTGCCAGAAATGGAAGAAGGGAAGAAACAATCGTGAGCAGGGCGCTGGTGCCGCTTACAATGTTTGCCAACAATTCTGATGCCCCAACAAATTCCACATTAAAGAAGCTTGGCTCTTTCTCGCTAAGATAGAATTCAATTGTAAAGTAATCAACTCTTTTTCCTTCCTCTTTCAATGCCTTTTCCAGGTATTCTATTGTTCTTTCCTGGTAAAACATAGCATCTATCAAACCTATCTTGTCTTCTGTGTCATTTGTTTGAGCATACAATGTCCTGTACTTTTCAAGCCTGTTTTTCTCAGCCTTAAGCTCAACATCCAGGTCAGTATAATCATCTGTAATATCAGTGGCATATTCCCTGAAGCTCTGCAGCTCTGGGATTTCTTTCAGCTTTGCCACAAGGGAATCATATTTGCCTGATTCAACCTTGATTGAATAGCCGCCCGTGTAATAAGATGAATCTTCATTTTTGTGCAATTCCACATTTTCATTAAGGATAATTCCGTCCAGCGAAGAAATACCCTCCTTTGCCCTTGACTCGGCTTCCTTGAATTTTCCTGTCTCAACCTCTGTGCTTATGCCGGCTGTTTTTGTTATCTTCCGCTCTGCAACTTCAGTTTGCCCTGAAGCGGATGTGCTTTCTCCTGGAACAGCTGCCTGAGGAGAAGGAGCTGCAGAATCATAAAGTGCTTCTTCGGACATTCCGCCGCCGTAGCCAGCGCCGCTTTTTGAAAATACATTTGTTTCCTCTACCGAACTGTACAAGGAAGGGACAAATGAGATTATAATATACACGAGAACAATGCCTATAAGTATAGACCAAACCCAATGCTGTTTTATCCACTCTTTTAATGCCATCCAGTAAATTATGTGTACTTGCGGATATATAAACATTTTTATTCGCTCTTTTTAGGCTCTGAGTCTCATTTTCGGAAATTTCCCATGTAAAAACAGAAATTATTTAAACAAGAAGAATAATAAAATATCATGCAAAAGAGAATGTTAGTTCTTTGGATATTTCTGATTGTATTAATAGCATCTTGTATTGGAATTGCTTACGCAATGCAATGCCCAGCAGGAAGCCATACGCTTTCAGGAGGGACAGAGGCATCAGATGCAGTGTACTGCATACCTGATGTTGGCGCATCCGGTCCTGTGGGCACGTCTGCAGATACATCAACAACTACACTTCCAACTTCAGGAACATATGATGAATTATATGCAGCATGGGAAAGATACTGCAGGTGGGGAACAGCAGGCATAACAGACGCCCAATGCGAACAGCTGCAGGAAGATGTAAGCAGGGCATATGGTGCCGAGCATCCACTTGGTGAAACACCTGAAACAACTCCGACAACCCCTGTTGAAACTCCTGAAGAAACTACAGAATTGGAAGAGCCTTATAAAAGCATGACTTTAGATGAATTAGAGGCGGAAAAGCAAAAAAATGAGGACGAGCAGGCTCAATGCAATGAAGAATTGTCTTCCTGCTTTAGCGGATGCGAAAATACAAACGACTGCACACAAGGATGCTTAAATGACTTAAATGCCTGCGATGACCCCTGCTGGGCTAATCGCGATACCTGCTTTATGAATTGCTTTCGCTGCCCTGAATGTGATACAATCCAGGAGGCTTGCACCGCGGGTTGTAGTGATACATATGACACTTGCTGCGATGATTGTTATGCAGCGAGTGATACTTGTGGAAACAATTGCGGAGACTGCAGCAGTTTTACTGACAAAGCCGATTCTATGGACAGGGCAATTGCGCAAAAAGAAAATGAAAGATATGCTGAACCACCTGTAGAAATACCGGAAGTGCCAACAATTCCTGAAGCACCGGAAACGCTTGAAACCGGAATAGGAGAAGACACAGAAGAAGTGCAGGATTTTGATTCTATTTTGGAAAACGCAAAGCAGACGCTGGATAATGCGCAGGATGTAAAACAATTGAACCTTATGCTCCTTAACACGCTTTCTTCAGTTAATACAAGGAAGATGACTGACTGGCAGCTTGAAGATTATATACGCGGACTGCAGCCGATGGTATTAAATGCATTGCTAAGCATGCACGACTCCATTGATGCCATGAAGGCAACATGGTACATCGGGGCACTGAACAAGGCAATGGAAACAGAGAAGCAGCGCGGCAACTATGAAGCCCTAACCAGACTGCAGAAAGATTATTATGACACAGTGGAAGCGGCCGCAAATGCTTTTGAAGCGCAGAAAATAAAAAGCGGAACCCTTGACAGGGAAGAGCTGGCAAGCCTGGCAGCAATGGCAAAAGGGCTGAATGATGCTGTTGCAGAATACAAGCAAAACGGCGAGCCGGAAAAGGCAACCAAAGCGCAGGATACAATTTCCCAAATCAAAGCATCTTTCAGCAATAATAAGGAAGAGTCCCAATTCATAGCAAAAGAAATGCTTGATACCGAGACAACTGCAGCGTTCAACCTCCAGAATGACATTGGCGATTTTGAGGCAAGGCAGGCTGCTGCAAAAGAGGCAGGATATGATGAAAAGATTAACAAGGCAACAGAGGCATATGTAAAAATGCTGGAAAACAGGGACAAAATGTTCCAGTCAAAAGACATTGATGAGATTGCGCAGCTGCAAAAACAAGTTTATGATTCAAAAATAGAAGCAATAAGCCAGTTTCAAAGCATTCTCGAGTCTGATGAGTATGACTCAAGGGCAAACTTTGCGCTTGGTACCATATACAGGAAAGAAGGGGATTCAGAAACAGCAAGAGTGCTTTACGGAAGGGCTTTGCTCGGGCTGAAAGGCACAAAAGACTTTGACAAGATGTCAGCAGGAATCAAGAACGAAGCTTTAAGGCATCAGGTATTGGCAGACTTGGGAGTGACTGTGCAGCCTGCATCTTCCACTTCCCCTTTAATGAAAAGGCTTGGCAATGAAGGATTGGTGCTTGTCAGCGATGTGGATGCAAAGATGAAAGAAATGTACAGGAATGCCGAGCTTTGGGGCAGGAGTTTTGCATGGTCCGGCAAGATTGAGCCAAGCAGGGACAAAGTTGGAGAAGTAATATTCAGCGCAAGCCAGGAAAAGACAAATGAGGCGGTATATGGGCAGTAGAATAAAAAAGCCAATAATGATTTTGTGGACATTTATTTTATTAATAATTGCTGCAGTGGTGGCATTAGCCGAAGAAACAGCAGAGCAGAAGGCGACAGCAGCCGTATCAAGTACAAAGTCCGTAATCATAGTTATTGCATTAGCCCTAATGATTTATTTTATTATAAAGGCGCGAAAAAAAGCTTCAGAAACTATTTCAGGCAAGAAGCAAAAAACTGAAAAAGCCATTGACTATGAGGAAAGATTCAGAAAGAGCGTAAAGCTGGATATTTGGGTAATCACAATATTCTGGATAATTGAAAATATAATCACAATAGTTGCACAGAAGACAGCGTTAAGAATCATCTTGTATATCATCCTAAACACAATCATTGCCGGCCTGCTTTTTGCAGCGCTTTATGGCTTTGGAAAGCTTTCGCTGAAAACAAGAATGGCAATGAAAAAAGAGGAAGGCACATTTGTTGGCGCAATAAAGGGATTTTTCAGGATAATAATGCTGGTTGTGATAGGAATAGCAATATTTTGCAGTATGATGATGTTTATGAGCTATCAGCCATATATTGCCTCAATGTCACAGCCAATAACATGCAATACAAATGACTGCTTTGCATCAGCTGCAGACAGCTGCAGGACTGTAGACATGGCAAGGAATGAAGATTTCGGGACAGTCCAGTATAACGCAAAAGACTGCACGTTTACAAAAACAATAGTAACTGCAAATGAAAGCCCTGACATGAAAAGGCTGCTTGAAGGCAAAAGCCTGAGCTGCGCTTATCAGGAAGGAAATTTTGACAGAAGAATTCTTACATCAATGATTGAAGGCGTTGATAATTGCGATGGAGACTTAAAAGTAATCCTTGGCGAGCTGCTTATATTTGCATGATACCTTCAAATAAGCTGCCTTTTCAAAAAGCCTTAAATACATAAAAGCATAATAAAAAAGAGAGGTGGTTCATTTGAAATACATCATATTCGCATTAATCGCTATAATTCTCTTGGCAGGATGCTCACAGGCGCCTGAAGATACCCAGATTGCAGCTTCTGAGATTGCAGAAACTCCGGTTATAGAAGAACCCCCTGCTGAAACAATTAAAGAATCACCGATAGCAGAAGAGCCCAAGGAAGTGCAAAAGCCTGTTTCAATCCAATCCTCAATAGAATCAAACTGCATCGGCTTTGTCATAGGCGGAGAAGATGAGGCAAATACAGTTGCAAAGGCAAAAGCAGCCTGGGAAAGGCCGCACGAAGGCCCGTTTATATGGGAAAGAATAGAGTCTTCAAAAGGGACATTTGATTTTGAAAAAACAGACAGGTGGGTTAAGGCTGCTCAGGAAAATAATGTTGCAATATTAGCCACAATCTGGCCGTATGCTGGATGGGACCAAAGCAGTTGCCATTCAACAGAATGCGAAGTTGCATCAAATGACCAGTTCTACCCGTATGAAAAGATGAATTATAAAGGCGGAATACCAAAGTCAAGGTGCAAGCCGTGCAATATGGAAGACTATAAAACATTTGTTGCAAAGCTTGTTGAAAGGTATGACGGCGATGGAACAGATGACATGGAAGGATTGGAAACTCCAATAAAATACTGGGAAGTTTTGAATGAGCCTGAGATGAAAGGCGGAGACTTGACATTCTTCAAAGGCACTGAAGCAGAATATGCAGACATACTTTCACAAAGCTATTCTTCTATAAAAGGAGCCTGCCCTGACTGCAAGGTTCTGCATGGCGGAGCAGCCGGAACTGAGGATTGGATGCTTTCATTCTGGGGAAAGGTGTTTGACATCTCAAAAGACTTTGACATTGCAAACATACACTTCATCAACAGGGGAGACAAGGCAACGCTTAATGTAAAGGATTTCAAGGCGCTTTTAACTTCAAAAGGGATTTCAAAGCCAATATGGGTGAGTGAAGCAGAATATGAGAATTCAGCAGATGTTGCTTCGTCTTTTTCAGGCGCATTGGAAGCAGGAGCTTCAAAAGTATTTTTCACAAGGTTTGAAGTCGGAAAGAGAGGACCACCAACTCCCGGAGTTGTTGACCCGGCTTACGAAGGGCTTTCCTGCAGGTAAAGATATATAAACTCAATTCGCCTTATAATACACATGAAACCGGAGCGAAAAGAGGCATTCATGAGGATTGTTGTCCTGTTTGTCTCAGGGATTATTCTCGGTATATGGAAAGGATTAATCCAGATACTTGTTGTTGTAAACTGGCTGATTGTATTGTTCACTGCAAAAAGAAATGCAGAATTGGCTAATTTCAGCGAATACTGGAACACAGAGATATACAAGTTCTTGAAGTATATGACCTTTGTGACAAACAAAAGGCCGTTCCCGTTCTCTGATTTGGAAAGATTTGCCAAGTTTGGAAAATAAGATTATAATTTTTTCTTATACAAACCAAAAGTATATTTCTCAAAAGCCCTAATCTCTTCTTCAAAAGTAAATCCTGCCTTGCTGAAAACTGCAACAGAAATAATATTGCGCAGCGGCTTGTGGACAATTGCAGCCCAAATTTGTTTATATCCAACCAGTTCCGACTCCAGCCGGCTGAACAAATCAGAGGAAACACCTTTTCCTTCGTATTGCTTTAGGACTGCAATTGTATTGATATAAATAAAAGGGCTTGTTGAAAGCAAGCTTATTTCTTTTATTACAGGATCATCGCCGAAAACTTCTCCCAGCTTATTGTTGGTATAAGCGTCCATAAATCCTATCACATTCGAAGAATCTGTTTCTGCAACATAAAATCGCGCAGCCACAACCCTTTTTTTGTATTTTTCAATAGAAGGCACAGGATAGTCAATCAGGCCTGTAATCTCCTGCGACGTGCCGCTCACTCTTCTTGAGAGTGCTATTTCCTGTATCCTGACGGCGTCAGTAAGAGATGCGAGTCTTATTAAGCAATTCATAGCTCGATTCATAGTCATATGTTGGTTATATAAGTTTCTACTTCAAAAAGAAAGCCCCAAGGGGCGCAGCCCCTTGAAACCCCAATAGGTTTATTAACATCTAATTGGATATAGCTAATTATGGAAAAAAATCCAACAAAAGAAGAAATGTTAGAAGCTATCAAACAATCAGGTTATCTTTTCGAACAAGAAATTGCAACTATCTTAGAAGCTAATGGATTCCATGTTGAAACAAATAGAGCTTTTGAAGATGTAGACACTAAAAAATCAAGGGAGATTGATATTTATGCTATTAAGAGAATACTCCATGATGAAGAAAAGAAGATTAATATCTTCATAAATTTACTTTGTGAATGTAAAAATAATTCGAGCCCATTTATATTTATTGGAAGAAATAAGAATAAGAGAGATGAAGAGCTAAATCCTCTAGAACTGTCTTTTCCTTTTCAACGATACCATAAAATAATAAAAAAAGAAGGAAACACAAAAACCTATGCTTATATTTCACCAATTGTCCATTTAAAACTAGAGAAAAAACATTTATTTTATAAATCGGAGTTAAAATATGTACAATTTTCTAAGATAGTTATGGATAAAGGCAAATTGTATGCCAATCATGAAGGTATTTTCGATTCGATAATTATGCCTATGGTAAAATCATTGGTCTATTTTAAAAATGAACACCCAGTTAAATTTGGAGAATGGACTGATATCTGGTTACATTTTCCCGTTGTAATCTTAAATTCGGATTTACTTAAATTGGATTCAACTCAAAAAGAGTATAGTTTAGAACCCGAAAAGTATCTTTCAGTTATGAGGGAAATAGACTCAGGCAATATAAAAGGAACCTATTTAATTGATTTTACTAATAAACCAAATTTGGAGTTATATTTAAAAGATCAGATGGATTTAGCAAAAGAGATAGAAAATATTGTAAAAACTAAGCCTTATAGTATCTTCAAAGAAGAATATGAGAGCAGTTAGCTCTGAGCATATAGCCTAAGAAACATATGCCTCATGTATTTTAAATACCAAATCTCGTTTGTAAATCCCT
>JBAZYQ010000027.1:0-3647 GCA_041659245.1 Candidatus Nanoarchaeia archaeon
GGCTGCCTGATAAGGGTCAAGCTTCTTTATGAAGAACTTGTAGAATAGGAATGCGAATATGCCTGCTGCTGTGAATAATGCAACCGGCAATAACAAGTTAAGGAAATACAATACAAGTATCAAAGCCGCGAATATTAACAGTACTATTAAAGGCCACATATCCTAGAAAGATAATTATATTGTTTAAATACCTTTTGCCTCAAAAAGAAACCTTTAAATAGCCCCTGTCCATCAGCCACATTGCATGGCACACTGGAGAGAAAGCATAAATCCTGAAATAAAAGCCCATTTCGAGAGGCTTGTAACCAAGTCTGCAGAACATAAGGAAGCTTATGAACAATCAAAGCAAGGCGCAATTGCGCAGCTCTGGACTGCAAATGCAATACAGGAAAAGGAGCTTGACGAGCTAAGGTCAAAAATAGAGCTTCTTGAAAAGGCAATTGGAATTCTTGGAGAAAAAGGAAAACTTACAGAGCAAACTGCAATGAAAACAAGATTTCTTGAAAAAGCCCTTGCTGAAATCTCAGGCAAAAGGTCTGAAGGGGAGAAGATAGATGCAAACAAGGCAATGAGGGAAGTAATCTCGAGGAAGGCTGTTGTGAAAAAAGCAGAGATAATTGAAGATGAAACTGATGATGAAGATGATGAAGAAGGCGATGAAGAGCCGGAAGAAGAAACTGAACCTAAAAAAGAAAAGCCAAAACAAGAAAAAGAAAAGCTGAAGAAAGTTCTGAAGAAATTATAATTAAGCAGCAGCCTTAATCAGCAGCATCAATCCGCCAAACACGAATTCTATTGCAAGAGCTGCAAGTATTATTCCCATTACCCTGGAAAGAACTTCCCCGCCCTGCCTGCCGAGAATCCTGTTTACAAAATGAGATTCCCTGTAGGAAAGCCATGATATAATTAAATTAGCAGATGCAGCAATCACAGCAGGTATGTAGCCGTACTCGTGCACTGCAATTATTGTAGCTGTAATAACTCCCGGCCCTGTAATCAATGGCGTTGCCAGAGGAACAATTGCAATTGTGTATTTGCTGACGTGCTTTTCCAAAAAGCTCAAGCCGAAAATCATCTTAATTCCTATTATGAAAAGCAGTATTCCTCCCGCAATCTTGAAGCTTCCGATTGAAATGCCAAAGAATTTCATTATCTGGTTGCCAAAGAAGAGGAATATGAAAAGCAGTATTGCCGCGACAAAAGCAGACTTGTTTGCAATGGCCTTGTGGTCTTTCAGGGACATCTTCTCAGTAAGAGAAATGAAGATTGGGGCATTGCCTATTGCGTCCATTACCGCAAATATTGCAAAGAATGCCTTGATTGTCTCAATTATCATGATATATAGTGGGGGCTTTTGGTTAATAAATATTAGCGGTTGAATTACAGGGAATATACAGAAAGGTCCTGTCACTTCGTTCCGGAGTTTCTACTCGCATACTCGTAGAAACCTTTATAAATCCCTTCGCTTTTCTTTCGTGCAATGACATTAGACACAAATACCATTCAGGCAACAGCTTCTGAGCTAAAAGTAGGCAGATACGCCGTATTTGACGGTGTTGCTTGCGTTGTAAAGAACATTGACATCTCAAAGACAGGCAAGCACGGGCACGCAAAATGCAGGATTGAGGCAGTCTCAATAAAAGACGGCAAGAAAATAATCACTGTTTTGCCAGGGCACGACCCTGTGCAGATACCGATTGTTGAAAAGAAATCAGCGCAGGTTCTTTCAATCCACGGCGACATTGCAAACCTGATGGACAGCGAAAGCTATGAGACATTTGACATAAAGATTCCGGAAGAGCTTCAGGGAAAGCTTGCCGAGGGCGGAAACGTGCTTTATTGGATTGTGATGGGCGACAGATTGCTTGTCCAGACAAAGTAAGGAGACTAAATGGGAAAATTCGACGAATCAATGGGCAGGATGTTTGGCAGGGTTTTTGTATGCAGGAACTGCAAGACAAAAATCAAAACAGACAAGATAAGAATAATGAAAGGCGAGATTCGCTGCAAGAAGTGCGGCTCTGACCAGTTCAGGCCGATTAAGAAATCCAAGTGAGTTCTATGTTAAAGAAAGGCGACTTTGCGGAACTTGTATATACGGGAAGAATTAAGGAGACTGGAAAAGTCTTTGATACAAATGACAGGGAAACTGCAAAGAAAGAGGGATTTTTCAGCGAGAAAGCAAATTATAATCCAATCGTGATATGCATAGGCGAAGGCGATGTTGTAAAAGGATTGGATGAGGCGCTTGAAGGCAAGGAAGTCGGGAAAGAATTCAAAGTTGATGTTCCTGCCGAGAAAGCATTCGGAAAAAAAGACGCAAAGAATTACAAGCTTGTCCCTTCTGCTGTTTTCAGGGGCGAAATGCAGCCAATGCCCGGACTGAGGGTTGATTTTGAAAATGGAAGCTCGGGCGTTATAAAAACAGTAAGCGGCGGAAGAATTCTTGTTGACTTCAACCATCCCCTTGCAGGGCAGGATTTGGCTTATGAAGTAAAAATCGTAAAGCACGTAACGGATGATTCTGAAAAATTGAAAGGATTCCTGAAATACTATCTTGGAGCAGAGAATGCAACAGTTGAAATAAAGGAAGGAAAGGCATTGATTGGAATAAAGCCTGAAGTTCATGAAGTTATTCAGAAAGCAATCATTGCAAAGGCAAAGAAGATAATGCCTGAGTTGAAGGATATTGAATTCTTGAAGGAAGAAAAGAAAGTTGTTAAGAAAGAGGAAGTAAAAGCAGAAGAGAAAAAACCCGCTGTAGAAAAGAAAGCCCCTGTGAAAACAAAGTAGTTCTTATTAATTAATATTTTTAGTTTGTGGCAAATGAAAAGCTTATTTCAGGTCCAAACTATTTTTCCTGAACCTGCTATTAATCCAATCTGCCAAATCCCCCGTCCATCCTTCACTGTCCTTCTGCCTCAGTTCACGCCAATAGCCGTGCTCCTTTAAGACTTTAGCAATCATATATACATCTCCACTGTCTCCGCTAACCGGATTTATCCCGTCAAACGCAAAGTAAGACACCATTGATTTCGGCTTTAAATCCTGATAATGCCTTCCTTCCATCGTTGTCATCTGGTAAAGCATGTCCTTCCTGCTGTCAAAGCCGTCCCACATTATCTCCTCGTCCGTAAGCTCTTCCAGCGGGCACACTGCAGCGTACTTCAATCGTATCCATCTCCTTGGCTCCTTGCCTGCATCGAACTCAGAGCTTTCAAAAGCCAGAAGATATTGAGACAAAGGCAGATAGATATGCCCCGGCGTATACCTAATCGTTCCTTTCTTGAAAGAGCCGTTTGGGAATGGCTCGCTCTTGCTGTTGTAGCACATTGCATTGAAATGGTGCTCGCCCTTGAACAATAACCATGGGGTGATTTTAGGTTTAAGCCCTTTCATGAATCTCTTTCCTTCAAGAGCCATAGCCTCGTCGTAAAAATCCAAATCAGGTTTGAATATTTTTCTTGCCATAAGGCATGATGAAAACAAATTAGTTATATATATATGTTTCTATGGCTCCACTAGATTTATAGTCAAGTGACATATGCCGCCATAGAATGCAATAGCTATTTTTATGGATAGGTTTAAATATTACCAGAATATCACTCAACTATAAATAATTAGCAAAAAAGGGTGAGTGAATGGAC
>JBAZYQ010000027.1:3657-12443 GCA_041659245.1 Candidatus Nanoarchaeia archaeon
TGCAGCTGCAACACTTGGGCCGAAGGGCGTCGAGCACAGAAAAAGAAATGCAATGGATGAAGAGCTTGAAAAGCTTCTTTCAATGCAGAAATCAAAGATAAAATTAATAGGCGTTGGCGGCGGCGGAAACAATTCTATCAGCAGGATGTCAGAAGTCGGGATTGAAGGCTGCGAGACAGTCGCAGTGAACACTGATGCGCAGGACTTGCTTTACACAAACGCAGACATAAAAATTCTTATCGGAAGGGATACTACAAAAGGATTGGGCGCAGGAAGCATTCCGCAGGTAGGGGAGCAGGCTGCAAGAGAAACAGAGGCAGAAATAAAGCAGGCTTTGCAGGGCTGCGACATGGTTTTTATCACATGTGGTCTTGGCGGCGGAACAGGAACAGGAGCTGCGCCTGTAATTGCAGAGATAGCAAAAAAAATGGGCGCTCTTACAATAGCAGTTGTCACAATTCCGTTTGAAATGGAAGGCGCAAGAAGAACAGAGAATGCAATGTGGGGTCTTGAAAGGCTTGACAGCAATGTTGACACATTGATTGTAATTCCAAATGATAAATTGCTAGAATTAGCCCCTGACTTGCCGATGTACACTGCATTCAAAGTTGCGGATGAAATACTCACAAATTCAGTAAAGGGCATTGCAGAGCTGGTAACAAAAACAGGATTGGTTAACCTGGACTTTGCCGACATTAAGACAGTCATGCGCGACGGAGGAGTTGCCATGATAGGCATCGGGGAAAGCGACGGCAAGAACAGGGCTATAGACGCTGTTGAGAAGGCAATAAACAATCCTTTGCTTGATGTTGACATCACAGGCGCAAACGGCGCCTTGGTGAATGTTGCCGGAGGGCCTGACATGACGCTTGAGGAAGCAAGAAAAGTTGTTGAGGCAGTTTCTTCAAGATTGTCTGATGACGCAAGAGTAATATGGGGAGCGCAGATATCAGAGGATTTGGAAGGCACGATAAGGGCAATGCTCATTGTGACAGGAGTTAATTCCCCGCAGATATTCGGCAAGGACAACAAGGTTCACGGCACTACGCGCAAAGAAATTCAGGATGAGCTTGGAATAGAGTTTGTTGATTAGAATGTATCTTTTTTTGTACAGTTGTATTAAAAATAGTACAGGCTTCCATAACATTTTAAAACACCTGTTATAAATATCCTTGCATGCTCATAAAAATATTAGGCATTCTGGATTTGGCAGCCGCCATAACCCTTCTTTTGCTTAGATGGGATATTGGAGCTGTTCTTGGGATTGTTCTCGGGATTTACATACTTATAAAATCTTTTTATTTCATGACAGATGTTGCAAGCATTGTTGACATAGGCGCAGGAATATTCCTTATATTGGCTGCTTTGGGATTTTATCACGCAATAACATACATCTTTGTTTTATGGCTTGCCCAGAAAGGCGTTTCAAGCCTGTTTGCATGAATGTTAATTTTCTAACATAAGACTTATTAAGCAATGAAACAGTATATAATACATTCAAAGAGGTGGTTTTAATGCACAATCTAATAGACACTGCAAGCGAGAAAAGGCTGTTTGAGCAGCTGGTTGAATATTACAAAAAACTTTATCCCGGAATCGGGTTCAGAAAAGTTGAAATTCTTTTGAAGCCTGAGGAGATTGCAGGCATTATATATACATACCCAGGCGAGGAAACAGAAGCCACTTTCAAAGAAGAAGTGCAGATAATTGCTGATTCAATGAAAACAGGGTATGACACTCCCGTGATAATTCTTAGAAAGCTGAAAGACAAGAAAGACATTCTATTGGACGGGCACAGGAGATTAAAAGTGGCCTTTGACAAGAAGATAGGGTGGAAAGCGCTTGCCATGGTGCCTGACAGGGAAGTCCAGTTTGGGATAGAGAAGATGGCGAAGGGAAAAATCAAAGATATCTTTGGCAGAAGCAATAAGAAAGCTTAAATATCTTAATAGTATCATAAAGAGTATAAAAATGGAGGTGCCTATATGGCAAAGAAATCAAAATCGTTTAACAAACACGTTTATTCGCTAATCGCAGTGGTAGTCCTGCTCGTGGCAGCAGGCATTGCATCATATGCAGTGGCTCCGCCGGGAGTGGCGACGCATGGGATTCTATATACTGATACAATAGAACCAAAGACAGGAGATACAATTGCTCTTTCTACAAATGTAGATACAAAATTACTCGGAGATATGACTGCAGTAGGGAATGCAGGGCCACTAGTAAGAATGGTTAATGACTTTGATAATGAAAATAATTATGGAGAATTAGCATCCACTAAATACGGAGTTAAAGGTTATACTGAATCCGATACATTGGGCGCTGCAGGTGTTTATGGTGAAACAGGAATTGCAAGTTCAAGCGGTGTAGAAGGAAAAAATACACTAAACAGTAATATTGGAAAGCTTGGAACAAACGCGGCAGGCGTTGAAGGAACAGCGGATGATGCAGCACAATTTGGAGTTTACGGCAAACAATCAGCTGGTGGTTTTGCAATCAAAGGAGAGAATACCGACTCAGGCAATTATGGAGAGCTTGGCGGCTTTACCGACGGCATTAAAGGCTATTCTAACTCAATGTATGGCGTTTCAGGAAGTACAGGAGTGCTTGGAAACAGCGGCGTTTACGGTTTCACTGCAAATTCAAATGGATATGGTGGAACGTTTACCGGCGGCAAGGGATTGTTTGCAAGCAAGATACAGTTTGGAACTGACGCGTTTAGCAGTGCAAATGGTTATTTAGTTTTAGCATCCAGTAGTGCTATTTGCAACAATATCTGCCAAACCCATCTATTGAGTTGCTCAGATGCATACCAGTTAAATGGCAATCGTGTTGGAGGTACTACAGCAGCCCTTGCATGCAGTGGTGGAGCAGGCAGTTATAAGTATTGCTGGTGCGACTAAACCTCTTTTCTTTCTTTTTTTCTTCTTTATTTTTCATATATCTCGTAAGAATTCCGGCGTTCCCGCGAGGCTCGTTGCAACAGGCGAAAAGCTTATTAACCACTAACCCCATTTATAGGACTAATCAACCCTAAAAATAGGACTAAAATGCTAAAACATGAATACAAAATAATCGACGCATTTCTTCTGGCGCCGTGGAAAAAGCTCACATTCAATGAAGTGAAAAAGGCTTACGGAAGCGAATCCAAAAGCTATGTATATGATATACTCAAGAAACTTGTCAATAATGGCATACTTAACGAAGAAAAAGCAGGCAATGTCCTGCTCTACAGCCTTAACCTTGGCTCACTAAAAGCGCAGGTTTACGCAGGCATGGCTGCCGAGCACAAGGCATGGAACAAAGGGCATATTCCGTTCAAGGATTTGGAGAAACTCAAAAACAAAATACACACACCATTCTATATCCTTCTCATCACAGGAAGCTATGCTAGAGGCAAGCAGAGGGCTGATTCTGATATGGATGTTGTAATAATCTGTGATGATAAAGAAGAGCCAAAAAATTTCTATGCAGGGCTAAAGCTGCTATGCGAGATGAATATACCTGAGATACATTTATATACTTTCAAGAAATCCGAGTTTCTTGCCATGCTCCTTAACAATGAGGCAAATTATGGCAAGGAAATAGCTAAAAATTGCCTTATACTTGCAGGGGGCAGGGAATATTATGCAATAATCAATGAGGCGATACACAATGGATTTAATGATACGCATTTATCTTGAAAGGGCCGAGAATGAAATACTGGCTTCAAAATCATTGAAACGGCTTAGCGAAGATGGAGAAGCGAAAAAAGAGTTTAGTATCCCGCCGGATACGACATTTTACAGTTCTGTAATATCCCATGCCTATTATGCAATATTTTATGCTACAAAGGCACTTTTGCTGTCAAAAGGCATTAAGACAAGCTCTCCGGAAATCCACAAAAGGACTTATGAAGCGTTTAAGACAGAATTAGTGGATACAGGCATTCTTGATGTTAAACTGCTGGAAATTTACAGGGAAATGATTGTGAGGGCAGATACTCTTCTGGAGATTTTCAAGGAAGAGAAAGGAAAGCGAGGGCATTTTACCTATGCCACTATACCGCAAGCAAATATTAACCCGGCTGAAGAATCTTTGAAAAACGCGAAATTTTTCGTGGCGAATATAGGAAAAGTCATAGAGAAAGAAGCATAATATGCATAAACCTCTTTTCTTCTTCTTTATTTTTCATATATCCCGTAAGAATTCCAGAGTTTCCGCAAGATTTACATGTTTTCCGTAAATATTCTTTAAGGTTAGCACACAATAGTGACAAAAATAGAAAGGTTTATAAACAAGGACTATAACCCAAATGCAGACGGCTCAAGACGAGCCATGGAGGCAAAAAATGACATTAGAAACCAATATTAAAGACGAGGGCGTGGCAATAGGAATTCAGACTATAGCAGAGCCAGATGAATTTGTTGTAAATACCGAAGCAGAAAAAGTAAGTCTTTATGCAAAGCTGAATACAGCAAGTGAAGCAACAACATACGATGCTTGGTGCAGGCACTCAGACTAAATGGCAGATTTTATCTTTTTTCCGCCAGCTTGCATTACGCAAACAGGTAGAGATTCATTCAGAATCAATGATATCTATGGCGGTATTTTTAACATTAATAAAGAAGCTGCAACCGTATATTTAGCACAGGGATCTGATTATGAGCCAAATAAAGCAAATAGTATTGAAATGCCCACTGCTAGATATAGCTCAATAATAAATGCCCTTATGCAACACAAAATAATCTATCCTTCTTCTACATTCAAAGAAAAGCCATTTAATAGTACTAAGGTGTTAGAACAAATCTCCCAGATTAGCTTTGAAAAAGAGAGGGCATTGTCAATAGGAGATGTTACATTGGAGATAACTCAAGACTGCCCTTATCATTGCGAAGGCTGTTTTAGAGAAATCAGCCATGAGCCACAATTGCCAATAAGCAAAATAAAAGAGTTAATTGATGAATTAAGAGGCATGGGTTTGACAAAATTGTCTATCAGCGGCGGAGAAATCACATTCAAGCAGGAATATACTGATAGGGCAAAAGAAGCTATATCCTATGCCAAAGCCTCAGGGATACAAACTATAAGGCTGCTTACAACTGGATTCAATCCGCAGAGGCTTGAAGAATTGATAGAATCCGGGGCTAATGAAGTGCAAATTTCAATAGATGGCAATGAAGAAATGCATAATTCCTATAAACAGCATAAGGCTGCTTATAAAAAGGCAATGGAATCCATAATTATATGCCAAGAAAAAGAAGATGTTAGATTAACAACAAATACTGTTGTTTCAAAACAAAATATAGCTCTTATGGGAAATGTATTGGAAATGCTTGCTGCTTATGATATTGATACAATAAGAGTAACAAAAATTATAACAGGAAATCAAAATCTTAGATTAAACCCAAAAGAAGCAAAACAGTTACATGGTATTGTAGATGCTGCGCAAAAGAAATATGGTTCTAGAATATTAAATGCCTACGGAAATTGCACCAACCATTTAAACTGTGTAGCAGGAATTGTTTATGCGCATATCGGCGCAACTGGAAACATATTTCCGTGCGATTATGTTCCGCATATGCCTGCAGGAAATATAGCTAAACAAACTTTTCAGGACATATGGACTAATTCAGATGTAATAAAGCTGTTTAGGGCACCTAAAAATATAGCTGCAGGCTGCATTGAATGCAAAGATAGGGTATTTTGCATAGGTAACTGCATAGTCGAAGCAAATAATCTTAAAACTGAGGGGGATGTTACTATGGATAAAATAGTTCAAAAGTATGTAATAGAAAGGTATGAGGACAAAGCAAGGGTGCAGGGATACATAGACAGGACAGAAAAAGGGCTAACGGCCGAGGAAAAAGTAATAGCTGACAAATTCATGCGCAAAGGAAGTGCCTTAGATGTAGGCTGCGGAACCGGGAGGGAAGCGCTTGCTCTGGGAAAAATAGGGTTTAAGGTAACAGCAATTGATATCTCCAACAATATGGTCAATATAGCAAAAAGAATAGCTAAACACCAGAATATAACTTTTAAGACAAGTGATATTCTTGATTATAATGAAATGCAATTTGATAATGTGATATTCTTTAACAATATTTTTGAGCAGATTCCAACATATGAAGGAAGAATAAAGTCGTTAGATAAAGCATATACTCTATTAAAAAAAGGGGGTATATTTGTCCTTACTACACACTCAATATTTGTTCCCGGAAAATATGGCTATGATTATGCTCAAGCAATAGGGCGTGCATTAAATTTTTATGCAAAGAGGATATTTGGTAAGGATATTGAAGAGCGCAATCCTTTTGATTTGATTATAAAAAAAGAAAAGATATATGCACATTTTTCAAATCCATTATCTGTTAAAAGAATGCTTAGAAAAATAGGTTTTAAAATAATTTATGTTAACGCAGGGAACAATATTGCCTTAGGCAAGGCTGCAAGAATCAGATACCTTCTTAATGAACCTGTTTATTATGTGTGCACAAAATGAAAACAAAAATAGTCTGTTCAAAATCATATGCCCAATCATTTAGAAGCGAATTGAACGAAACCGAATTTGATTTAGTTTGGAATAATATTCTTCAAACAGGAAAGCAGTTTTATGAGATTTATAAGCAACGCAGTCCATGCATATTAGAGATTATTCCAAAATATACAGGAATTAGATGGGATGAGTTTGCCCCAACAGAAGTGCTAATTTATCTAGTAGATACCAATGGACCATCGCGTTCAAACCCCTTAACATTAAAAATTCGTGAAAATATTGAGTATATGCTCACAGTTCTTGCTCACGAATTGATACATATAAATATGCCCAACAAATTATTTCATAATAAATTAGTTTGTGAAGATGTTGTAAATCAAGTAACATTAAAAGTCTGTGCACAAGCAGGTATTTCAGCAGGAACTGAAACTATAGAATTTTACAAAAAAGCAATGCAAAATCAGGGATTTAAAAATGTTAATATAAATTTAGAAGAAGTAACCGTTAGAGAAGCATTGAATCTGGTTTATAGTTTATAATTGAATTTATTCTTCTTATTTTTTCCTTTATAGTAAACCACGTTCACTGCATTCTCTGGTTCACGGCTAAAGCCGTAAACTATTTATACCAATCCAACCTTTCTTTAAGCCATGAGAAAGCTGGTTATCTTGGCATTATGCATTGCAATTCTTCTTGCAACATCAGCAATGGCAGCAATGCAGTGTTCTGTTGTCCCGCCTAATGCCTGCCCGCAAGCAAGCGTGAAAGTCATCGGCATGACAAGCTTGTCAAATGATGGAGGCCATGCCTCAATACCTTCTGACCAGACAAATGCATTAGTTGCATGCTGCAGAGGCGTTGAAGGGCTTTCTGTTGAATATAGTCAGGAAGAAGCAGATATCTATTTGACAGAAGCAAGGAATGCGCACGTTAGCAGAGTGGAAGGAGAAAACGGAATCAAGATTAACGGGGTTTCATGCGGATACTTCAATGACTGCAACGAAAATGCCTGCGTGTTTTCAATATCAGCTGACAGGGATGCGCATATTTCAGATTGTAATAATTTCGCATTTAGCACAAAGCTTTGCTGCAGCGAAGGCACACTTACAGAAGAAGAGCTTGAGATAAGCGCTGAAGAAGTTCCTGAAGAAAGTGCCACAGCAGAGCCAGAAGCAGAAGAACAAGCCAGTGTGCCTGCAAGCCCTGAAGAAGGGCAGGGAACTGTAGAGAACGAAGAACAGCAACAACCGAGCGGCAAAACAAGGCGCATCCAATTGCCAAACAATATAAAAATATTTCTAAGAAATTTCCTTAGGGGCGGACTTGTCGGGTCTTTCTTAAGAGTTCCTGCACAGTAAACTATTTATACGCCATTTGCCATTATTCTTTTCATTAAAAGAGGAAAAATATGAAGCTAATAGCTATTATAATTGTAATAGGCATTATTATGACTTTTTCAATTTCTGCGCAATATGAAACCCTTGCAGGAATACCCGCAGACAGCCCTGATTACAGCAATTATATAACCTGCGTTGACTCCTGCGGGCAGTGCGAAACAAGCTGCAAGGCAAACACTTATAGAATGGCTGCTGAAACGCAAAATAAGGAAGAATTCTGCAATTACCTGCCTGAAGCTGAAAAGCAGCTGTGCAAGGAAAGAATTTACATGACAAAGGCAATTACTGAAAAAGATTCAGCAGAATGCCAGAAAATAACTAATGAAAATGAAAAGCAGGGCTGCCTGCTAAACGTGCAGACTGAAAAGGCAATAGCAGATGGAAATGAGGCAGAATGCAATTCCCTTGAAGCTGATTTTGCAGAAAACTGCAAGATGGCATTTAACCAGAGAATGGCAATGCAAACAGGAGACAGATCATATTGTGAGAAGATAACAGATGAAAATGCAAAAGAATCATGCATAAGCACTGTTGCCATGATGACTCCTTCGGCTGAAATACCGGCAGCCACAGAAGAAAATTCAGCAGAAAGTGGATTGCTCTCAAAGAACAAAAGCCTTATAATCTACGGAATCATCATTTTAGGTGTAATAATCATTGCGGTTATCGCTATAGTAATAATAAAAAAGATTGGCGGAAAAAAGCCTGCGCAGGCGCCTTTGATGGTGCAGCAGCAGAAATTCCCGCCTTTGGTGATGCAGCAAAATCCGCAAATGCAACAAGGTGATAAAAAATGAAAACAAAAATTATCTTGCCGTTCGTTCTTGCAGTCATAATACTTAGTTTTTCAGCATATGCAGCAATAGACTGCGAAATAACAGATGCAGTAGCCTGCGCAGGAACTAAAGTGCTTA
>JBAZYQ010000028.1:0-12347 GCA_041659245.1 Candidatus Nanoarchaeia archaeon
TGGTATTGCCTTCTTCATATTGCTTGCCCGTATTCACTGTTAGCTGGACTCACCCTCAACAGCAAACTGGAAAACATAATCCTTTTCCCTGAGCTTTATCTGGTAAATCTTGTCAGGATAAGGCTTTTTGAGTTCTATTGTGTATGCGCTCATTTTCTGGAGCATGTAAGTCAGCTGGTCAAATCTTCCGATTGTTGTCTCGGCATCAAGTATGTCAAGTGCAACATCGTAAAGCTCGCCAAGCGGGCTTCTTATTACAACTTCAAATTTGTCCTTTACTCTTGAGGCTTCACTGCCTTTTACTTCAACTCTGTAATTAAGTTCCAAATTAACTGACTCTCTTGCAACCTCTACTTTGAGAACCATATCTCCGCCATATATTGGCTTGATTGAGCTTAATACTCCAACATCTGCAAATCCTTCAATGTCAAGGCAGTTTGCAAGATTATTCTTGATTGCCTCTGCGAGCTGCTCTTCCATTTTTGCCCTTGTGAGGAACCTGTTTGTGCAGGTTTCAACACCTGCCTGATTATAACACAGGTAGCTTATAGGATTGCTGTCCCAAAGCCTGTAGCTTCCTTCAGGGGTTGCGAGATATCCTCCCTGCAATCCCATTCTTCTGAGGGGGTCATCAGCGGAGTTTGCAAGGCATTCCCTTATTCCTTTGTCAATATTATTCATTGTCGCGTCAATGTTTTCCTGCGTTCCTGCTTTTGGCATGATGTCTCTTCTGAATGCAATAAGAAGAACAATGACTGCAACTATGATTATTCCTAGAATGACAAACAGCGTCACCTGCCCTTTTTTATTTTCCATGGTTGTATCAATTTATCTATTATATATAGGTATATAAAGCTTTTTGCCTGTTAAAAATATTCCTGTTTTATTGATTTGACAATATAGCTGGTGCATTTTTCACTGTCGTCCGCAATTTTGCTGATTTTGTAGCAACATTTTTATATGAGTTCCCTACACTTAAAGGGATTATGGCTGAATCAGCAACACCTAAAAAAAAGAAAGCCAAGATTGAATCACCTGCTTCAGCAGGCAATACTGAATTGATAATCACAGAGAAGCCAAGCACTGCTGAGAAGATTTCCAATGCCCTTGCCGAGGGCAAAATGGAAAAAACATTGTTTAACAAGAAAGTTCCTTTTTACAGATTTTTGCATGGCGGAAAAAATATTATTGTAACAAGCGCTGTAGGCCATCTTTACACTCTTGCCGAGAAAAACAAGAAAGGATGGACCTACCCTGTATTTGATGTTGAGTGGAGGGCATTGGGAGAGGTTAGCAAGTCAGCTGCATACTCATCAGTTTATCTTAATGCAATCAAGTCTCTTGTAAAGGAAGCAGACACTTTCACGATTGCAACAGACTTTGATGTTGAGGGAGAGGTAATCGGCTTTAACATATTAAGATTCCTTTGCAAGGTAAAAGACGCAAGGAGAATGAAATTCTCAACAACAACAAAAGAGGATTTGCTTGAAGCCTACCAGAATGTTCATCCCCATATTGAGCACCTGCAGGCAGAGGCAGGAGTCACAAGGCACGAGCTTGATTATTATTACGGCATTAACCTTAGCAGGGCATTGACGCTTTCAATAAAGGCTGCGTCAGGAATGTTTAAGATTCTTTCTTCGGGAAGAGTGCAGGGCCCTGCATTGAAAATAATCGCAGACAGGGAAAATGCAATCAAGGCGTTTGTTCCTGTCCCGTTCTGGCAGATACAATTGCTGGCAGACGGCGTTGATGCATGGCACGAGGCTGACAAGTTTTGGGAAAAGCCAAAAGCTGATGCTGCTTTTGCAAATGCAAAGAAGGGAAAGCCGGCTGTCTCAAAAATAGATGCAAACCAGTTTGACCAGATGCCGCCACATCCTTTTGACCTGACTGCGCTTCAGATGGAGGCATACAGGCAGTTCGGGATTTCGCCAAAGGAAACTCTTGAGATTGCCCAGTCGCTTTACGTCAATTCTTATATCTCATATCCAAGAACAAGCTCAAACCAGCTGCCTGCGGCAATAGGCTATAAAAAAATAATCACAAAGCTGTCAAAGATGTTTGAATATGAGGAAATATGCAAAATTCTTCTTGCAAAGAAAGAGCTTTTCCCGAACAACGGCACAAAGACAGACCCTGCCCATCCTGCATTATATTTCACAGGGGAAACACCCAAGGACCTGGATGAAAGGCAGACAAAGATATTTGATCTGATTGTAAGAAGAACTCTTGCAAGTTTTGGCGACAAGGCAAAAAGGGAAACAGTCAGCGTTGAGATTGACTCAAACGGGGAAAAATTTATTGCCCAGGGAACAAGGACTATTGAAGAAGGATGGCACAAGTTTTATGGTCCATATGCAAAGTTTGAGGAAAAGGAAATGCCTGCTCTTAAAGTAGGGCAGCAATTGAAAGTTGATGAATTAAATCTGCATGACAGGGAAACATCCCCGCCAAAAAGATACACAGCAGCCTCAATCATAAAAGCTCTTGAAACAAAGGGATTGGGAACAAAGGCAACGCGTTCTGAAATAGTTGACAACCTCTACAAGAGAAATTATGCAAGGAATACTGCAATTGAAACCACTGAATTAGGCCTGGCGATAGTCACAACATTATTGAAATACTGCCCTGAGATTCTTGACGAGAAATTAACAAGGAAATTTGAAAAAGAAATGGAAATGATTAAGGAAAACAAGAAAAAAGGCGAGGAAGTTTTGGGAGAAGCAAGAACAATACTTACCAAAGTGCTTGCAAAATTCAAGGCAAATGAGAAAGCAATAGGCGAGGGGCTTTCTGAAGCCACAAAGATTACAAGAGACCAGGAGACAGTTGTAGGCGTATGCCCAAACTGCGGAGGCAACCTCAGAATACTGTTTTCAAAGCGCTTTAAATCCTATTTCATTGCCTGCAACAAATATCCGAATTGCAAAACTACGTATAGTTTGACTTACGGACTGCCAAAGCCGACTGACAAGAAATGCCCTGAATGCGGATTCCCACTGGTATTGATTATCCGCGCGGGAAAAAGGCCGTTTGAATTCTGCTTTAACAGGCTCTGCCCAAAAAGGCTTGAGTGGAAAAAGCAGCAGGAGGAAAAGAAGCAGGAAGAGGCAAAAGGGGTTATTGCTCATACTGATATTTTGTCTCCCAAGGAAACTAAAGTGCAGTCGCGCAAAAAAGCAGTCTTGCCTTCAGAAAATGTGATTGCCCATGCAGATCTTTTGAAAATGCCTTCTGTTGAGGTTAAAACAGAAGCTAAAGAAAGTGATAAGAAAGTATTTGCACCTGTTACTAAAAAATATGAAAAGCCGTTAAAGAAGAAAGCAGTTAAGAAATAATTATTCTGTCTTTATTCCTTCATTGATAATCTCAAAATATATTTCACTGTTATTTCCTTTTATGCTCTTTTCAATGCATGCTGTTCTTTTTCCGCAATTTTCCTTGAGCTTGATAATATTGTCGCACCAGTTTTTGAGCATTTTGCTTCCTATGGGGCTTACATCATTGTCTTTTGTAGTGTAAACCTGGCTTGTCACAATCACAGGAATGTTTTCCCTTGCAAGCTCCTTAAGCATGCTCATCTGCCTTGAGAATTTTGGATTGACATCATTTTTTTCCTGAACCTCTTTCCTATAATGCGCTGTCAGTGAGTCAACTATCACCAGCGAGATTTTTCCTTTTAGTTCCAGCAGGCTTTCAACTGCATTGCACTGCTCGTCAAAGCTTTTTGCTTTCATAACAACAAAATTCTCAGGAATCTTGCCTGCTATCTGCTGAAGCCTGTCTGTTGAAAAGCTGTTCTCAGTGTCAATGTATATTACCTTTCCCTCATCTTTTGATGCAGCCATCAGGCAGATTGTTGTCTTGCCTGTAGCTGCTTTTCCATAGATGCAGCTGATTGAATTGCTGTAATCAATCAATTCGTCAATCCTGCACCCTGTTTTTGCCATAGGCTATGGTATGCAGTGCGTATTAAAAAACGTTTGCGTTAAAATTCCGAAAATCCTTCAATATATTTGAAAATCCAAGAATTTCTAATAAGCCCTAAAAAAAGAAAAAAACAAAAAAAGACGATTTATTGTGCTTCTTCGTCTCCAAAGTCTTCTGAGTCAGATGCTTCCTCTGCAGGCGCTTCTTCAGTAACTTCTTCGGAACTTTCTTCCAAAGGAGCTTCTTCAGAAACTTCTTCTGAGCTCTCTTCTGCAGGCGCTTCAGTGCTTGCTGAGCCTGAGCCCACAACTTCTGCAAATCCTGCTTTTCTCAAGACTCTTGTTACTTTAACCTTGACTTCCTGACCCTGCTGAACGCCGGGTACAAAAAGGACAAAGCCTTTCACCTTGGCCACGCCGTCGCCCTTTGCGCCGACTGACTCAATCTTGACATCTAACACGTCGCCCACATTAACCGGGGCAAAGCTTCTTTGCGGACCGTCAAATCCTCCGCCACCATAGCGTCTTGGTCCTCTGTCTCTTCCGTATCCTTCCATTTTATTTACACTCCTATATGTCATTTTACGGGCTTAGCCCGCAATAGGCTATCAATTTAAAGCTTTATTTATAAAGGTTTGGGTAAAGAAGTATAGCCTATTTTCTTAGAATTCTGTCTTAATTATAATCTCAGGCATTGTGTTGCTTGACTTGTCCTTGCAGACAATATAATAAGTTGTCATTGTTGCGGGGAATGTTGCTGATGCTGACTCGGTTGATGCTGTTGTGCCTGTGCCGTAGGTGAATCTTGAATTGCTGTATTCGCAGCTTGCCTGCTCATCCAAAGTGATATGCAGCCCTGCTGCATCCTTGTACATTGCAATAACGTTTGGATAAGCCAGGTCTGCCTCTACTGAGAAGTTTGTTGAAGTGCTTGCTTCATTGCCTGCCTCATCAAAGCAGTCAATCTGGAAATTATAGAATCCCCTTGGAAGCCCTGAAAATTCCTGTATGTGTTCTGCGCTGCCTGTTTTGAAAAATGTATCTGTCATTGGAAACAGAATGCTGGTGGATCTTCCGTCATAGCTGCAGATTGATATTCCATTTGAAACGCCCTTCTCGGTTACAACCTGCATTGTGACATTTCTCAAATAAGTTATTGTTCCTGCCGGAGGCAGTATATTATTGATTAGCAATGGCTCGCTCTGCGTTACAGTATATACATAGCTTTCATCCATTGTGTTCGGGTCATTGCCGCTTATTGGCTGGTCCTTGCACCTGAAATAGAAAGTGTTTGCTCCCTGCGCTAAAGTCAGGTTTATTGCGCACTGCCCGTATCCTGCAAACATGCTTTCTGCTGAATGCGCTGCGCAGCTGACGTTGGTGTCCATTAATAAATAATCAACATCCTGCTTTGACATCTTGCACCTGAATGGCGATACATCATCAACATAGAATAATGCTGTTACGCTGCTTCCTGCTTTTGCATATCCGTTATTTTCCGGCGTGCTTCCGACAAATGCAGGAGCTTCCAAGTCAACTCCATCTCCTGTCTCAAAGCTAATCTTATAAGGGGGCGTGACTTCATCCTCTCTTGGATAGCCGTTTGGCCCTCTGCAGATTATATAATATTCATAAATCTTGTTTGACGTTAATCCAAATATTGTCATGTTATGCTGTTTTGAATAATAGCTGTCGCCAAACCAGTTGCTCATTGTTGCAAAAGTGAGCCCTGGCTTGTATTCTGTTGTGTACTTGCATTGGGCGCCTCTTAATTCTCCCTCATTGTCAAATGTTTGTATTCCAAATTCAATTGTTGAGAATGTGGGGAGCTTTCCGTCTGATGAATCTTTCTTTATTTTGTATCCTGCCTGTATTGCTGCGTCTGCCGGCAAGGCTTCAATGCTGTATTCATTGCTGACATCTGTCCTTATTCCTGCCTGTCTCATCCACAATCCAAGCGGGTGGTTGTCTTCTGCCCATGCTTTTATCTTTGGCCTTGAAATATCATTAGGGTCTTTGTCATAGCAGGTTCCAAGGTCAATTCTTCCTTCATTTTCTGAAATAAACTCGCAGTTCTGCCCAAGGCTCTTGCACCTGTATTGGGAGCACGGATGCAATGGATCACTATCGCACAATGCGCAGTCATCTCCGCCAGTTGGAGCAACCCATGGTTGGCATGTTGTCGTGACTGTGCGTTCTTCACTGTCTGCGCTGTAAATCAAACCAAGTAGAATTGCTGTTATTATGGCCAAGACAGCAACAGTAATCCATCCGACTATTGGAATCCATCCGGTAGTTCCACTAACAGCTGCAATATCACCAATAGCAGGAATAGCAGCAGTGCCAATTTCGGCAGCACCAGCAGCAGTAGCGCCAGCAGTGAGACTGGCAGCAACGCCAGCAGCTCCAAGACCATACATAAAAGTGCCACTTAGTACGCTAGCAGCAATCATAAACCCGAGATACATAACAACAGTTGATGCCAGGAAATACCATCCTGCAACATATCCTGCATAATCGCCTCCTGTGATTGTTTCGCCGTTTGTTATTTCCTTGAAATCAAACGTTCCTGAGTAAAGCCCTTTGTCAATATTAGTAATTAAATTATTCCATGTATAATCTTCATTCAAATCTGTATCTCTAATATCTTCCTTTACAGGGAAATCCGCAGCGTCCATTCCGGCCCCTGTGTCTGTATCGCTCGGTGCATCCTTGTCCCAATCTCGGGAATATCCTTCATTGTTCCATGTTCCGAGATAATTATATTTTGCGCCGCAGTCTCCGGCTGTATTACATAGCATGTTGTTTGTTTTAAGATATTCTTTAGTATACATCTCGCATCTGCTTGTGCAGTCCCACCTTCGCGTGCCTTCTGAATCAGTAAATTTAAATGCATTCTCCTGCCAGTATGCTGTTTCTTCTGTATTCCAAGAGTTGCATACCTCTGTCGATTCTGCATCTATATCTCCCTCTGCATCTGCCCAAAACTGAAGCCCGGGCGGTATGCTTGCAATGCAAAGACCTTTTGTTTTTTCAGGCTCGTCAGTCCACTGCCATATGCAGTTTCTGCTTGAGGTTTCACAGCATTTCTTGTCAGCTCTTGTTGCTGCTTTTTGTTCAGCTTCTGTATCAGCTTCTTTTGCAGTATTGCATTCAGTTGAGCAGCTTTTCCCTGTATTTAACACGCAACCTGCTTCCCTGTAAGTTAAATCCTCATCAGATACATGTTCTACATCCATTTGAGTGCAATACTCTTCTCTGTAATCCTTGCAAGGCTCTACAATTTCTTCTCCGTTTATGCAAATATGCCTCCAGTGCCTGCTTCCTACTGTGTCCATTGCAGGACCCGGCTTTGAGTCATATACGCACCAGCTTTCGCCATTTAATCTTTGAACACCGTCATACTCTATCTGTTCATAATTGGAAACATCAGCTGTCTTGCAATTCACGCTCTTGCAATATGCAGTAAGATGTGTTTCATCTATTTTGCTAGAACAAAGTGTGCCTCTTGCATAATCGCAGTCGCCGTTTTTCTCGGGGTTGTCGCTGTATTCAATTGTTTCAGTGACAACCTCTTCCCTGTTTCCGCAGGAGTCAAACCAGTAAACATCTTCAAGCCCTTCAACGCAGGCTGTTCTTGCGTGAGGCGCGCATTTAGGATCGCATCTTAAATTTTCATTGCTGCAGAATATATCCTTGTAGAATCCCGCGCTTCCTGTTCCGTCATCAAGCCCGCAAAGCCCTCTTGTTGTTCTCTTGCAGTCGCCTGTTGCTTTCAGGCAGCAGCCGTCATCCTGGGCTTTGCAAACATCAGTGCATTCTTTTTCTGTTGCAACAGCATTCCTGAAATCCAGTTCAAGCCCTTCAAAGCTTCCTGTGATTCCGCTGCATCTTTTTTCAGTTGTGAATTTGCATTCTGCTCCGCCAACGACGCAGCAGCCTTTGCTGCACTGTTCGCTTGCGCATGTTGCGTCAGCATCCCACATGTATCCGTCGCCTGCATTCTCGCAAGTCCCTTTTGAAACCTGCTTTGAGCAGCTTCCATCAGGCGAGATGCAGCATCCCACTTTGCAGAATGATGAATCTTCACATTTCTGATAAGGTCCAACCTGGTATCCTTCTGTGTTGCAGTCTTCAACATTTGTATATCTGCAGCTTTCGCCTCCTGTAGTCATTTCGCAGCATCCGAGATTTTCAGACGTGTCAGGAGTTGTTTCTTCAGCAGATACAGGATTGATAAGATATATGGAAAACATAGAACAGATTATAACCAGCGCCATAAAACTTGCTTTTTGTTTAACTAGGTTATAATTCATAATAACACCGCTTTTACACGGAAATAAGTAATATTGTGAAGTTTAAAAATCTATCCACAAACACAAAGTTTAATAAACAATTCCAAATCCTAATAATCTCAATGGGGCTGTGGGGTAGCTTGGTTATCCTTTCCGCTTTGGGGGCGGAAGACCCCGGTTCAAATCCGGGCAGCCTCATTCAGGGCTAAGTGAGCGGAGCGAACGCATGCCCTTGGCTTTCGATCAAACCCATTGAAAATGCCTTGCATTTTCAGGGGTTCCGGAAATCTCTGATTTCCCAGAACCTTGGCTAAGGTTTGCTGTGGCAGCCTCATTTAGTGGGATATAGGGAGGACAATACAAAAGGTTATCTCACTTTCGTTCGAAACCTTTCTCCTCGCTATTAGCTCGTAGAAAGGTTTATAAATACCTCTCATTTCCAAAGTGTATTAGATTCATAAGGAGAACTATGGCAACAAAGGTTTTAAAATCAGCAGCCAGATTTGGCGCAAGATACGGCAAGAGGCTAAAGGCTAAGATTGTTTCAGTAGAGAGCGTGCAGAACCTGAAGCAGGAATGCCCCTATTGCATGAGAAAGACAGCAAAGAGGCTTGCACCCGGAATATGGCTCTGCGGCAAATGCAACAATAAATTCACAGGCGATGCCTATACGGTGAAAAAGTAAAAATGGTATCCTACAAATGCTTTGATTGCGGAAAGGAAGTAAAAGCCGAGTACACAAGAAAGAAAATAAGATGCCCTTACTGCGGCGGAAAAATTCTTTACAAGCTCCGCTCAGTGTCTTCAACAATAAAGGCGAGGTAAAAATGGCTGACATGTCAAAAGAAACAGAACAAAAGATAGCACAATTGCAGATAATGGAACAGAATTTGCAGAACCTGATGGCCCAGAGGCAAAATTTTCAGGCACAGTTAATGGAAGTTGAGAATGCATTGACTGAAGTTACAGGGGCAAAGGCGCCTGTGTACAAGATTGTCGGCAATATAATGATTTCTGCTGAGAAAGATTCCCTGAAAAAGGACCTCACTTCAAGAAAAGAAGTTTTGGACTTGCGATTAAAAAGCCTGCAGAAGCAGGAAGACGCATTGAAAGAAAAAGCAGAAGCTCTCCAGGGCGATGTCGTCAAAGAGCTGAAGCATTAGGACTAAAAAATGGATGAAAACATAATCTCGCTTGTTGAAACTCTTTCGCAGATTGAGCAGGATGATTCTGTGCCAAAAAATGTGAGAACAAGGCTGCAGAATGCAATGGCTGCCTTGCAGGAAAACACAAAGGACAACAAGATAAATGCGAACAAGGCGCTTCAGGAGCTTGACGAGGTTTCTGATGATGCGAATGTTCCTTCTTATATCAGGACGCAAATCTGGAATGTCTGCAGCATGCTTGAAGGCATCTGAAACTAGAAAAGTTTATATATGCCTATATTATTTCTACCTAATATCCTTAACAAAAGGGGGATGAAAAATGAAAGAAACTTTAATGCGTATAAAAGACAAGATTATGGGAAGCTCATCCTATGATATTCCAGATGAGTTCGGCGAAGACTACTTGGAAGTAGACTTGGAAAACCAGCCTAAGTTCAAGCAAAAGGTTGTTGTAAGGCCTTATGTTATCAGGGAATTCAGGGACATGCAATTGCCTTTGAATGACTTGAGAGAAGGATTTACAGTTGCCTTGCTTAACGTCAAATTGTTGAAAGACAAGGACGTTACTGAATTAAAGAGGGCTGTAAGCACGCTGAAGAAGACATGCAATGCCATCAACGGCGATATTGCAGGCTTTGGCGATGACTGGCTTGTTGCAACACCCGGTTTTGCGCAGGTATTCAGGCCTAAGGTAGAAGAAGAGTAAAACTCTTTTTTTCTTTTAAATATTTCTTTTTTATAATCTTTTTAACAAAGCCAGCCTTCGGCATTAATTCTTATTTTAATTTTGTTTTTAAAACAATAGAATAATTGAATTTACGGCGGCAGCCCGGCTTTTCACTCTACGTCTTTCTTCACAACTTCACCGGGCATTGTTGTCTTGTTTGGAAATATCTTCCTTCCTGGATAAATAGAAGTATTTATTCCAGTGTGCACATTGTCAGCAATTATTGCCCCGAGCTTTCTTCTGCCTGAGTCAACAAGAACATTATTATACATTGATTTCACATTTTCATTATCGTGTTTCAAGTTAGCGGTTATTGTTCCTGCCCCAATATTTACATTCTCGCCAAGTATTGAATCGCCAAAATAACTAAGATGCCCTACATGAGTATTATCCATTATTATTGAATTCTTAATTTCAACAGCATTTCCTATCTTGCAGTTATTGCCTATTGATGTTGAGCCGCGGATATAGCCGTTCGGGCCGATAACGCAATTCTCGCCAATAACAACGGGTCCTTCAATATATGAGCCTGATTTAACAATTGTTCCTTTTCCAATAACTGCAATCCCCTTGATTACAGCTCCCTCTTCAACAGTCCCTTCTATCTTGCTTTCAGTGATTTCCTTAATCATCACTTCATTTGCATTCAACAAGTCCCAGGGATAGCCTGTCGGAAGCCAGTAGCCTTTCAGCTTTAGCGGAAAAACTTTTTCTGTCTTGCAGAGCTTTCTTACTGCAGTTGGTATGAAATATTCTTTCTGCCCTTCCTCTTTTTCAAGCGGATAGTCAAATATTTTGGTATCAAGCACGTAGCCCCAGGCAGATGCGAGATTGCCGATGAATTCCTTTGGCTTTTCAACAATGTCGCAGATAAATCCTTCTTCATTTATTTTCGCAATGCCGAATCTCTCAGGAGTTTTTGTTTCCATCAATGCTGCGCAGTATTTGTGCTTGACAGCTTCTTTTAAATCAATGAGATGGGGCATGTCGTCTGCATACATTACAAAGAATCTGTCCTTCAGCAGATGCTTTACCTGATGAAGAGCGTGCAGTGTTCCCAACTGCTCTTTCTGCTCAACATAAGTTAATTTTATTCCTGAATATGATTCTTTAAAATAATCAATTATCATTTCTTTCTTGTATCCGACTATGATAATTGCATCCTTTACTCCGCATCCTGCAAGAGCCTCAAGCTGGTGCGCAAGCAGGGGCTTGTTAAGAATTTTTAAAAGCGGCTTTGGCTTTGTCAGGGTAAGTGGATAAGTCCTTGTTGATTTCCCCGCCGCAAGAATTACCGCCTGCATACAGCTTGTTATTAAAATACGCTATAAAAAGATTATGGATTGCTGATTGTGGGCCGGCTCAGTATCCAGCTTGTTTCTTCCATTATATGGTTTATTTTAAGTATGGCTCCGCCAAGTATTTGATCAACCTTGCCTTTATCATCAATCGTGTACCAATACATGCATGTTACGCCAACCACCTGCGGCTCTCCGTCAAGGAATGCGATTACAGGCCCGCCTGAATCTCCGGGAACAACGGCAGTATCCTCATAAAAATATTCATACTCCCTGGTTTCGCTTCCGTATTCATCGCCGTATAATGGATTCAGCACATGGCCTTCTTTGGCATAGGGCTCATTTAATGCTGAGAATGAATATGTAATGCTTCCTTCCATCAGCTTGCTTGCATCGCCCGGCACAAAGGGCACCGAAGGTATTGAAAACTGCGGCTCTTCCTTGAATCTAAGCAGTGTAAAATCATCTTCTGTGCCTGTCCATACAGGCTCAAGCTCATAATAGACTCCCCCTATCGGCGTGAAATAACTTATATTAAATGAAGTTACTACTCCGCCCCATTTCTTGTTAAGCATTTCTTCAAACTCTGATTTTATGACGTGTGCGGCGGACAAAATATATCCGTTGTCAAGCGCAAGCCCTGAGCCGCCAAAAATATCCATGTAAGGTCCGCTTCTTATCCCGCCCTGCACATCATAAGCAAGAAATGTATTTATTTCCACTGTGCTGTTTTCATATTTGGCTAATATTTCTTCAAGATTGCCTATCATTTCATTGTCATAATCATACAGCCCGTCCCTGTCCTGGTGCGTGTAAATATATTCCTGCCTTGCCTCTTCCATTGCGGGATTATAATCTTTGTTTATCAGGAAGCCGGAAGAAGACGTAATACCCAATGCAGCAGCACCGTAAAGAAACCCTCTTTTTAA
>JBAZYQ010000029.1:0-12284 GCA_041659245.1 Candidatus Nanoarchaeia archaeon
TGCTAAACAGCAGGGTAGCGCGCCCCTCTCTTTCTCCTTTTTTTCTAGTAAAGCTTATATATTCTGCATCTATCTCCTGCGTTATGAGAAAGAGGTTCAAGTACACTCCCTATCGGGAGCTTCCTGTGGAATACCAGCTGCTTTTGAAGCAGGCAGAAGATGCTATGCAGACAGCATACAATCCATACTCAAACTTCTTTGTAGGAGCTGCGTTATTATCGCCTTCAGGCGATGCAGTTAAAGGCTCTAATGTTGAGAATTCAGCATACGGCTCCACAATATGCGCAGAAAGGTCAGCTATTGTAAGGGCAAATGCAATGGAAATGAGAATCTTTAAGGCAATTGCAATCATTGGCAAGGGAAAGGATTTTGAGACAAAGCAGGTTACAGCTCCGTGCGGTTCTTGTCGCCAGATGCTTTATGAATTATTCCAGGTTTCAGGCGAAAAGCTTGACGTGATTATGTCAACAACCAGGAAAGACAGGATTATAGTTGCAAGCATTGAGGATTTATTGCCTTTGGCTTTTGGGCCGAAAGATGTAGGCGTTGATATTGAAAGGTTCAGGAATTAAAATGCTTAAAAAATATGTATTTGCAGGAGCTGCATATTCAGGAAAAACAACAATGCTTAATGAGATGGCAAAGCTTGGGTTCCAGACAGTGCCTGAAGCAGCAAGGCAGATTATAGAAGAGCAGCTTGCAAAAGGGGGCACATTGCTTCCGTGGATAAACAAGAGGGATTTCGAGCTTGCGTGCCTGGATATAATACTAATAAATGAAACTAAGTTCAGCGAAGGCATTGTATTTTTTGACAGGGCTCTTCCTGACGGCGTTGCTTATCATCGATTAAACAATAATACTCCTGAATATCTTGAGCATGCAAAAAATTACAGGTATGATGCTGTTTTTCTTCTTGACATGCTTCCGGGATATAACCAGGATAATGTGAGGAAATTTGATGTTGGGCATGAAAAAATAATGCAAAAGCTTATTGGAGAGGCATATGCAGAATCCACTGGCAAGCTGATAAAAGTGCCTGCAATGAGCATTGAGAAAAGGGTTGAGCTTGTTCTTGCAAATATTGAGGTAATCAGATGAACAAAACATTCATATTTGACTATGACGATACGCTGGCGTGGAATTCGCATGATTATTGCTATGCTGAGCTGGAATTTTTGCGATGGGTGCTTGACAGGCTGGAATCTAAGGCGCCTAATATGCAGCTAATCCTTAACAAGGCTGTGGAAATTGATAAAGAAGCTGTAATCGGCATGGGCTTTGGAATGGAACGGTTTCCGAGCTCTTTAAGAGAAACCTATAAATGGGTGTGCCATGGAGCAGGAATTGAAGACCCTGAAGGAGAAAAGGTTGCATATGATTTAGGCATGCGCGCTTTTGACGAATCCAAATACAGGCAAAGAGGGCTTGTGGAAGGCGCAATTGAAACTCTGGACTTTCTTGTTGCGCAAAGGGACGAGCTTATTCTTCTTACAAAAGGTGATGAAAGAGTGCAGAGAAAAAAGATAGAGGCAACTGAAGCATGGCGCTATTTCAGGGTTGATGCAATCAATATTGTTGAAAAAAAGAATGTGGAAACATTAAGGTATGTTGTTGCAGGAAGGGACAAGTCAAGGGTATGGCACGTTGGAAACTCAATAAGGAGCGATGTGGAGCCTGCTTTGGAAGCAGGAATAAAAATGATTTACATTCCCTGCGAGACATGGGCATATGAAAGGGAGCATAATGGCATTCCGGAAGATAAAAAAGAAAGGATTTGGACATTTGACAAGATAGCAGGCATAAGGCACAATTATCATACCCTTTGCTGAGAAAAGCTTAAATAACTAGGGATTATCTTTAATTTCATGACAAAAATAAAAGAGGCATTTGAAAATACTCTTGAGCAGATTGCTGAAAGATTAGGCTCTATCCGCAAAACAAAAGTGGATGTCGTCAGGAATTACCGCAACTGCGCGCATTGCAGTGATAGCAGAAGAATTCCTTGGCATGACTATGCATTTGTTGAGCAGACTCCGGGCGGGGGGAATTTTTTGTTTGGGATGCCGAGAATTAAGGACAATCAATATCATAGTATAGACAACTCTGAGATAGATGAAAAGCACCTGGTTATGGAGGGAAGCATATGTGACCCTTTCGAGCTTAGTCTCTCTGTAGAGGATATATTAGACAAGTTTACATCCGAATATTATATTACAACCTCCTTTTACAGGAAAGGCGCTTGCGGGCATTTTTCAGTAGGCGGCAGATATCGCGAGCATCCAGATTCTAACGAGGCAAAATCAAACAAAGAGTTCAACAAGCTTCTTGAGGAAGTCAGGGCTATTGCGAATCGAAATAAGTGATTTCTCAGCAAAGCTTAAATAGGCGCTCCTATTTTGCCTCGCTATGGAAGATGATACCAAAAGAATAGGCACGCTCAGGGAAGTGCTTGAAGACATTGCAGATGAGCTTATGCTTGTTTTTGACAAGGAATTCGTAGTTGACGAAGAAGCAGAGCTTAGTCCTAATCTTCTTGAATATTTTGGGCCGTTTTATGTCATCTATGACGGAATAAGAATGGAAGGCAAGGAAAAAAGAAATCCTGTTCTTGCTGTTTCGCAAAGAGTATTTCACGACACTAAAAACAATATCCAGTTCATGCCCACGCATTTTTTCATGCCTTCTGCTCCTTTAACATCACCTGATCCTTTCATACTTGAATATCTGAAGGAATATGCGACACATTTTGAGATTGATTCAGTAAGATATACGATATCGTATTGAATTTCTTCTTTTGTTTTATCCTTATTTTTAATGCAATATCTTTAAATAAGGCATTTTGCATTATTTGTATTGAAAAAGATGGCTGACTCAGAGCTTATTAGGAAATATGGAATACCTTTGCCTGTTGCTAAAATAGTGAATACAAAGCAGGAAGCTGTTGATGCTGCAAAGCACATGGGCTTTCCTGTTGTTCTCAAGATAGTTTCAAAGACAATTCTTCACAAGTCAGATGTTGGCGGAGTAAAGCTTGAAATCCAGAATGAGCTCCAGCTAAGGGAAGCGTTTGAAGCAATGGAAAAGAATATTCCGAAGAAGGATATTGAAGGTTTTTTAGTTCAAAGATGGTATCCAGGGCACTGGGCTTTTATTGGAATGAAAAGAGATTCGCAGTTCGGGCCGGTGATTGCATTTGGCATGGGCGGAATATTTGTTGAAATAATGAAAGATGTATCCTTGAGAATAGCTCCAATAACAGAATCAGATGCAAGAGAGATGATTAAAGAGATAAAAGCATATCCTGTTCTTGAAGGCGCAAGAGGCGGAATAAAGGCAGACACAGAACTTCTTGTAAAGATACTATTGGCTGTTTCAAAACTCTCTATGGAAAATAATGATATCAAGGAATTGGACTTGAATCCTGTTGTAATCAATGACAAGGAAGCTGCTGCTGTTGATGTGAGGATAATAAGATGAAAAATCTGGATTTTCTTTTCAAGCCTGAAAGCATTGCAATAATCGGAGCTTCAAGGGACGAGAAATCAGTGGGATACGGCATTGTGGCTAATCTTGTGAAAGGCGGAGTGTTTGCAACAAGGCATAATGAATCATTCAAGGGAGATATTTATCCTGTTAATCCAAAAGCAGACGAGATTCTTGGATTGAAATGTTATAAAAGCATTCTTGATGTAAAGAATAAAATTGAATTGGCAATAATTGCAGTCAAGGCAGCAATTGTTCCTCTTGTGATGAAAGAATGCGTAAAGAAGAAAGTAAAAGCAGTTATCATAATCTCTTCAGGTTTTGCAGAATTTAATGAAGAGGGGAAGAAATTGCAAGAGGAAGCTGTTTCAATTGCCCATAATGCAGGCATTTTAGTTCTTGGTCCGAATTGCTTGGGGCTTGTGAATACTCACGCGTTTCTCAATGCTTCTTTTGCTCCTGCAATGCCTCCAAAAGGCGAGATAGGATTCATAAGCCAGTCAGGAGCATTGGCTGACAGCATTATTGACTGGGCTTTATGGAAGAATTACGGCTTTAGCAAATTAGTGAGCTATGGAAATGCCGCTGATATTGGAATTACTGAACTGATTGAATATTTTGATGCAGATAAAGAGACAAAGGCAATTGCTGTTTATGCAGAAAGCATACCTCGCGGAAGGGAATTCATGAGGGCTGCTTCTAAGGCTAAAAAGCCCATTGTAATTTTAAAAGCAGGACAGCACGAGACTGGAATGAAAGCTGCAAAATCCCATACTGGAAACTTAGCTGGTTCTTATGAAGTGTATAAGGCTGCCTTTAAGCAATCGAAAATTCACGAGGTTCAGAATGTTGACGAGTTGTTTGAAGCTGCGCAGGTAATGGCTTACCAGGTTCGTTTGAAAGGGAATAATATTGCTATTGTGACAAATGGCGGCGGGTGCGGTGTTATAACAGCTGACAACTGCTTTCAGGAAGGCTTGAATCTTGCTGTATTGAGTGAAGATACTCTTAAGAAAATGGATATGTCCGGAAAAATGCATCCTGCTTATTCAAGAAGCAATCCATTGGACATTGTTGGAGATGCTCTGCCTGAGAGATATGAGGCTGCCTTGAATGCTGTTCTTCTTCAGAAGGATGTTTATGGCTTGATTGTGATTGAGACTCTTCAGACAATGACAGACCCTATTGAGAATGCAAAAGTGATTCTTAAGGCTAAAGAGAAGTTTAAGGACAAGCCGATAATTGCAGTGTTTATGGGCGGGAAGTTCACGCGCATGGGTAAATTATTCTTAGAATCCCATAAGGTGCCTGTATATGCCTATCCCATGAAAGCAGTTCTTGCCATGAAGGCGTTGCTGCATAAGAAGGTATAGAATTAGTGTTCTCTTATCTTTATGCTTAATCCCGGAATAGTATTCAGCCTTCTGCAGGTTTCTTCTGCTAATTTTAGATCATGTTCGTTTGTCATAAAAGCAGCAACTTCAGCAGACATATACTCTGCCATATACTTCTCTGCCCCTTCCATAGACGCGCGGTATATTTGTTCTATTTCAGTATTGATTATATCTGGGTCAATTTCAGTATGGCTGGTAAAGTTTTGAGACACAACGCCAAATTCCCAGATATTCCCTAATCCCTTTTGAATATTAGCTATAAACATGCTAATGTCTATTCCTGACGGAAAGATGTTTTGTATGTAATTGCTTTTCTGCAATCCCAATTTTTCAATTGCCATGTCAAGGCTATCCCATTGAGGATTTAATTTATACCGCTTTTTCATTGTTTTGTCTACATCTTTTTGAATAATATTCTTGGGATGGGTATGATAATGACTTACTTTTTTGTTTTTTAAAATGAGAATTTTTGTTACAACGCCTATGCTATATTTATCTTCTTCCTCCAACTCTTCCTCAAAAGCAAGATTATACCATCTTGACTCATCATGCACGTAAAGCCAGCAGGCTTCCTGCGCGTCATTTTGCGCTGACTTGACAAGGTCTGCAAGCCCGTCTTCCAGGCTTTTATTTATAAAAATTGGCTCAAAAGAAACTCCCAGATTATCCAAAGATTTTTTATAGATTATTTTTGGATTGTCTTCCATCTTCACTCCAGAAGAGAATATTTATCATCCTGCTTGTACGCAATCTCTGCAAAGAATTCTTGTCCTTCCTTATACAAGGGAGTCTGGTAAAGCTGGTTTATCATATCGCCAAGCTCGCCTGCTGTTGTTGCATTGTCTGCATTTGGCAGGTTTGCCTTGAACACATAATTGAGGTTCGCGCCCTTGGCACGCTCAGCAAGCTCTGCCAGCCCTGAATCACTTTTAGTTTCAAGGTTTTCGGCGCCCTCAATGATTGTGAGGCTTAGTTCAGGCGGAGTAAGGGCACTATTTCTGACAGCAGGAATATACTTTAAGATATCCTCTATCTTGCCCCCGTATTTCAAAAATCCGTATGCTTCACCTGAGTTTGCCATAGGATTAGCAATACGTTCTTATATATAAACCTTTGTATTTGTAGTTACTGCATAAAGGTAACAGATAAGACGTATAAAGGCAAAATAAGGGGTTTAATGGCTGGAAAGCCAGCCTTCGGCATTAATCTCTTGTTTTTCTTGTTTTAATAACAAAGAATTATTTGAAGTTCAGCGGAGCTCGGCTTTTACAACAGCTTGTCTATTGTTCTTGAAGCGCCAAAAGCAGTGTTGTCATTAACACATCTTCCTGTTGCCATGTCAAACTTCCAGGGATTGCCTTCATTTTCAAGATAAATATACTTTTTATCAATCTTGACTACAGCCATCTTTTCATTTGAGGTCACGCCTGCACAATGAAAATACATCTTGATTTCATCTCCTGGCTTTACATTTACTTTTTTCCTTGGAACTGTAACTTTTGGGACTTTAACTAATTCCATGCGCTCTATCCAATCATCAAGGCAGCCTGTTCTGTCCGGGTAGAATGTTTTGCCTTCAACAGGCGAATCTTGCATCTCTTCTTCAGTAAAGTATACCTTGCATGTGAATCCTGCTTCCGGCTGTTCTTTGTAAGGCATTGGCTTCCACCAGCCTTCACTCTGCTCAAGCTGGCTTTTTGCATTGGTTGGCAGATAGATTGTTGTGTTCATGTTAGAAAGCGTATATCCCACTGATATATAAGTTTTACTCCCTCTGCTGAACCTAATAATACCGCGTTTGCCTGCAGAACTTCTTTATAATCCCTGCTGAATACGACACTGCAAGAGAGATTACTTTTTCAGCCTGTGATTTAAGCTCTTCTTCGCTAAGCTTTTGGCTTTTGCCAAAATATTTGAATTTCAGCGATATAAAAAAGCCGTTGGGAATTGTCTTCATTTTTCTGCTCTCTTTTGCAGCATCTATGAAATAGGATTCTATTTCCTTATCAACAATTGCTGCATTAGTTGCTTGAATGGGATTATTCAGCAGGTATAGCTCAAGATCGTCAGGTGAAAATGGATGAATTGCGGGTATTGTGTGCGCAGGCATTGTTGTATCCATAAGAAAATGCAGTGAACGTCCAAGCAAGAAATAGGCTTTTTGCTTATCGCCTTTCTTGTAACATTTAACTGCTTTTTTGTAAGCCTTAATTCCTTTGTCTTTTGCATTTCCAAAAAAGAAAATTCCCTTTCCTGTTTCAGGATTATAAAAATGGCTTACAACGCGATAATAAGTGTCAGGCCTTACAACGCCTTCTATCAATTGGTTCTTGTAGCTTTTCAGCTCATTAAAATTCAGAAGATTAAGCGCCTGCTCCAAAATCTTAACATGTGTTTCTTCAAACATATTAAGCTCAAGAAAATAATTAGTTTATAAGCCTTGCTTATTGCTAAATCTTATTTTTATTTACTTCTTCGTATGCCCGAGCACGTCAGGCCTTCCGACTGAGAAATAATCAAAGCCCTCGTCTTTCATCTGCCTGGGATTCAATATATCTTTTCCATCAAATATCACGGGTTTCTTTAAAAGGTTCTTTACCTGTAGGAAGTCAGGATTCCTAAAGTCATTCCATTCCACTGTAATCAAAAGCCCTTCTGCATTTCTCACTGCCTCATACATGTCAGAGACAAATGAAAGCCTTGACAAGTGAGGCTTTACTTTTTCATCAAGAGACAATGTAAACAATGCCTGTTCAGAACCAGACGGCTCATATGCAGACACATAAGCCCCTTTCAATAAAAGCTCTTTTATCATGTGCACGCCTGCTGATTCCCTCACATCATTTGTCTCGGGTTTGAAAGTTGTTCCCCAGATTGCAAATTTCTTTCCCTCAAATCCGTTAAAGTATTTTTCCATTCTCGGAAGGAATAATCCCTTTTGTGTTTCATTCTGCTGCACTATCATTTTTACATAATCCAAATCAACACTGTCCGGCCTGTGCTGTTCCATGGTGTGGATAAGCTCCCTTACATCCTTTGGAAAGCATGAGCCGCCAAACCCCAATCCGGGATAAACAAATCTTCCCACTCTTGAATCTTTCTTTACGCCTTCAAGCACTTTTCTCCAGTCAGCTCCAAGATCTCTTGAAAGGTTAGCCATTGCATTTGTCAATGAAACCTGGGCTGCAAGATAAGTGTTTGAGGCATACTTTACCATTTCTGCGTCAATGTTGCTCATGAATAATATTGAAACTTCCCTTGACTTGAACGGCTCGTAAAGCTCTTCCATTATTGAGGCTGCTTTTGCATTTGATGTCCCTATCACAATTCTTGAAGGCCTTAGGCAGTCTTTAACAGCCCTTCCTTCTGCGAGAAACTCAGGGTTTGAAACAATGTCAAACTCGTTTTTTGTTTCCTTTGCAATTGTGTCGTGAACCATCTTGTAAGTCATTGGCGGAACAGTGCTCTTGGTTACTATTATCTTGTATATAGGTGTTTCAGAATCATAGTTCATTGCCCTGCCGATGTCCTGAGCAACATTTCTTACGTGAGTAAGATTTGCAGAGCCGTCCTCGTTTGAAGGAGTGCCTACTGCTATGAATATCACTCTTGCCTCTTTTACAGCCTGATTTATATCAGTTGTAAATACTAATCTCTTCTTGTCATGATTTTCTTTTACAAGCCTTGGCAAGTCAGGCTCCAGAATAGGAAGGTCGTTTCTTTTTCCTTCGCAGAACTCGTTCAAATGAATTATCTTTTCTTTTATCTTGTCAACGCATATCACGCTATGGTTTACGTCTGCAAGAGCTGCGCCCTGCACAAGCCCGACATAGCCTGTTCCAATGACTGCTATTTTCATGAAAAGAATGATTTTATGTGGCTTTAAATAACTTATGTAAAACCCCTCTTTTCATGCTTAATTCAGTTATTTCACAGCAAACCTTATAAGGATATTATCCATATCCAGCTTTATCTTATATCGGAGGTAATTAAAATGGCATGCTACGGAAACTGCAAAAAGACAAGGGCAATGAAAACTGCTGTGGACCAGTACCACAAGTGGGATGACATGGTTTTTAAGGGAATGGATGGAGTTCCGCCTTTGGTTAATGTTGAAATGTCTGCTTATACAATGGATTTCTTCATGAGGGAGACAGAACTGTTGAGGCTTTTGTTTACATCTGAGCCAAAGAATTTCGAAAGAACAAACACTAATATGGCAACAGTGCTTTATGACAGGGACAAATTAGTTGGAATTGCAATTGAATACGGAAACAATGACCGGGCTTTTATTGCAATGGAACAGCTGGATAAATCCAAATTCCTTGGATTGGCTGACTGGCAGGCAGAGCCTGAGAAGCACGCTGCTATGATGAGGGCAAGAATAGAGGAATGCACAGGCAGGTATATTGGCTTGATAAAGTGCGCTGACTTGAACGGATTCTTTGGCGGACTGCACAGGGTTATTGAAAATGAGAACACTCTTGAAATGCTTTTGGAAGGAGTTAAGTTCGCGGCAAACTGTGTCACTTACGGGCATCTTTCAATACAGCCCGAGCCGAAGTTCTTCTCTTATATGAGAATGCTTAACAAGCTGACAGACAAGATGGATGCAAAATCAGTTGCTGAGAAGATAAATGGCCATTTGCCTGACTTTGAGATTGGCTTGGTATTGCAGAACAGGGAAAAGCAATATGCAGGTGTGGAGATATACTCTGAGAAGGGCAATCTTCAGTTCCAGGATTTCGGGGCACCAAATTTGCTTACAGCAATGTCCCTGAAAGAAGTTACTAAGGCAATAAACAGAGAAGCAGAAGAGACATTGACAATAGGACTTTCAACAGACTTCCTCTACAATGCAATGAAAGCGGCACTGACGTATTCCCCTCTCAAGCTGGGAAAGGCAGTGTTCAATGCAGCGAGAAAAGGAGAATTAGTCGTCTGCTAGGCGGCTTTCTTTTTTATTTATTTTACTGTTCTATAATCCGCTCAAGGCTGCTGCCCTGTGCTGCATCTTCATTTGTTTGCGAAGAATGTGTTTGCTGGGGCTCATTCCCTGTATGGCTTGTGCATACTGCATATCCGCACACTGCTATTCCCCATGCTAAAATCAGGCCGTACATTACTTTTGCAAACTTGCTGTGTGAGCCAAAATTCCTGTGCCATTTTTCCTGAAAAGGGGTCATGCCTGTCGGGTAAGCACAATTGTTAATCTCTATATATGTCCAGCGAGTTCCTTTAGTTCTGTAAACTTGATATGTCCTTCCATTAATAGTTTCTGTTTCGCCTGTCAGCTCCATGTCATCTTCGTTCATTTTACTTCGTTAAAGGCGGTATTGCGGTAGTATATAAATTTTACTGCAATAGAATCAAAAGGGCTTTTATTATATTTTTGGAATAAAATAATTGCCCTGCGCATCCATGGATAAATAGCCCTTTTTCTCAAGCTTTGTCATGCCTTTTTGCACCAGTTCCATCGGCAATAAAGTTTCCCTTGCTATCTCTTCCAGACTTATCGGTGTTTCGAATGCAAATATTCCTTTGTCCAAAATATGTATTATGCCGTATTCTATGCCTGACATGATTTTATCTCTTGTTTCCATGCTGATTTATTAGCTGGATTATTATTTATAGTTATCGTAAGCCTTATAAGGAATGCAATTATAACTATTTTCTATGCTTAAGAAAGACATTGAGAAATACGCCTTGCACAACGCTGTGAAGTATGGCGGCAAGGCAAATCCCGGAGCTGTAATAGGAAAATTGCTTTCTGAAGACCCAAAGCTGAAGGATAAAATCTCAGAAGTTGCAAAAGAAGTCAATTCTGCAATAAAAGAAATCAACAAGATGAAGCCTGAAGAGCAGTTAAAAAAGCTTGAAGAGATTGCCCCTGAGCTTCTTGAGAAAAAAGAAAAAGTAAAAACTCACGAACTGCCTGAATTGGAAAATGCTCACGAAGGAAAGACAGTGATGAGGATGGCTCCTTATCCGTCAGGGCCTTTGCATATAGGCAATACACGCCCTTACCTTCTTAATGATGAATACACAAAGAAATACAAGGGCAAGCTGCTTTTGGTTATGGATGACACAATCGGCTCTGAGGAAAAGAACGTAACAAAAGAAGCATATGACCTGATTCCAGAAGGGCTGAAATGGCTTGGAATAGAGTTTGAAAACAAGATTCTTTACAAGTCAGACAGGCTTGAGATTTATTACAAGCACGCAGAGGAATTGATAAAGAAAGAAAAGGCTTATGTCTGCACATGCGATTCTGAAACACTGAGAAGCAACAGGGCTGAGATGAAAATCTGCAATTGCAGGCAGCAGACTGTTGAGAAGACTCTTGATGAATGGAAAAAGATGTTCACAACTTACAAGGAAGGCGAAGCAGCCTTAAGAATCAAGACAAGCATGGACAACCCGAATCCTGCGTTCAGGGACAGGGTAATATTCAGGATTTGCGAAAGAACTCATCCAAGAGTCGGAAACAAGTACAGGATTTGGCCTTTGCTGGACTTCTCATGGGCAATTGATGACCATTTGCTTGGAATTACTCATATTCTAAGAGGCAAGGACTTGATGATTGAAAGCGACATGGAGAAATACATCTGGGATATTTTTGGATGGAAGCATGCTGAATTAATTCATACAGGGCTTGTGCAGATTGACGGAGTGAAGATTTCAAAATCAAAAGCAAAGAAGGAAGTTGAATCAGGCTTGTATTCAGGATGGGATGACCCAAGGACCTGGAGCCTGCAGGCGTTAAAGAGAAGAGGAATAGTTCCGGAAGCAATAAGGGCTTTCTCATTGTCTTTTGGAGTTAATGCAAATGAAATAACAGTGCCTGTTGACAACCTATATGCAGAGAACAGGAAGATTATTGACGAGAAATCAAACAGGTATTTCTTTGTTGAGAATCCAAAGAAGATAAAGATAGAAAAAGCCCCTTCAATGACTGCAGAATTGGATTTGCACCAGGATTTTAAGGATAGGGGGAAGAGAGTTTTACATACTAAAGATGAATTCTATGTAAATGATGAATTAAACAAAGCGCAGGTTTACAGGTTCATTCACTTGTTTAACTTCAAGGACAACAAATTCATATCTGCACAGCACGACGCTTCATTGAATGCAAAGTTAATCCACTGGCTGCCTGCAAACGAAGACAATGCAGAAGTTGAGATTGTGATGGATGACGGCAGCATAAGGAAAGGGCTTGCTGAGAAAGGCGTAAAGCATTTGAAAGCTGATGATGAAGTGCAGTTTGAAAGATTTGGCTTCTGCAGGTTTGACAGGAAAGAGGGAAGCAAGTATATTTTCTGGCTGACGCATAAGTAAGCAAGGAATTAATGCCGGAGGCTGGCTTTCTTAACGTCTTTTTTACATTTTTTACCACTTTTTCAATAT
>JBAZYQ010000030.1:0-12076 GCA_041659245.1 Candidatus Nanoarchaeia archaeon
CAGGGAGATATTGAGGACAAGTCAATAGCTGACTTTGGCTGCGGAAACGGGATTCTTGGAATAGGGGCTTTGCTGTTGGGCGCAAAAAAGGCAATGCTTGTTGACATTGACAATAAATGCATTAATTCTGCAAATGACAATCTTAAAACGCTTAAATTAAAAGCAACTTTATTGAATTGTGATATATCAAAAGTGCAGGGCAGGTTTGACACTGTGCTTCAGAACCCTCCTTTTGGGACAAAGACAGAGCATGCTGACAAGGCATTCTTGCTAAAGGCAATGGAATCAGCTGATGTTGTTTATTCGTTTCACAAGTCATCCACTGAGAAGTTTGTGAATGCAGTTGCAGAGGATAATGACTTTCATATTGTTAATAAATGGCTTTTCAAGTTCCCGATAAAGAATTCTTTTGAATTCCATAAGAAGAAAGTCTTTTATGCAGACGTGGGTTGCTATAGGCTTGTGAAGAAATAGAAAGCCCTTAAGGGCTCTGCCCTTAACAACCCACCCATTTGCTAGTCTAAATGGTTACACCTAATTTATCAAAAATCTAGATTTAATACTTGCATAAGCTATTATGAAAAATATCCTAATTTTATATAATGAATTATACAAATAAAAATACCTACTGTTAAAAAAGCAATAATTGCAAATTTAGTCACATTATTCTTTTTTGTTTTATCTACTATAAATCTTTTTATTTGGAAATAAAGAAATGAAGGGAAAATTATGATATAAGCTGCTTCTAATAATAAAAGCAATTCCCAAAAATTAATCTTGCCATAAATCATGTCTAGAATTAACCATATTAATGATTGTATTACAAATAAACTCACATAGATTACTGCTTTTTTCATCGTGAGTCCAGTTTTTAAGACAGAATATAGAATAAATAATGAAATTAAAGGTATAATAAAAACTAAGGGGATGATTGTATACCTTAGAATTGAAGGTTCCCCTAATAAATAAGGTATCATTTTAAATAATGTCCATACATAATTAAATATCAAAATAAGCATAGTTAAAATAGCTAGACTATAACAAATTTTAGCTATGTATTTCCAAACTTTAAATTGTTTCATCTATTTATATAAGGGGGATACTTTAATAAATTTTTGCAATCGTTTGTCCGGCAGCCCTTCGGGCTGCATTTAAGCCTCTTTCTCAGCCACCACGAAGCCATTCTAAGCCCAAATACTGAAGCGGCTTTCTCTTCTACGGCTGCGTATTCCCCCTCTCAATACCACGTATTTAAGGCGTAACCTTTATAAACCACCCCCTATATTCTTTATAGCTATGGAAATAAAAGTCATTGAAAGCACAAAGAACAGGCTCAAGTTTGAGCTTACAGGCAAAACTCACACTCTTGCTAACGTGTTAAGCAAAGAGCTTTGGAATGACGATGATGTCTCTGTTGCAGGATACACAGTAGAGCATCCGATGACAGGCAATGCATCTCTTCTTGTTGAAACGCACAAGGGCGATGCAAAGAAAGCAGTCATAGCAGCATTGGGAAGATTAAAAAAGCAGAACAAGGAATTTGTGGCATTAGTTAAAAAGCTGAAATGAAATTGTCATTAAAGCAGGGCACAGAGCTTGTAAAGGCTGCAAGAAATTCTATTGAAAATAAAGTTATAGAGCTTAAAGGCTATGAAGAAAAGCAGGGGGTTTTTGTAACGCTTCATTCTTATCCTTCAATGAGCTTGAGAGGATGCATAGGATTCCCTGAGCCCATAATGCCCTTGAAGAAAGCAATAATAGAATCTGCAAAAGCAGCTGCATTTGAAGACCCAAGATTCCCGCCAATAGATATTAAAAAAGACATATTCATAGTTGAAGTTTCTGTTCTTACAGTGCCTGAAGAGATAAAAGTAAAAATTCCTTCAGAGCTTTTGAAGAAAATAAAAATAGGAGAAGACGGATTAATCATAAGAAGCGAATACGCGTCAGGGCTTCTCTTGCCTCAAGTTTTTCCTGAATGGAATGCAACTCCGGAAACAGCATTGGAGATGACTTGCGAAAAGGCAGGGCTGCCTAAAGAATTCTGGAAAACAGGCAAGTGCAAGTTCTTCAAGTTCCAGGCGCAGATATTCAAAGAGAAAACTCCTGAAGGCAAAGTAGTGGAAGAGTAAGCTATATACTGTACATAATTTATATGGATTAATTCTATAAAGCGCTTCGATAAGTATTTAAAATTACGGTGCTACAATGTTTAACATGAAAACGTTCACAGCGGTTTTACATAAGGAAGAAGGAATGTATATAGCTGAATGTCCGGAAACAGGCACCGTAAGCCAAGGCAAGACAGTAGAAGAAGCTGTTGCTAATCTTAAGGAAGCCACAGAGCTCTATCTTGAAGAGTTTCCTGTAAAGGAGACTGAAAAGCCAATAATGACTCTTTTCGAGGTTGATTCGGATGCCGCTGTTAAGGAACGTGTCGGGGCAAGACGCTGTTAAAATTCTCTGCAACAAGTTTGGTTTCCAAATAAGCGGCAGGAGCGGCAGCCATGTCAGATTGTCAAAGGAAACGCCTGAAGGCAAAGTCGGCACTGTTGTTCCCATGCATTCTGAATTGAAAATAGGCACCTTGAAATCAATATTAAAATTGGCAAATATTGAAGAGGAAGATTTTGCGAAGTATTTGTAACCAATGGCTTGAAGCGGCTTTTTCCATAAGATTTCCGGCGTTTTATAAGCCTTTCAAATGATTTTTCAACTTCCTTGTAAAAACACGCCTTTTTTTCAGGCAACGCATTTAAACGCTGAAAACATATATCTTTGACGATGAGAAAGAGCACAAAAAATATCATGGCGATGGATTCAAATAAATGGCTGAAGCTTATCAGTGAAATAGAGATTGAGAAAAATGCAAGGCAGTGGAAGAGATATATAGAAGAAAATAATTTTGAGATTATATTGCCGGATATAGTGCTTGGAGAAATATTAATGGTCTTAACAAAGAAAGAGGATGCTCGAATATGGCACGAACGCCGAATACATCTCTTTCGCCTGATGAAATCAGGGCAGAAATTTGATTTCAGGCGCATTGCAACAGAGCATGACGAAGAATATTATTACCTAAAAGCTGAATTGTTTATTAAAAAATATAAAACTAATGAACTGCTAAAGGCGAGGGGGCTTTGCAAAAGCCGGGATGGCAAAGAGCTATATGCCCTGCATAAGCAGGATTTGGCAATATTCTTTTCTCTCAAAGAACTGAACAAAGCTTATTATTTCATAACTCATGATAATGGGCTAAAGGATGCGCTGATGCTTGCAGAAATAAGAAAAACATTCATTGAAGAGGGGCTTTGCTTTATTCTTATTCATGAAACGCAAGCAGCAAAAAACAGGCAGGTTACGAGAATAAAGATTATGCCTTAATATATAGATCTATATCTTCCGCATCTTCCCGCGTTTTTTGGATTCTGCTATCATCTGCTTCCAAGCCCATTCCCTCTCTTCATAAGTCAAAAAAACAGTATTGCCCTTAGATAGGAAAGCAGGTAAATCCATGCCCTTTGTATCATCAAATATTTTTTTGTTCATAATTCCCAGTCCTGAATTAGCATTCTCTTATCTTTTCAAGAATCTGCTGTGTTGTCATTCCTTTATACACGCTGTTCTTCTCAACCAAAGCCCACATTTTTTTCCAGCGCCTGTCCTTAACAGGGTCATCAAACAAATATTTCTTTGTTTTCATACCTTTTAATTAGGCTTTTAGCTTTATAATCCTTTCCCCATTTTCCCCTCTGAAAATTCTCCATCATTCCCGAAAAAATACGCATTATTCCGGAAAAAAGAACAAGCAAGGCAAAACCTTAGAAGTAATAATATTCAGGCGGCTTTTTTTGATGATGGTTATGCCTCATTCTAATTGGTAAGGTTTTTAAACACTATTGCCACATATAACATTAATGGGTTACAGGAAATCTCAAAACTGGAAAGACCTTCTTCATAATATCTGGTTCTTCATCTGGGAAGACAACAGCATTGAATCCTGGATTGTGAATGTGATAATAGCATTCGTGCTTGTTAAGTTTGTAATCTACCCTTTGCTTGGCGCAATGCTTGGAACATCATTTCCTGTTGTTGCGGTTGTCTCAGGCAGCATGGAGCACAATGGATTGAATTTTGATGAGTGGTGGGCTGAGAAGCAGTCCTGGTATGAGAATGAGGGAATCACAAAAGAAATGATGATTGATTACAGGATGCACAACGGCTTTAACAAGGGAGACATAATTGTTTTAAGCGGAGTTAAGCCCGAGAAAATAAAGCCTGGAGACATAATTGTATATTCAACCGACAGGTATAAATACCCCATCATACATCGGGTTATTGAGGCGAACAGCCCAAGTTTCAGGACAAAAGGGGATAATAATGCAGGCTTTGACCCAAGCCCTGTTGATGAAAAGCAGGTTGTTGGAAAAGCAGCATTCAAGATACCTTTGCTTGGCTGGATAAAAATATTGTTTACGAATATAATAGGAGGCTGAAATAAAATGGATTTTTGTCCGAAGTGCGGAAGCATACTTGCTCCAAAAGAGGGAAAGAAGATTGGCTGCGTTAGGTGCAGCTATTCTGCAAAATCAAAAGATCAGGTCAAGCTTCAGGAAACTGTTGAAAAGCCCAAGAAGCTGGAAATCATAGATGAAGATCCTATGAAATCCTATCCAAAGACAAAGGAAGAATGCCCCAAGTGCTCAAACAGGGAATCATATTTCTGGACAGTGCAGACAAGAGCCGGCGATGAAGCAGAAACAAGATTTTTTGAATGCACGAAATGCCGTCATAGATGGAGAGACTATAGCTGATTCTTTTATTTGCTTTATTTTTATTCTATAGAAACGTTTAAATACACTCACTCGTTTCCTACTCTCGATGGGATTATTCAGCTCTTTCAGGAAAAAAGAAGAATTTGTCAAGCTGGCAGAAGAGAAAAAGCTGGTTCTTAGGATGTTCACTCTTGCTGATGAAGCAGATGTCATGGACACTGCAAATCATATGAAGCTTGGAACAACAATTGCATTGTTCAAGGTAAAGAACCATTCGCTTTTAAGAAGCGCATTGACTTCAATGAAAAAAGCATGCGTTGAAGTAAAAGGCGAAGTGGTTGGCCTTCCTGACGGATGGTTTGTCGCAGTGCCTTCATCAATACAGATTGTCAAGACAAGCGCAAATGCGGGAAAGCAGGTTGCAGCTTCAATGATGGAAAAGGAAGCGCAGGCTAAGGAAGAGAATGCGCATATTGCTGACAAGATAACTTATCTTGACGAAATAGACGTAAATTAAATTGTCTTTCTCTTTTTTAAGAATTCAACAAGCTTTTCAGATATCAATGGCTTCCCGTTTAAGCTTACATACCTGAATGGCAATTCAACAGAAAGCCCTTTTTGGACATCTATCTCAATAGTGTCAATGAACGTAATATCTTTGAATTCTTTTCCTTCTGCAATCAATTTTGCGCAGTAAACAGCATTATCAGTTGGCATTTGCTCTTTCCCAAGATTTCTTGTTTCTACATCCTTCATTCTGCATGTAAGCAATTCCTTTGTTCTCTCTCTTGGCGGGTAATCTCCAAGAATGCCTCCGAAAACAAGATACTTGAAGTGTTTGCAGTCTTCAGGCGTCAGGATTTTATCAGATGCAGGATCTAAGACGCAGACGTCTGGAAAGCCCAAATCAGCAATGCTCTTTTTCTCAACTTTTCCAAAAGATGCCAATGGCTTTGAAGAAGTGTTTGTGAAAATCAAATTTTCCTTTCCAACTAATTTAGAAATATGCTCATACTCAATCAAGTGCCACTTGAATGCCTTTCCGAAGTGTTCTATTACGTATTTCATGTGAGAATATTTTATGATATTGATTCGAAATTAATCATGCCCCCGTCGATAATCTCACTGGTCCTGAAAATGCCTTGCATTTTCGGGATGCCAAAAACCCTGCGGTTTTTTAGCACGTTCGAAATCGCTGGTGTCCTTCTAGCCGAAGCTCGAATGCCCCCGTCGAGATTTGAACTCGAGTCTCGGCCTCGAAAGGGCCGAATGATTGACCGGGCTACACCACGGGGGCAATTGTAATGCAGATAGAGAAAATAGGGCTATTTATAAACTTTCCGAGAACTTTTAATCGTTGCTTACCCTTGGCGCAAGGACAAAGCCGAGGTAGAGCTTGCCATTCACATTGTATTCTATCTTTAGGGGATAGTCATTGGAATAGCTTATGCTTACCTCGTCCGTAAGCTTTGAGCCTTTCGATATCTTTGCCAAGTACTCGATTGCGTACTTGGCCGAAACTTCACCATCTTTCCCCAGCGTTATCGCAGCTGTAGAAGCAGGAAACTCGACTTTTGCGTCGCTAAGATTGCCTTCTGATTTCATTGTGAACTTGTTAATCTCTGTTATAAGCGCAACAGAGTCTGACGCGACTGACATGTCGCTGATTGCGTCATCAAACTTGGCTGAAGGCACAACAACTTTTGCATTGAACTTTAAGTTGGGAAGCTTTTGCTGCTCCCTGTCATAGTCAATAAGCGATAAGTTGAATGTTTTCTTTCCGTCGCCGTTAAGCTCCACCTTGACTCTTCCGTTTTCAAGGCTCATCATTATGCTGTCTTCAGGCTTTGCCCTCTTAAGCACGGCTTTTAAGTTTTCAATATTTAAAGATATCTCAGTATCCTTGTCAATCTCATATTCAGAAAATGCCTCAGGCATTAATTTGAAATCAATCATTGCAACATTTGCAGGGTCAATGGCAGTAAGCTCCATGCCTGTCTTTTTTAATTTGAAAGTAACCTCGTTCACGAGCTCAGAAATGACATTTATGCTCTCCTTGAGCAATCTCGAGTCTGCAAGCGTGAATCTCATAGCAGTTGGAAACAAAACCTGCTTTATAATCATTTTGGTTTTGCAGAATATATGTTGCATCACATGTATTATTTCATCAAAAGGTTTAATAACAGAGTTATATTATCTAAGGAAAGATGTCTGACGAAAAAAAGAACGGCATAATAACATTTTGCATGGGGCATTTATATCCTGGCGTCAGTAATGACTCTTTAAAAGATCGCCTCACTGTCTCTTACAATTTGCGCAAGGACAAGACTGAAACCCTGCAGGAATTCCTTGACAGCAGAATGCCCAAGGAAAATATTTTTGCAAGATTGACAAGAAGCGATTTTAGAACACTAAACGAGGCTTTTGGCGGCACAGATAAAGACCTAAAATTGCCTGCATGCGAGTATTGCAAGTGTGATGAAAATAACAGAAGATGCAAGTTTTACCATGAATAATGCGCATATGCCTCCTTATACAATTATATCTTAAGAAGACAGAATAAATTTTTCTAAGAATTTTATTTATACAAATCCCATTGCATGAGACTTGTAAAGCTGTATTGCCCTTACCATCAGGAACAGACCGTATACTGCAAGAAGAATGCTTAATACAAACGGGGGTATTGTAAGGTTCATCAAAAACGGCAAAAAGCCAATCAGTTTGTAGTCAATCAATAAGGGTATTGCTCCTGCAAAAGCCATTATTAATCCCAATAATATTGATGAGAACTTTGTTGCGCCCATCATTGTTCTTACCTTGAATGAGTCAATTAAAAGCAACAAGCCTGCCACAACCAAAAGTATTTTTACAACCAGTCCATTGCCCATAAGAAATCCTGTTGGAATTGGAAGCAATATTCCAAAGAATGCAAGAGTCGCGGCTCCGCCAAAGATTAATAGGAAAAGCCCGAATAGCATGCTGAACCAAATCTTTCCTGTTCCGCCGCCCATGTGGTCTGACATATTCTTTTTAACCTCTTTTGATAGAATTATAGTGGGTTAAGGCATTTAAATAATTATCGCTGGATTATATATGCTGAAAAAAGAAAATAAAAGAAGAAAAATAAAAGAAATTACATCAAAAGCTTGTGAAAGCCCTGGTTGTCATACCATCTCATGACTTCAGGCATTGAACCCATGCAGGTGTGCTTTAGCTCATATCCAATGCCGCCGTTTTTGATTTTTGAATTATCCATGGTAAGATCTCCCGGGATAAACATGAAATCAACTTCGCCAGGCTCAAGCATTGCTCCCGGCTTTTTCTTCAGAACGCCTGCTTTCAGCAACTGCTTTACAGCGTATGCGCAAACATTTGCAACAGGCTCCATTATTCCTCTTGTTACATGGATGTCAGGCATATGCCCCTGCAATAGCTTTGCAAGCCCTGTCTTCTTCACATTGACGTCAGCCATCTCTGCAATGTCTTTTGGTGAAACAGCATCATCTGCGTTTATGTTATATGCCATGTCAGCAGGATTGCGGCTGTTTGTGAATTCATCATTCTCATAAATATGCAATGCAGCTCCGACAACATCATCAACATGCACGTATGGGCCTTTGAATGTCCCTTCGCCTGGCAAAAGCTTTGTTCCAAGCAGTTTTGCAGTCAAAGCCTGCGTCATAAAGATTCTTGCAGCGCCGTATATGCTTCCTATCCCGAAAATCACAGCCGGCCTTAGCAATGCTATGCGAAAGCCATTATCCCCATTGTAATTTGATGCAATGTTCTCTCCTAAAATCTTGCTGTTTGCATAAGGGTCAATTGGGTCTAAAAGGCTATCTTCAGTACAATTCCTGCCTACTTTGTAAATAGAGCCTGAGCTGAACCTAACCATTCTTTTAACGCCTTTTTCAATCGCTGCTTCACATATATTTTGTGTGCCCTGCACATTAACTGCATGCAATTTTTCCCATGATGCGAAGAAGTCAAACAAGTCAGCAACGTGTATAATAGCATGACATCCTTCCAAAACATTTTCAAGGCTTGCCTTGTTTGTCACGTCTGATTTCATGAACTCAATTCCATCGGGAAGGGATTTTGGAGCGAACAGGTCAGTTGCCCTTATGTCAGTATATCCTCTGTCCTTCATCTCTTGAAGCAGATGCCCGCCTACAAAGCCGGCTGCGCCTGTCACGAGAATTTTTCGATGTTTAATCGCGTCTTTGCCTGAACTGCAGTCTTTGCATGTACATCCTGTCATTTGGTAATCACCAAAGGCAGTAATCTTATCTCAGTTTATAAGCCTTATGGAAAAAGATAAGATAAAGTAAGAAATGGCAAGAAAAAAAAGAAAGCCCCTTACTTGAACGCCTTAAATCTTCTGAAGATTGTTTCTTCCCTGTCAGGGCCTACTGAGACTATTGGAGCAGGAACGCCTGTATATGTTACTATGAGCTCAACAAACTGCTTTGCTCCGGAAGGCAAATCCCTGTATCTTCTTACTTTGCTTATGTCTCCAAAGCCAGGCAATTCAGCATATATGGGCTTTGCTCTTGAAAGAGCTTCCAAATCCCATCCCGGGTATTTTGTAGTTTCTTTTCCATCAATTTCATATGCAACGCAGACTTTTATCGGATCAATGTCATGCATTATGTCCAGCCTTGTCAATGCAAGGTCAGTAAAGCCGTTTAATTTATGCGAATAATTCAATACAACCAAGTCAGGCCATCCGACTCTTCTGTCCCTTCCTGTAGTTGCTCCTCTTTCCTGCCCTCTTTCCCTTATCAGCTTTGCAACAGGGTCTGAATATTGCTCATCAACAGGCCATTTGCCGCCGTCAAGGCATGTTACAACAGGACCTGAGCCTACTTTTGTAGGGTATGCCTTTACAATGCCAATGACTTTCATTGGGAAAGCCGGAATTCCAACAGCGGTATAAACAGCAGGCGCCCTTACTTCAGAGCTTGTGACTTTAGGGTAATTTCCAAAGCCAATGTCAAGCATTGTGCCTTGCGCACCCTGTATTACGACATTCTTGCCTTCTTTTAATGCAGTATACACTTCATCAGAAACATCTGCCATGTACTTTTTTAGTTTTCTTCCTGATTCAACAGCAGCTTCCACACATTGCTCAGCTGTCAAAGGCATGTCTTCAATCTTATAGACTCCATTGATTATTTTCCTGTCAGGCATTACCATTTCCAGTCCCATGTTTGCAATGATTCCCCTGATATAATTGTAATTCTCGAGGACTTTCTTTTCAAGCTTTTTCTCATCACTGCATAATTCAAAGAATCTTATTCCTGCCCTGCTTTTCTGCTGCTCATATGTGGGTCCAATGCCTGAAAGAGTTGTTCCTATTGCTCCGCCTTCTGTTCTGTTATTTCCTTTTGCTTTCAGGTCAGCTGATTTTTCCCTTGCATAATCAAGAGCCAAATGATAAGGCAGTGTTATTTGCAGCCTTGGGTCAATTCCCAGATTGACATCCCAGCTGAATTCTTCCATTTCTTTGCATAACTGCTCAGGTCTCATTACCATTCCCTGTGCCATCAAAGAGCGCTTTTTCCTTAACGCGCCTGATGGAAGGAGGTGAAGAATTACTTTCTTGCCATTAATGACATAACTTGTTCCTGCGTTTCCGCCGCCGTTTGCCTTCACTATCAGCTCAGCCTCTTCATTTATAGCGTCAACTACTTTTCCCTTTCCTTCGTCGCCCCAGAGCGCTCCTACAATTGTTGTTAATGACATTTTTGTCCTCCTTTAGGAATATTCAATCCAAGCATCGGAATAAACTGCTGCCTTATATACCTTTTGACATAAATTTTGCATTATAGCAACATATTTAAACCAATGATTTATTCATCATTAGGAATGAAAAAAGTCGTGATTATCGGCGCAGGACCAGCTGGCTTGTTTGCAGCATATAAACTGGCAGGCAAATGCGAAGTTACTATTCTTGACAAGGGGCTTCCTGTTGAAAAAAGAAAATGCCCCAGTCCAAATAATTGCAAAAGGAAATGCAAGCTGTGCGCAAAGCTTTACGGAGAGGGCGGTGCAGGATTGATGTCTGACGGAAAAATAATATTCAGCACAGAAATAGGCAGCTTTTTGAATAATGTGTACGGAGTTGGCGAGGAAAGGAACAAGGGGCTTGTTGCCGAAGTGCAGGAAATATTCGGGCAATATGATGTGCAGATTAATCCCTCTTCTGAAGAAATAAACAGCAAAATATCGGGGCTTGAGAAAGCATGCGCTGCTGAAGGCATAAGGTATGTGCCGACAATACTCGCTCATGTTGGAACAGACAAGCTTGAGGAGCTTATCATAAATTTCAGGAACGAGCTTGTTGAAAAAGGCGTAAAATTTGTGTCAAAGACAGATGTAAAAAATATTCATGTGGAAAATAGCGGAAGAATAATTGTTGAAACCAAAAAGGAATATTCCTTCTATGAAAAAGCAAAAAAAGCCCTTAGGCGCATATTCTTAAGAAAAAATGATGATGCATACAAATGTGATAATCTCCTTATAGCGCCCGGAAGGGTTGGCGCAAAATGGCTTGAGGGAATTGTGCATAAATTGGGCATTGAATATACTTACAACGCAATGGACTTGGGCGTAAGAGTTGAGGTTAAAAGGGGCAAAACCGACAAGGTCACAGAAGTATGCAGGGACATGAAATTTCAGATGAGGACAAGCACATATAATGATCTGGTAAGGACATTCTGCACATGCCCTGGTGGGAAAGTTGCAATTGAAGCGCATGAGGAAGGGTATAATCTTGTTAACGGGCATTCTGAGAAAGGAGACCCCTATGAAAATACTAATTTTGCATTTCTTGTAACAATACCTTTTACCAGCCCGATGGCTAACGGCAATGAGTATGCAAGAATGATTGCAGCGGCAGTAAAAGAGCTTGGAGGCGGCAGGCCAATATTACAACAACTCGGAGATTTGCGAACAGGGCATAGGAGCAAGAAAGAGAATATTAATGATTTTAAAGTAAAGCCTTCTCTCGAGGGAATAACTTTTGGAGACGTAGGGCTTGCATTGCCTCACAGGATAGTATTGGACATTATTGAGGGGTTGGAAAAATTAGACAAGATAATTCCCGGAGTTGCAAATGATGAAACGCTTCTTTATGCGCCTGAAGCAAAATTCCACGCATTGAGAATAAAGAATTCTGACGGATATCTGCAAACCAGTATTCCTGGAATCTATGTTGCAGGCGACGGAGCTGGCTTGTCAAGGGGAATTGTGGGAGCTGCTGCGTGCGGAGTTCTTGCTGCTGAAGGTATATTGAA
>JBAZYQ010000031.1:0-11646 GCA_041659245.1 Candidatus Nanoarchaeia archaeon
TTTCCATTTGATTTACCCCCAAATTACTCTCGTCAAACACTATAAATCACCTGTTTATAAGCATTATGCCTAAGAAAGCAAAAAAGAGGAAACTGCGAGCCTAAACAGACAGGTTGAGCCGAAGCTCTTCGCCTCTTTCAGTTTCCCGACGAGACCCTGTTGTGGCTAGGCTTTTCGCGCCCTCTTTTTCAGGATTAAGATATTATTGTGTTTTAAAATCATTTATGTAATGCAGAATATAGGATATTATCCCAAATGGATTGGAAGTAAGAATGGGTCCTACGGGTGTATTCACTGCGTTCATACCCGCAGGGCTGTTTGCAATTTCAGATAATATTATTATTCCAAAAGTTTCAGAAAAAGGAATGGGCCCTACGGGATTTGAACCCGCGACCTCTCGATTTCTTACAGGGCAAATGCCCGCTATCAGTCGAGTGCTCTAGCCAGGCTAAGCTAAAGGCCCATGAAAATAAGCGCCCCGGGTAGGGATCGAACCTACGACCGCGCGGTTAACAGCCGCGCGCTCTACCGCTAAGCTACCGGAGCAAGCTGCAGACAGCTTGAGCATCAGAGCGGGCATCTCGCTTTGCTCGTGCCCACAGAGACTAGCCTCTGCCTCGTAATCTATTCAGAGAATAAAAAGAGAACTCTTTTAAAAGCTTTTCTATCGCTTCTTTGCCTTTAAAGCCTTCCTTTCCGCCTCTGCCTTGACAGCCGCCATGTTGAATAATTCATTAATAGTGGCTGCTTTTATAACTCCAGCCATTTTTCCCTTTGAAATAACAGGCAATAATTCAAGATTTTGGGCAATCATGAGCTCATAAGCCTTGATGCAGGTGTCTTCAGGAGCAACTGATTTAATCTTATGAAGGGGTATTGTGACTTCAAGTATTTTCCGCGTTCCGTCAACCGCCTTTGCTTTCTCAATCTGCTGCTGCACTGCAACGCCAACAACTTTCTTGTCTGACAATACAGGATAAACCCACTGGTCATAAGCCATAAGCTTCTTGAAATCAAACTGAGATAATGGCATTGAAGCCTCCAGAGCCTTAAACTGCTTCTGCATATAATCCTTAACCATCGCATCTTTCAAAACACTCTGGATAACTGTCTGCTTGTAGCTGTTTTTTGCAAGGGAATAAAGGAATAATCCCAAGAGTATGTACCAGATGTCAACCCTGCCGAATACCAAGCCTAACACTCCAGTTATAATCAGGAATATTGCAAACATCTTGCCTGCCTCTGACGCGACATATGTTGCCCTGTTCAAATCATTCCATTTCTTCCATAATATTGCCCTTAACACCCTTCCTCCATCAAGAGGGAATCCTGGAATCAAATTGAAAACTCCAAGCATAAAATTGACTTTTGCAAGATAGCCAAACACAATGTTAAGGTATGCTGCTGAATAATACGAAGCAAGGTAGAATATGGCTGCAAGCGAGATGCTCATTATTGGTCCTGCGATTGAAACAATCAATTCCTTTTTTGCGTTAAACCCGTCTTCATTAATCTGCGCAACGCCTCCAAAAAAGAACAGCGTTATGCTGTCCACTTTTATCTTGTTCTTTAAAGCCATGAAGCTGTGGCTTAATTCATGCAATAAAACAGATGCAAATAATAAGAATGATGCAAACCCGCCCATAAGCCAGTAAACAAGAGTGGTTTTGCCTGGCAGAGCAGTAGGAAAATAGCCTGACGCCAAGCTCCAAGCCAATAGAACAAATATGATAAACCAAGTGTAATGCAATAATATCTTAATTCCAAAAACCTTGCCGATTTTCACCGCGTTTTTGTCCATAGAGTAGAAATAAGAAAGAGGGTATATAAGCCTTACTCAATCCATTCCTGGTTCTTTATCTTCTCAGGCAGGTACTTCTCAGAAATAAATGAAATACCGCGAGCTGACATAGCCTGGATTTCTGCTTTTGCCTTGAACTCCTTCATCATCTTGAACTGCCTCTGGAACGCCTTATTGTCCTTGAACCAGTCGTACTTTGAAATCTGGGCAAGCCTTTTCTCATCATTTTCTTCAAACTTGATGAAATGTTTTTTCAAATCGTATTTTATAATATCATCTGCTGTTATTCCAAGGAACTTGCATCCCGGAACAGCTAACTTCTCTGTAATGTGCGCCAAACTAATAGAGCCGTATTTTAAAACAGAGTAAATGTAAAGCCCCCACGGGTCAAAGTCAGTCAGTACATAGACAGGCAATCCTAATTCTTCCTGCATTCTCTGCAGCAATCTCCTTATTCCCCTGGTAGTCTGCCCCTGCGATGACATTATGATGCACTTCTGCTTTTTCCAGTATTTATCTTCATGCAACCTCTCCCATACTGCTGCTTTTTCCATGTAGATTATGTACTTTGCTTCGCTTTTTAGAAACTTGATATTCTCGACATTTGAAGGTATTGACCATCCGCCGCTTCCAAGTTTGCTCCAGTCAATCTTGTCGCCCTGGTCTTCAACAATAACATCGCCTGCGACAGAGCCCATCTTGTTTGCATTGATGTTAAGTGATTCCCTTGCGCAGTCTGAAATCAATTCCAAATCCTCAATTGCCTTGTCGCTTTCTGACTGGTCATCAACAATGTTTACTTTAGTGTTTGGAATTGTTCTTTTTGCCATGTAGAACACATCCCTTAAGCTTGCGTGCTTGTCCTCGTCAAGAAGGTTCTTGCTTATTGCCGCAACCTCAATAGTTTGCATGAATTTCTTTGCATGCGCTACATTGAAGAAATATCTCATTGACTTTGCATCGCCCATTCTGATTGTGCATGTCTTCTTGTCAAAAACAACATTTGACAAAGCCCTTACAGGAAGGTCTATTGCTGGGTTCTTGCCTTTTTCTATCTCTGAAACTATTTTCTTTCCCAGCTTCTCAAGCTCCTGCTTTGCTGTCATTTCTTTTCCTCCGGATTCTCCATTTCATTTACTTCCTGCATTATTGCCGGCAGGCTTTTCTTGAGCATTTTCTTTAATGACTCTGCAATGTCTGCTTTCTTGCCGCCTGAAAGCCTTGCCAGTGAATCAGCAAGTTCCGGAATATAATTTTCAAACAAGTTTGCCTTGTCCCTCTGTTCCCTTGCCCTTATGTTTTTCCTGATATAAATTCCAAGCTGCCTTCCAACTTCCTGCAATCCCAATTTCATCTCGTGTATGATTTCAGGATATGCGGCAATTGCCTCTTTTGCCTCTGAAGTGAACGGAACCCAGACAGATGACATGTGAACAAGAACCAATGCAGGACCTGCAGGCAATGCGCCCTTGCTCTGCCCTAATCCGTAATTTCTCCACATTGTGTTTACAATTGAGTTATAGCTTGCGCACGCGCTCTGCTGGTATAAGAGTGGAACCCTGTTTGCAAACCTGAGGACTTTTACAAGCTCTTCTTTTTCCAAAGTGCCGCCAAATGCCAATCCAACTTCAATCTGGAAGGGGTTGCCCCTGTAAACTGACGGCGGCCTTGTGATTGCTGTGTAAAATTCAGCTGCAACTTCTTTCTTCATTCCCTTTACAAGCGCTTCTTCCCCGATTGGAACAAGGCAGTCAGTTGGAGGCGACATTATTTTTGTGCTTTGTATTGCCCTGAAAAGCGCTTCAATCTGCTGGTGCTCAACCTTGGCAGGCTTTATTCCCTCATCAACCATTGCTTTTGAGCATATTTCTTTTGAAACAGGCGGGCTTACCCTGCAGAATTCTGTCTGCAAAAAGCTTGAAAGCCTGTTTGCCTTTGTGTCCTTGAGCATCTTGATAAGCATTCCAAGCTCAACGCCATAAGGATGAGGCTTGATTTCCTTTGGCTCTTTTGGCAATTGTTTTGTGACTGAAGGAAATTCCATGACTTCCTTTTCAGGAGAAATATAAACAATCTGGCAGTGCGGGTTTGCAATTGCAACCTGCTTCAGGTAATCATCAACGCTCTGCTTGCCTTTTGCATACTTTGCTTCCATCTCAATCTCAAGCTTGACACCGTGCTCCTTGCCTGTCCATTCAATCTCTTCCTGCTTTGTGATGTTGGGCTCGTTCTTTCTTGTGTCAATGAAAAGCTCAAAATACATTGCAGGCCTTTTTGGCGAGATTCTTGACCATATTTTTATCGGCTTTCCTGTTGTTAATTGCCCATACATTGCAGCTGCTGAAATACCAATTCCCTGCTGCCCTCTTGAGCATTTTAGCCTGTGAAACTTGCTTCCGTATAATAATTTTCCAAAGACTCTTCCAACCTGCTCCTTGATAATGCCGGGGCCGTTGTCCTCAACCATTATCCTGAACCTGTCTTCGCTGATTGCTTCAATGATTATTCTTAATTCAGGCGCATATTTTGCCTCTTCGCACGCATCCAGTGAGTTGTCAACAGCCTCTTTTACAGCTGTCAATAATGCTTTTTTCGGGTTGTCAAAACCAAGAAGATGCCTGTTCTTCAAGAAGAATTCAGAAATTGAAATTTCTCTCTGCTTTGTCGCAAGCTCGTCAGCAATAGTCTTTCCCTGCTTCACTTCTCCCTTATCATCTGTAAGCTTTGTCTGCGTCAAATCAAAAACACCTTTTTTAAAATCAAACTTTAAATGAAGTAGGGGTTAATAAAGATTATTGTTTTATAGAATATGTGATTATAACTAAAAAATATTATTTTGGAAAGCAGAATCAAAAGCCGCTTTTGAAATATAATAAATTAAAAAGAAAATAAAAAATTAAGAGTATTACTTATTTTCAATGGCTGGCAGGGCTATTACCTGGTATGTGTCAAAATTCTGCAAGAAATATCTTCTATCTCCATTTGTAACATGCCAGTTGTTCCAAGTACCAAGATAAGGCTCTTTATTTTTAGGAGCCTCATGGGACAATACTACCCATTCGTTACTATACTTTTTTACAAAACCCGTAACTATATCTGTAGTTCCTTCGTTTGTTCTTTGCAAACATAATAAGTCCCCTACATGGACCCCATCCAGTCTGTCTTCCAATCCTTTCATTTTCTCACTCCCTCCTGCCTTTAAGCAGAAAATATTGTTAATTCCTGTAGAATAACTCTCTTATATAAGTCTTTCGCAGCCTCACGGCTTTTGAAGGGATAATAAATCAGAATTTTAAATAATAAAAATAGAATATAAAAAAGAATCTTATCTCTTCTTTTTTTTCTTAATCTTTGAGAACAGCTTTATGAGCTTCTTGACCTTGGACGCCTTGCTTTTCTTGCTTGGCTTCCTGCCCTTAAATTTCACTGCTTTAGCTTTTTTCTTTGCCATTTTATCACCTCAGTAGAATTTGACAACTGGACTCGGTGCAAAAGTGCCTCAAGCACCTTGTGGATCCGAACTTTACCTACCACATGCTTTAAAGGTTATCTTTTACGCGCCATAAGGAAGCTTAACAAGTGCAGGTTTTCACGATGAGTTATAGTCCAGGCATCGTGTACATGGCTGAACACCTGACAGAGGCTTGTATGGTCACACCCTTTCCAGGGCAACCGAATTGTCCTTGTCTGCTCGTGAGAGCAATGTATATTACGCCTTCAGGCTATATAAGCACTTATATCTTAAAACCTATATGTTCAGCAATGGAAATCCTTAAAAACACCCCTCTAAAGTGCCTTCAAACCTAGATTTTAAGGCTTACAACCTTTGACATGCCGTGCCCATCCTTTGGCAATGAAACTCCGTAAACAGAGTCAGCTGCAGAAATAACTCCATCATTATGGGAAATGACAATGTACTGGGACTTGTGGGAATACTGGGCTAATAGCCTTGAAAGCATGTCAGAGTTCATCTTGTCCAATGCAGCATCAACTTCATCCATTACATAGAACGGAGCAGGCTCAAACTCCTGTATTGCAAATAAGAAAGCCAAAGCCGCAAGCGTCTTTTCTCCGCCTGAAAACCCGATAATATCAACAAACTTCTTGTCCGCAACCCTGACTGTTATGTCAACGCCTCCGTCAAACGGATTTTCCTGGTTTTGAATAACAAGGTTAACTTCCCCTTTTGTTGACAATGAAGCGAATATTGTCTTGAAGTTGTCTTTCAGCTTGTCAAACACTTCCATAAAAGCCCCTTTCTTCTTGTCTTCAATGCTTAGCATCATGTTAAGGACATCCTCTTTCTCAACCTTGAGCTTTTCGTGCTTTTCAAGCAGGTTTTTGCATTCTTCATTGGCTTTTTCATAAACTTCCAAAGCCCTCATATTAATGTTGCCCATTGCCTTCATTTCCCTTTCAATTGCATTAATCTCAGTGCTAAGCTGCTCAATTGTAAGCCCTCTTCTTAATTGCACATTTGCATACTGCTCAAACTCTTTTTCAAGCCCTGCAAGCTCGCCTGCAAGCTCTGCAATCTTTACTGAGAATTCATTCTCCCTTTCTTCAGTGTGCCTCAGCTTCTCCTCTCTTCCGATTATCTTTCCCTCAAGAGCAGCAACCTTGTCCTTAAGCACATCTTTTTCATTGAACATTTTCTTGAATTCAGAGGCAACTTTCTTCTGCGTTATCTCAAGCTCTTTCAGAGCATCCCTTTCCTTGCCTAAATCCTCGCCAATCTGCTTTATCTCTGTATAGAAACCTTCTTTTGCTCTCTCATTCTGCGCAATTATGTCTTTTACTTTTTGCAGCTCCTGCTGCTGTATTCCTATCTGCATGTCAATTGCGCCTGTGCCTGCCTCTTCCTTCATCTTGTTTTCCTTTGCAAGCTTAAGCTCTTCTTCAAGATTCTGCAAGTCATCCATGCTTGTCTTGCCTGCTTTTGTTACTTTTTCCCTTAGCTCATTTCTTTCTAATTTCAATTTTTCAATATTGTCTGTAATCTCTTTCAGCTTTTTGTCAGACTCCTCAAACTCTTTTCCAAAACTTTCGATAACTTTTTCAAACTCTTCCTTTTGAGTGTTGAGCTTCTTCAAGTCAGCCGAGACTTCCTCTGATTCTCCTGCCAGTTTTAATTCAGTCTCTAGAATTGCCTTTCTTTCCCTTAGCTGCGCAATATCCTCATCATTGGTATTTTTCTTTGATTCAAGCATTGCCTCAACCTGGGCAAGCGCCTTTAGCTCTTTCTCTGCGCTTTCCATGTCATGCTCAAGCTCTTTCTCCCTGAAGCCCATGCCTGTCTTTCTTATCCTGAAGCCGCCGCTCATTGCGCCGCTTTGCTCCAATAAATCTCCATCAAGAGTAACCATCCTTGCCCTTCCGACACCGATCCTTCTAGCGACTGCCATGCTTTCAACAATAAGGGTCGAGCCAAAGACATACTTGAAAATGCTCTTGTATCTTGGCTCAAATGAAACCAGGCTTGCTGCCAATCCTATGACTCCTTGCTCTTTTGACAGCTTTTCAGCTTCCGGCTCAGGAGCCCTTTCCTGCATCTTGTTCAAGGGCAAAAATGTGACAATTCCTAATTTATTTTCCCTCAGTGTGCTAATGCATTTTGCGGCTGTTGCATCTGTATTGACAACAACACTTTTCATTCTTTGGGCTGCCGCAACTTCCAAAGCCATTGCATATTTTGAGCTTACTGTTCCCAGTTCGCTGACAGTGCCTATGACACCATCTATTTTCATCTCTCTTATTTTTTGCAAAGCAAAATCTCCTGCAGCTGTTTCCTTGATTCCAATATCCCTTACTCTTAATTTTGTGAATTTTTCGTTTTCCTCTTCAAGATTTCTTCTTGCGTCCTGCAGTTGCGATGCATAAACAGAATTTTCATTAAGCGCCTTTGTCAGTTTTTGCATTACTAACTTGAATTCTTCCCTCTTGCCTTTCAATTGCGCTGATTTTTCCTTGTCTTTGACAAGCTCGTCCTCAATTTCTTTTATTTTGCCATTAACTCCATTAAGCTCAATCTGGGCAACTTCCTTCTTTCTCTGGCTGTCCATCTTTTTCTGGTTAAAGCCAAACGCTTCCTTGTCCATATCATCAACAGACTTGTCAATTTCGCTTATTCTCTTGCTGCTTTCCTCTGCATCAGCAAGCCCGTGCTTTTTCTTCCACGCGTCTATTTTTGCCTGTGATTTTTTCTCGTCATCTATGAATATTCCAATCCTGTTGGCAGAAATCTGTTTTTTCTTGCTGAAATCATTGACGGCAGCTTCAATTCCCTTTATTTCGCTTTCAAGCCCTTTCTTTCTTGCGGTTATCTTTGATATTTCAGCTTCGCAAACCTCTTTTCTTGCATTCTTTGTTGCAACAACATTTTTTGTGGCGTCAATCTTTTCAGAGATTCCCTTTTCCTGCACTCCTGAGTTTTTCTCAATGTGCTCGATTATCTCCTTTATTCTGACATTCTTTTCCCCGACTTCCTTCTTAAGCTCTTCAATCTCTTTCTTGAGCGTGTCAACCTCTTTCTGGATATTCTCTTTTCTCTTTGTTGACTCTGCATTCTTGTCCTGCATGTCTTTTATCAGGATGCTGACTTTTGTAGCCTTGTTTCTTGTGAGTGTTTCTTCCTTTTCCTTGAACTGAAGCGCTGAGTCTCTTTCTGATTTTAATTCATTGAGCGTCTTCTGCCTTTCAGCAAGAATTATCTCTGCTTCATTGAGCTTTTCCTGCACTTTCTGCAGTTCCATAAGGGCTTTTGTTTTTTTGTCCTCATAAACAGAAATTCCTGCTATTTCCTCGACAATCTGCCTTCTGTCATTTGGCCTCATTTCTGAGAAGTGCGTTATCTCGCCCTGAAGAATGATGTTGTGCCCGTCAGGGTTGATTCTGCCTGCTGACAATAAGTCAAGAATCTGCTGCCTTGTGACTGTCTTGCCATTAAGCTTGTAAGTGCTCTGCCCGTTGTGCTTCAGGATTCTTGTTACTGCAAACTCATCGCCTTCAATCGGGAATAATTTTCCCTCGTTTGCAAACACAAGGCTTACTTCTGCCTCTTTTGCAGGGCTTCCTTTTTCTCCGCCGTGATAAATCAGCTTTGCAGAGCTTTCAGCCCTCATTGTTTTTGCAGAGCTTGTTCCAAGAGCAAAGCATATTGCGTCAGTGACGTTTGATTTGCCTGAGCCGTTCGGACCCAATACAACGGAGAAGTTGCTGTTAAAGTCAAGCTCTGTCCTTTTTGCAAAAGACTTGAAGCCTTTCATCACCAGCTTTTTAATTGCAGCCATCTATTTACTATTGTTGCCTCTTTATCCTTAATATATAGATGATATGTAGAGAAACTGACTATTTAAAAGTTTTGCGTTGTGAAATAATGCTCTCAAAACAGTATTTTGGAAGCATAAGCCTTGTAGTAAGGCGGCTGTAATTCAATCTCTTATTTGCTTTTGAATCTTTGAATTGAAGAAAGTGCAGGGGCTTTCTCTGTCTTTATAGGCACTACTAGTAAATGACAACAAACGAAAGGTTTATAAATATGAAAAACGCCTAAAATCCCTATGAAACCGCTTATTTTGGATCCTAAAATTGTACTGCCGTGGGACGGCGGAGTAAGGCATAAGCACTTCTTTGCAAGAGCTCAAGAAGAGAAGAAAAACCCTCGCTCTTTGGATGTCATGCTTAAAGACGCTGAAGAGGCAATGAGAGTAATAAGAAGGATAGAGCCCGGAAGCGACAAGGGAGAAGGCTGGTTTTATGTTCCTTTGGTTCCTGTATTTGAGGCGCCTGATGATTTAAGGCATTTGGGGGAATATATTGTTTTCAACGGCAACCACAGGTGGAAGGCTGCAAAAGAAGTTGGAATTTATTTGCCGTGCATGCTTCTTGAGAATGACGATGACATGAGAAGGATTGAGAAAAGGGATGAGAAGCTTGCAACAACTGTTCCTTACACTTATTCTGACCAAAAGGAAGAGATATGGAGAATTGCAAGAGACTATCATCTTCATCCTGTAACAGAAAGGAAGCAGAGGCCTCACTGGGGGTTTTAGAAAATGAAAATACTGGTTATCAGCCCGGAATACATAATTCCCTGGGAACAACCTTACAACATCGGCTCTTTTGAAAAAAGGGCTTTTGAGGAAAAGCAAAGAAACAGAAATATGGAAGAAGTTCTTAATGAGGCAATGGCTGCGCCTTTCAAGGGGTTTGGAAAAACTGACGAAGCAATTGGCTCGGGTTGGAGCAATGTGCCTCTGATTCCTGTATTTGACGCTCCTGATGATTTATTGCATCTTGGCTTTTTTGTTGTTTATAACGGCAACCACAGGAGATTTGCGGCAAACAGGGCAGGCATTTCAATACCTGTTCTGCTTTTGGAAAATGACGCTGACCTGGAAGCCCTAAAAAAATACAGGGGAAAGGAAAGCAAGAAAGTGCTTGAGGGGCTTTCATTTGATGAAACAAAAGAAGCAATATGGAATAAGGCAAGGAACTATGTTAATAATGAGATGATGCTTCCTTTCTAAGGAGAAAAAATGAAAATACTCGTTATCAGCCCGGAACTGATTATACCTTCTGAGCATAAGAGATTTGACAAGCACCTTGTTTACAGGGCAATTGATGAAAAATACATGAAGCGGCCTTTGGAAGAGACAATTGCAAATGCAGCCGCTGCCTTGAATGAGCTTCAGAAAATTGACTATGTTGAATACAGGAAGAAATACAACGAGATAGATGATAATGACGGCTGGAAGCATGTCCCTCCTGTTCCTGTTGTTGATGCGCCTGATGACTTACTTTACTTGGGATTCTTCATAGTTTATAACGGGCACCACAGGCTTGAAGCGGCAAGAAGGGCTGACATGCCTTTGCCTGTAATGCTTCTTGAGAATGACAAGGACATTAAAACAATTGCAAAATTTCATGATGACTTGTTTTTCGTGCCAAATAAAGGGGCTTTTCAGCGCCACAGGGACGGCATATGGGCTTATGCAAGAGACCATCTTGCCTTTGGCATTTAGTAATTGCTTAATGTATTCTGCTTGTTTGCAGCAGCCTTGTACGTTCCCCAGGATTTCCTTAGTATATCGGGAAAGCTCTTCCAGTAAGTATGTATGAATTCTTTTGTCAATGGGTCTGCAGGATAGCCTGAGCCGAAATCAATTCCAATTGTTTGCTTTATCTCTTCAATTCTTTTATCTCTTGTGACTTTTGCAATAATGCTTGCAGCTGCAACCGGAAGATGCCTCTCAGCCTTGTGCTCCATAATCAATTCCATGTCTTTTTTCTTCAGGAACGTGTAAACAAAATCCTTGTATGCCTTCAGGTTTGGGGAAGGGCAGTCCACGATTGCAATGTCAGGATTTAATTTGTTAAGCATTATGGCTGCTTTCTGAGCTTCAAGCCAGTTTAAGTTTGTTGTTTCGCTTTCAACAGCAGCATCTATCTCACTAGGGGGAATCTCAATCACTTCATAGCCCTTGGCTGCTTTTACCAATAAACCGAACATGTCCTCTCTTTTCTTTGGGGATAAGAGCTTTGAATCTTTTGCGCCTATGTTTTCAAGCATGTGCATGTTCTTTTCGTCAATCATGTATGCACATATCACTAATGGACCGACACATGGCCCTCTGCCCGCTTCATCAATGCCTGCAATCAATACCATGCTTAAAATGATAGAACAGCAGTATTTAATCTTTACTGAATAGAATGCCACTGTATTCTCTGGTGACATATGTCACCAGCATCAAAAGAGGTTGGCAAACGCGAAATAAACCTCTGCTGGAGGTTTATTGTTGAGGCTGCTATGCGGCCGAAAATGATTATAACGCATCCTAAACATC
>JBAZYQ010000032.1:0-11566 GCA_041659245.1 Candidatus Nanoarchaeia archaeon
AGCAGTTGTAACTTTGATAATGGCTGCATCAGGGACAAAATTGTGGTATGACGGGCAAACCCTTGACTATGACATGGTTCTTGCAATAGACGCATCTTCAAGCATGCTTGCAGAGGATTACAAGCCCAACAGGATGGAAGCAACAAAAGCGGCTTTGCTGATGTTTTTGGATACAATGCCTTCATCTGTCAATGTGGGGCTTTTAAGTTTTTCAGGCGCAGCATATATTCACTCTCTTCCGACAAATGATTTTGAAAAGTTGCGCGAGAGCATAAGAACAATGGAAATACAAAAGTTGGGTGGCACTGACATTGGGACTGCAGTGATTACGTCAACCAACATGCTTTCAGGGCAAAAGCCGCGCGTTGTTGTATTGCTTTCCGACGGGCAGTCAAACATCGGAGTTAACCCGGAAGACGCAATGAATTATATCAAGGATACAAAAGTCACAATCTATACCATTGGAATCGGGACATCTGAAGGCGGGCTGGTTAGCGACATAGGCGCCTCTTTCAAGCTTGATGAGGAGACATTGAAGTTTATAGCTTCAAGCACAGGAGGGCAGTATTTCAGGCCCACTGATGAAGCATCCTTAATGGCCACTTTCTCAGAGATTGCCAAGTTCAGCGAAAGGCCGATTGGAATGGATATTTCAATTTATTTATTATTTGTAACTGTCTTGTTGTTGTTCGTGGAGTGGGGATTGATTAGCACGAAGTATAAGATAATCTAGAAAGTAACATAATAAGAAGTTCTTAAAGAAAATATATAATCAAACAAGAAAGCCGTTGGGGAATTTAAAGTCTAATTAACACTCAGGCTCACAGCCCCAAACCCATTATATATCACACCCAACCCTAGCCACATACCCTTTCTTTGTCTTCTCTAATTTAAACCCATAATACAAGACAGCCTTCACAACAGTCTGTCCCTTGCCAGGCGTTATGGGCTCTCCATACACTTTCGCCTTCACGTGCTTGTCATCAATCTCAAGAATTTCAAACTTGGAGAAGAACATTGCCTTTGTATCAACCAAGGCAACAAGCATTGAAAGCCACTTGTACAATAAGTCAGAGGCATTATCCCCGTTAATATTAACAACAACAGCTTTCAAAGGCTTAACTTCCTTCAAGTTGCATATCACTGAGAACATCGCAATGGCTGAATTGGAGAACAATTCCTTCAAGCCTTTTCCATATGCCTCAAACATCACGTCTGAAGTCAAATCATCAATAATCTTGTATTTCTGCATGGAATAAGTATAATTTCTTTGTATTAATATACTTGACGAAAATTAGGCTGCCTGCTTTCTCCACATCCAGATTCTTACAATCCTTGGAGTGGTGTCAACTACGCCGTCAGAGCCAATCATTGCCTCAGCAGTGTAAACAGAACTACCAGTTGCTTCTGATGGAAGTTCAGTCATACATACAGTATTGTTGCAAATTTCTGTTATATAACCATAGCCCGTAGGCATATTTGAATTAACAATTGTGCTTAAAGATATAGAGATAGGGCTATCACTGCCTATGGGAAGGTCCGCATCCATAATGTTCTGGCGCAATGTATCATTCCTTTCTATTTCTTCAAGAATATAATTCTGCGCATTCTCAACAGATGAAGGCAATTGATATGAAGGCTCAGGCCTTGGAGTCACTGCAAATGTGAATATTAAGATGATGACAATTGCAATAACAGCTTCAAGTGTTTTTATGTATCCTTTATTGTTGTGTGCAAAGCATGGCTTTGTGCACTCAAGAAAACGAGCATTTTGCGATGTTTTATTGTTTACCATACCTTTACACCCATCCTTATTGGATTTACTTCCCCTGTTTTTCCGTTTGCTGTCGTGAACATTCTTGTTGCCCATTCTTCAACAAACACATTTGCCTGCGCATATGGCGCAGCAGCAGCGCATACATTCTTCAAATCAGTTATTTCATACTGCGGAGAAGAATCTTCAACATAATACAATGACAAATCCTTGCTTGTCGGATATTTCCACATGCCTTTAAGCGTAACATAATTCTCATCAATCTTATATTCAGGCAGCATGCAGTTTGCTCCGCCGTCATTCACAAGTCTTGCAAGAAGAGATTCAGAAACTCCGTATGTAGCTTCCGTGGAGCCGATTGTAAGTGTGAAATTTGCTGTTGGAACAGCTGTGTCAGTTATCTCCGGAGAAAGCACAGGCACATTCCTGGAATAAGTGTCAGAAACACCAATAGCCGGCTTGTTGCTGATGATATAAAACTTGTTTTCAACTGCATTATCAATAAATGCATCAAAAGAAATCTGCGACCAGTCTTCTGCAATCCTGAAATTAGGAAGCGGAACGCCTAATGCATCAGTAACTGCATAATTATTCACATCGCCTGAAAAAGGGAATGCATCATTCAAAGTTACCATATAATCAGCTGACACAGGCAGCTCCATGCCTGCAACATTTATTATCAGCGGTGTCTTGTAAAAGCTATACGCAGTATTCTCCTTGAAATGATCAGTCGCTATTTTCAAAAGCTGGTCTTCCCTGTAGAAAGGCTCAACTCCGGGCTGTATAATCATCAGCATTGATAATATGTACAAAAGGAATATTCCAAGGCTTATTGCCCAGTCCGCGTGGCTTGCACCTCTCTTATTCATATTAATATATCATCTCGCCATATTTATAATCTTTTTGTGGGGCTTAAATGCCCCCTTTTGCCGTAGTTACTGCCAAAGCAGCCAATGTGCAAAGCACTATTGAGTGTATAATCCCGTTTTTTATCGAACCTTCTGAAAATTTTCCTATCATCAGCCCTGCAAAAAGTCCCTGTATCATGACCAAAGCAAAAAACACAGTGTCAAGATTCACTGCCTGGGCAACTCCCGAAGAGCCAAGAAGGTTCATGCCTGTGTCTCCGACAGACGCTCCGGCTTTTGCAAGCTGGGGGAATAATTTAAGCTGCAATACCAGCATGATTCCAATGAACACGAAATAAACAATATATCCCTGCACAATCTGCCCGTAAGTGCCTGACTTTCTTTCCTCTTTCAGCTTTTTAATGCTGACCATTGCATCAGTGACTGATTTCAGGACATTGTCAATATCGCCGCCGCTTGCCTCTGCCTCAATGACAATTGCAATTGAGCGCTTTATCATTGAATTGTTTGTATTCTGCGCAAAAGTGATTAGCGCCTTGTGGATTGGAATTCCAACCTTAATCTGGTTTGCAAGCTTTTTTATGAATGGAGTCAGCTCTGAATAATCCTTTTGCGACGCCTGTATTATCGCAGACGGAATTGTGATGCCTGATTTTACCGAGCTTTCCAAATCCCTTGAAAAATCAACGAATTTTTCCTCAACCCTTTTCTGGTACTTCATCTCTTTCATGAAATCAATCATAGGATGAACGCCTGAGGCTATGAATGAAAGTATGAACATCGGGTAAAACCACCTCACAGTAGGCATGCCCGGCTCTGAGAAATTAAAAAATAATATAAGGTCCAATATAAGCATTGCAAGCGAAATGCATCCTCCTATGATGTATATTTTTCTGAATTTCATTTTATCCCTTTGGCTGCACAGCATCTACGAATATTATAAATCCCACATTCATGATGGGTATTACAAGATAAGTTCCGAATGATGAGATTGTTGCGACTGAAACACCGCCAATCTCCCCGCCCATTGTCTGTATGATTGCAAGCGTGACAAAAAACAATAAAGGCGCTGCAATGCAGATTGTTGTGTAAATGTCAGAGTAAGTTCCAATCTGCTCAACAGATTTCTGCCTTTCAAGCTTGTAAGTTGTCAGAGCCTCATCAGCCATTGCATTCAGGTATTCTTTCAGGTCTCCGCCTGAAGTTATTGTATTTACAATGCCGTCAAGAACATCCTTGAATCTTAAGGAAGGAGTGTCCCTTGCAACAGCCCTTAATGCAGTTGACAAGTCATAGCCAAACAAGTTAACATAATTTACAATTTTTTTAATTTCGCTTTTCATTCCCGGATATTCATCAGATGAAAGTATTGTCTTGAATATTGAGATTGGCTTTGCGCCGGAGCCGGCAACAGCAGCCATGTTGATTATTACAAACGGCAAATCAGCCTTTATTGCAGACTCCTTTGTCTTTGCAACGCTTGCAGGATAAAAATACATTATTGCAACAGTAATGCCTGCCCCTAAAATGCCAAGCATAATTCCCCTTAAAACCTGGATTATAATATTTGGGGCTGAATAAAATGCAGATGCGAGCAAAGTAACTGCAACAAATGCAATCACTGCTGAAAGAAACATCATGCTTATGTATGTCTTTGAAAGCACCTTGATTCCTGACACCCTCAATGACTTGTAAAAGCCCTGAAGCTCATTTTTAAACCTGTCAGTCACAGCCAGTGTAAGGCTTTCAAACATCCTGTTTGCATACTTGCCATAGGGGTTTGTGCTGTAAAGCGTATAGGCAATCTCGTCAGGGGAAAGGATGTTCTTTTTCTTTTTCACGACAAAATCATTCAGCATGTCCCTTGAGACATTCACTTCGCCAAGATACCTTGATTTCTGCGATATAGAAAGTGATGGCTTGAATTTGTCTGCCTTGCCTTTATTTAATTTTAAAGGAGAGAGAGCTATTTGTTTTTGCACTGATTCTTGCTTTTGCTCAACAGCCTGAATTATAGAACTATTAGGCATTGGCGCTGAAGAAAGCCCCAGCTCTTCCTCAATCAAAGAAAGTGAATTCCCCATTGATGCAAAAGCTGCTTTTCGTTCCTCTTTTCCAAGCTTTCCTGCTTTTAATAAATCAGCCTTGTCAATAATCTCTTTGCACGCCTGCCTTGCATTTGCAGTGTTCATGCAGATTCCTCCTTTATGGAATTCCTTATTGAGGAAATAAGAACCTTAATGTAATTGGCTATTGTCTCAAGCTTCTTGGCATCCTTTTCCTTAAGCAAAGAATCGTATGCATAAATAGCTTCCATCAGGGTTTTTGCATTCTGCTGAACCATGTCCAGGCTCATTTTGCCAAACCAAACCTCTTCAAGACCTGTTCCGGCCTTTTTGAATACTCGTGAATAATGTCCTGAACCTCTACAAAGCCGAATATCTTTCTCCTGTACATCTCCATCAGGAGCCTTGTCCTGTTTTCAAATTCTTTTGACAGCTCTTTCCATGTCATTCCTGTCCTTTTCATTATTTTTTCAAACACCTTGCTGCCTGTCTTGAACAGGAAAGTGTCCTTTGCAGGGTCTCTTATAAAAGGAACATTGATTACAACATCACCTTTCTCATTAACGCTTACAAGCTCATCAATCTCGCTGATTCTTCTTACCTCTTTTCCCCCGACTCTTGCAGGGGTTATTATGCATAATGCATCCAATGCCTCTATCATTGCAGGAGACAGATTTATTGGCGGCATCATCAGCCTTTTGATTACTGAGTTTGTGGATTCTGCGTGGAAAGTTCCAAATGACGGATGCCCGGTAGCCATTCCCTGGAACAAAACAAAAGCTTCCTTGCCCCTGATTTCGCCCACAATTATGTAGTCAGGCCTTTGTCTCAGGCTTTCTTTTAATAGATCAAACAATGAAACTTCACCGTGCTTCTCGCCTGTGATTGATGCATTGCCTGCTCCCTGCCTTGAAACAGCAGGCAGCCAGTTTTCATGCCTTAAGTTAAGTTCCCTTGTATCCTCAATGCTAACCACTCTTGCGGCAGGAGGTATGAAAAAAGCCATTGCATTAAGGAATGAGGTTTTACCAGAGCCTGTTCCTCCTATTATAAGTATGTTTGACTTGTTATCAATCAAAAGCCAAAGATAAGCCAATATTTCCGGCGACACTGTCCTGAAGTCCATCAGCTTTATCGGAGTCCAGGGCTCTTTTGTGAATTTTCTTAATGTGAATGTAGGGCCCCTTGAAGTGACATCCTCTGTATAAGTTGCGTTAACTCTGGAACCGTCAGGCAGGACTCCGTCAAGCAGGGGGTTTGCATAGGAAACATACTGCGAGCATTTCTGGGCTAATTTCTCGACAAAACCGCTAAGGCTCCTTATGTCCTGGAAGATAATATTGGTTCTCAAGTTCCTGTACTTCCTGTGGACAATATATATAGGCGTTCCAAAGCCGTTGCACTCAATATCCTCAATAAAATAATCCTTCAAAAGCGGCTCAACCTGGTTCATGCCGATTAAGTCCCTGTATAAGAAGTACATGTATTTTAGGAACGTGTCTTCTGAAACTTTTATTCCAAACTCGTCAAGCAAAATTTTTAATGTCTTTTCAAGGAATTCAATAACTATGTTCATGTCTTCAATATTAATATAGCTTATATTGATTAATTCTGTAAGCCCCTCTTCCAATAATCTTAGGTTCTTTGTTTCCTCCTCAGTCAGCTTTGGCTCTTCAACCTCATACGCCAATTCATTGTTTGGAGCATCCCAGTAAATATGAATATCAACAAAAGGCTCAATAACCCTGTACCTTACATTGATTGTCGTGATGTCTTTCGGGTCCGGCAATACAGGAATGTCTTCGGGAAATGCTATCTTGAAAATAGGCTTGTATGCTGATTGCAATTCCACTTTTTTTAATTCTTCCTGCTTTGAAGTGCCTAATAATTTTGCAAAAAATGATTCTTCTTTTTTTGGAGCAGGAGCTTGCTGCTGAATTACAGGAGCTATTGGATGAACAGGCATTGTTTGAACAGGAGCTATTTTCTGGACAGGCGGTGCCTGGACAAGCGGTTGTATTGGCGGTGCTATTGGTTTTATTTGTTGAGGCACAGGCTGTTGAACAGGCTTTGGAGCTTGCTGAGAAACAGGCTGAGGAGAAAGCGGCTTTTGTCCTGCCTGAGGAGGAAATGGTTTTATAACAGGCTGCGCTACATTCTGCTGTGCTTTTTGCTGGTTAGCCTCTGCCATCTATTTTAACCTCTTTTTTATAATACAATCTATAGAGAAAATATAGCCGTTTTGTGCTTATATACCTTACGAGTGCAACGAAGTGAGGTTTCGAACGCAGTGAGAATAGCTTTCTTTGGCTTTTTTAATGCCTATTTCCCAAGAAAGTTTATATATTTCCACAGGATTATATACAAAATAATGATTCAACTCAAATACCCCAACCTAAATACAGCTTTGAAAAAAGTAATGAAAGAGGACAAGGACTATATTCTCGTTAAGCACGACTTTCCGGCAGGAGAGATTGTCGGGGAGCATTTTCACCCGAATGTCAATGAGTGGGCTTTTTTCAGCTCAGGCAGCTTTGAGGCAACAATTGATTTTGAAAAGGAAATAATAACCGCAGGCAAGGGGGCGTCTGCAATCTGCTTTCCAAAAGCCCATGTCCACGGATTGAAATGCATTACAGACATGTCTTACTTGGTTTTAAGGGAAGGCGATGACAAGATAATCTATCTTGATGACTTAGTTAAAGGAATTAATCCTTCTGGTTTCATAAACGACCCGTGCGGAATGCTTTGGGAGCTTTACAAGGATGAAAACATGAGCCTTGCATACGTGAGAGTAATAGGCTCTGCAAAAAAGCACATGCACAAAATAATGCAGGAAAAATACAGGACAGAAAAAGGAAACGGGGAATTGCAGATAGGCAATGACACAATCTGCCTTCCAAAAGGAAGCTCAATAGAAATTCCCAAGAATGAATGGCATTACCTGAGAAAAGCAACTGAAAACCCGTTTGAGATTCTTGTTTTGACACATCCGGGATATATTCCTGAGGATTTTATAGCAGAATAAATGCATATTGCAAGAAAGCCATAAATTAATGCCGCTAGGCTGGCTTTCCCAGCACGTAACCGCTACTTACCAGCTACCACCTACTTTCCCCACCCCACCAATATCTTTATATAATTCTCTTTGTTTCTTATCTCTACAATGGACTCAGAGCAACAACTGATGAACGAGCGCATTTCAAAGATTGATGAGATGCGAAAGCAAGGCATTGAGCCTTATCCCTACAGCTTTGAAAACAAGAATGATGCGGCAGCCTTGCAGGAAAAATACAAAGAGCTAAAGCCGGAAGAGCATTCAGGCAAGGAAGCAAAGGCAGCAGGCAGGATAATGGCAATCAGAAGCATGGGCGCAATAGTCTTCATGCACATACAGGACACAACAGGAAAAATCCAGCTTTATTTCTCAAAAGACTCGCTAAAATCCAAGTTTGATTCATTGAAATTCTTTGACATGGGAGATTTCATAGGAGCAAAAGGAAAAGTCTTCAGGACAAAGAGAGGGGAATTGTCAGTTGAAGTTGAAGAATTTGAAATGCTTTCAAAGGCAATAAGGCAGCTGCCTGAGAAGTTCCACGGCATTGCAGACCCTGAGATAAAATACAGGAAAAGATACCTTGACTTGATTACAGATCCAAGCGTAAAGAAAACATTTGAAATGCGAAGCAAAATCATTTCTGCTGTGAGGGAATTCCTTGACCAGAAGAGCTTTGTTGAGGTTGAAATCCCAATATTGCAGCCAATCTACGGCGGAGCAAAGGCAAAGCCGTTCAAGACAAGAATCAATGCATGGAATATGGACATGTTCCTTTCAATATCCCCTGAATTATATTTGAAGAGATGCATAGCAGGCGGATTTGATGCAGTATACACAATATGCAAGAATTTCAGGAATGAGGGCGTTGACAGGACTCACAATCCTGAATTTACAATGATGGAATGCTACTGGGCTTACAAGGATTACAATGACATGATGAAAATGACAGAGGAGCTTTACGAGTTTGTCTGCAAGTCAGTTCTTGGGACAACTGAAATTGAATACTGCGGAACAAAAATCAGCTTCAAGCGCCCGTGGCAGAGAATAACAATGGTTGATGCAATAAAGAAATACACAAAGATTGATGTAAAGAGCATGAAGGAAGAGGAACTAAAGAAGGTAATAAAGGATTACAAAATCAAGCTTGAGGGTGAATACAGCAGGGGGCACGCGATTGAATCAATATTTGATGCCCTTGTGACTGAAAAGCTCATACAGCCGACATTTATTACAGACCATCCAAAAGAATCAACACCTTTGTGCAAGCAAAAAAGAGGAGACAAGGAGCACATTGAAAGATTTGAGCCATATGTCCTGGGCTGGGAAATAGGAAATGCATATTCTGAATTAAACGACCCGATAAAACAAAAGGCTCTTTTGGAAGAGCAGGCAGAACTTGGAAGGGGCGGTGATGAGGAAGCACATCAGATGGATGATGATTTCATTACTGCAATGGAGCACGGCATGCCCCCGATGGGTGGCTTGGGATTAGGCATTGACAGGATGGTAATGATTCTTACAGGCGCGGAGTCAATTAGAGATGTTATTCTTTTCCCGACAATGAAGCCGGTTGAGAAGAAGTGATACTGAGCAAGGCTTATAAACAGGCTATTTCTGCACAGATTCCATGAACGCAAGACAATTTTGGTATCAAACAAATAGAATCTTCAGCGGAAACGGGGATTTGACTTATGCAACAATGGCTGCTTTCATGGGATACCGCATGATTCAAACAATGGCAGTTGGTGCAATTAATCCGCCTGCTGCAGCAATGCAAGTCATATTGTTTGCTTATGCAGGGCGCCTGGGATATTATGGTATAAAAAGCAGGCTAAGGCTGAATGAAAAAAAGAAAGAGCTTGACAGCCATCCAAATGAATATTATTTTGCAGACAGCGAAGAAATAGTAATAAGCCACAAAGAAGGGCTTGAAATGCTTCTTGAAAAAACAGCTGAGAAAAAATGGAGAGAATGGGGCACTTTTTTGAATGCCCATGAAGAAGGAAACAAAGCAGTCATTCATAAGATTCTACAGCCTGAAAAGGCAGAAGCAATGGGCCTCATAAGCAAAAAAAGGCTTACACGAATAGCGCCCAAAGTAACAAAAGCAATGGATATGAATTTTGACGGGCTGCACCACTTCCACCCCTTTGGCGGCACAAGCAGCTATTCAGTAAGCCCATTGGACAGAAATCTGCCTGAAGGATTCATAAATCTCCTCACATTCAACACAAACGGAAAGCCTGAGATAATTGCCTATAACAACAGGTATACATACATTCCAAAAGACAAATCAGATAATTTAGAGGCAAAATCAGTTCTTGTCAAGGCAACACCTAAAGACATAATGAAATATCTTGCATAATAAGAATTCAGGCGGCTTTCTTCTAATATAATTATTTCCTTTCTGCTCATAGATTATTTCTTTCTTCCAATAATAACATAATGCTTCGCGTGCGTCTTGTCCAAATCCAACACATGCTCAATCTCAAGCCATAAAAGATTCTTTTTCAGCTTTGAAAGCACCTTGGATGGCTCTTTTACAGCGTCTATTGACTGCGTCTTGACAATAAAAACAACATAGCCGCCTTTCTTCAGGAACAAGTCAGCATTCTGCTTTAGAATCTCAGACTGGTTTCTCTGCGCAATGTCCTGGTAAATCACATCCACTGAACAAATCTTATCCTGGTATAATTCAGGCATGCCTGCGTCATAAAGCAACGGCGCCATGTTTGAATGCTCTTCGCATAAAGGAAGAAGCTCTTTCATTGAATCCTTTGAAATCTCAACGCAGAAAAGAAAGCCGTTTTCTCCAACCATCTCAGAAATCAATAATGCAGTTACTCCATGCGAAGCTCCAAGATAAAGCACCTTGTCATCTTTAGCAAAAGGCGCTTTTATTCCCAAGTCCGTGATTGCTGATAATTTTGAAGCCATAGTTCTAAATGTTAAGCATTGCATATTTAAGGCTTTCTTTAAATAAAATACCCTCTCCTGCAAGCAGAAATGCACACTTCAAGCAAAAACAATTATAAACAAGCAAATCCTACAAATAACTATGAAAACACAGATATTAGCCCTTATTTTAATATCAGTTTTAATATTATCAACTGCAGCAGCGGCAAACATAATACTGCCTCAAAAATTCCTGGTTAAAACACCAACAGGATTCAAGCTGGTTCTTCCTGAAAGAAACTCTTACAATCAGCCAATAATTCAGCAGGCAATTCCGCAATCTCCTGCTTCATCAACAAACAGGATTGATGAATTAAGCCAGCAAAAACAATTTGAAAAAGAAGATGAGCTCAAGGATCCAATAGTGCAAAAGCCCCTTGAGCTCTCAGGCAAGGCAAGGGCATCAATACTCAAATGGCATTTTAGCAGGTATGTATATGGAAGAATAAATATTCCTCCCGGAGCAACAACTGCTTATCCAATAGAACTTTCTCCTGCAGACAGGGCAAATCCATTATTCGCTTCTGTTGACATTGCAAAATACCAGAGATTTCAGTCAGCAAACAGGAACATATTCACAGCCATGATATGGGCAAGCCCTTCTAATTATCCAGCAGGGCAGAGCATAATCTACTCGCAGGATAAAATGCAGCAATTGGCGCATTACATCGCGCTTCTTGAAGCAGGGCAGCCTTTCCCGTTCACAGCGCCGCCAGAGGGAACAGATGTGAATATCAGCGGAATGACAAAAGTATACAATGAGGAAAAAGCATTGCAGATGTATATCCCGCACATCGCATATACGCTTTACATTGAAGTGAATCACATTGTGCCATGGAGCATA
>JBAZYQ010000033.1:0-11539 GCA_041659245.1 Candidatus Nanoarchaeia archaeon
TCTTGAGATTACAACCGGAATACAAAGCAAGGATGTTGTAAGCGCCGAGATAGCATTCAATGTTGACAGAAGTTGGCTTTTGGAAAACGGAATTTTGAAAGATGATGTTGTTTTATTGAGATTCAATGAAGGCAAATGGGTTGAAATGCCGACAAGATACCTTATGCTGCAGAACAATTCGCATTACTATGCTGCTTCTGTTGGCGGGTTCTCAGTGTTTGCAATTTCAAAGAAAGCTGTAATTGAAAAAGAGCCTGTGATTGAAATACCTAAAACTGAAGAGATTACAGCATCTGCTGTTGCAGTGCCTGAAGAAAAACCTGTAGAGAAACAGCCTTGGTATGCAATGAAAGCCCCATGGGTTTCTTTGCTTGCGGTGTTGTTTGCAGCGTGCATTGTGGAAGCAATTTACTTAAGCCATTTTATACATATGAGGCACAGGAAGAAATAAATATTGAATTAATGCCGGAGGCTGGCTTTTCTGCTTTAAATTAGCTTTTTAACTTCCCTGAAATAATCCTTATGGTTGCCTACGCTCACAACAGGCAGTTTATATCGCTTTGCTTCATCTTTAATGTAATTATTAAATGCAATAACCCATTCAACCTCTTTTTCCTTTATTTTGTCAGGGTATTTGTTTGCATCATCCCATAATCCTCTTGTAAATATTTTTTTCCTGACACTGGCTATGTCTTCATCTATGAGAAAAATAGATTTTATATGCTTATTTTTTTTGGATAACTCAGCAGCAAAACAAGGCAAAATAGCCACTCCTTCTATGATAAATGATTCCCAAACATAATCTGTTTCAATAATGGCTTTTACGCCCTTCCATACATCTATGCTTTCTTTATTCTGGTGCTTTACAATATCTTCAGCAGTGTTACCGGTTAAAAATTCCACTGCCATTTCAGTAGTGGCTTTGGCATGATGGAATAATTCAGGATAATCCTCTTTCCTTACTATGCTTCTCATTTGGTCCCTGATTGTGTCTGTGGATATCCATGGCAATTTAAGCTGCTCTGCAAGCTTTCTGGCTGTATAACTTTTGCCTGCTGTCGGGGAGCCGCCGATTAGAATTATCTTTTTCATTGTGATATCTACTTGCTAAATCCTTTCCACTCTCTTATAGCCCTGTCATACCTGTCAAGAGTTCCGGTGTCCATCCACTGGCCGCTGAAATGGTATCCAAACAGTTTTCCTTCAGCTGCTATCTTCGGAAAGACGTCCTTCTCAACCATTGCAAAGCCTTTCTTTGGAATGTATTTCAAAACTTCCGGATCCAATATGTAAAGTCCTGCATTAATCAAATTAGAAGGCGGTGAAACAGGCTTTTCAATGAACTCAACAATCCTGTCGCCCTGCATTTTAGCAACGCCGTAGTTTGAAGGGTCAGGGACAGTTGTCAGTGCAATTGTTGCCATTGCTTTCTTGTCCTTGTGAAAAAGATACATGTCAGTGAGGTCAATATCCTTTAATTCATCTGCATTGCACATTACAAAAGGCTCTGTAAGGTGCTTTCTTGCAAGATTCAACGGGCCTGCTGTTCCCAGAGGCTCGTCCTCTTCAACATAATGTATTGTAACGCCAAACCTCGAGCCGTCTCCGAAATATTCCTTGATTTGCCCGCCCTTGTATCCTATTGAAAGTATGATCTCATTTATTCCGAATTTCTTGAACAATTCAATGCCGTACTGCAATATTGGCTTTCCATGCACAGGCAATAATGGCTTTGGAATCTCGTCAGTAATAGGCTTTAATCTTGTCCCTTTTCCGCCAGCAAGAATCAATCCTTTTCTTATTGTGTTTGTGCCCATTGATTCCCTTAATATCAATTCAACAGCATGGCTTCTGTTCTTTACAGTTGTGCCGTTAACGCGCTTGTCAACCTGCTTTAGAATGCCTGATTCAATTGTAAGCGTGACTCTTTCCTTCATTTCTAAAAAAGTAAGACAAAGTCATATATAAACCTTTTGGATAGTATGATGATTGCCAATAACTATAAATACTTGGGGAAAATAATGCCCTGTATGGTGAAAAAAGCCGTTCTTGCCCTCGGTTCTTCTCTTTTAATGGGCTGCGCGTCATTGGGAACGCCAATAGTTCCTTCAATTGAATGCGATGATGGCCTGATTGAAACAGAGAGGCACGGGACAATATTTTATTCTTGCGCCCAGGACACAACCGAGGCTGTTCTTGAAACATTTGACCTTGTTGGAATGGTTAAGGAATACGGGAGAAACACCTTTGGCTTTGGAGAGACAGTGAATTACAGGCAGTATGTTAACACCGAGAGGCAGGCGCCTGCGACAAGCTACAGGATTTATATTTCGCCAAGGGATGTTATTGCCCTTGAATCTGCTGATGAGACTTTTCTTATCTCTTCTCAGGAATACAGGAATAAAGTTGAAGAGCCGATAATGCTCTGGTCGAGAAATGATGACTTGCTTGACGAGGAAGAATACTACAATGCAAACGGGTATGACACTTACAGGAGAGCTTTAACCAATTACAGCCCCGGCGCGACAATAACGCCTGACTTCATTGCAATGGCTCTTGAAAAGCAGATTGCTGTTGTAAACCACGAGGACTGGCATTATAACATGAACCAGAATTGGGGAAATGACCTGGACACTGACTTAGAAGAGTCTCTCGCAACAATCATGGGCAATGCAGGAGCAATAGGGTTCATACAGGAAAATTACGGCGCTGGTTCTTCCTCTTACGTGATTGCTCTTGACAATCTCCAGACATGGGTTGATGTTTCTGAAATAATGAACACTTCATACAGCTTGTTAAGCAATCTTTATTCACAGAACCTGCCGTGGGAGCAGGAAGAGCCTTTGAAGGAAGAAATACTCGAAAGGGCGGAAGGATGGTATTTTTATCCTATTAATAACGCAAAAGTAATCGGCTTTTTGCCTTACACAAGATTATTCCCATTGGCTTATGATGTTTATGTAACGCATCCAGATGCAGGAGAGCTTGGAAAGATTCTTATGCAGTGCCCTGATGATGAGGAAGAAGGGATTGAATTTTTAAAAAGGGCTGTCTGGAGTATATTGCAATGAAAACAGGGCTTGCTGCTATTGTTGCAGCTTCTTTTCTGTTTGGAGCTTGCAGTGGAAAAGATACGAAAAATAAGAATGTGCCAATTGTTCCAATTGTTCAGCCCGTTGCTTATCAAACACGGCTGAAATGCAGCAATATAATAAAAAAAGAAATACAAGGAACTGCATTTTATGCATGCAGCGAGGATTATTCTCCTGAAGTGCAAGAGGTATTTGAGCTTATAGGCGATGTAAAGAGTTATGGGAAAGAAACACTGGGATTTGATGATTCAATAAATTATAGGGACTATCGCGATGGAAATCCGGCACAGGTAAATACGCTTTTTATGCTTGGCGTTGCTCCCAAGTTTCAGGTTTCTGTTGATTGCAGAGTATTATTTTTAGTTGATAACAGTTATAGAACACTAATTGAAGAGCCTACAATATTTAGGTCTCTGAGTGATAACCTGCTTGATGAAAAGGAATTTTATGAAAACAGCGGGTTTGACACTGGAAGAAGAGCCTGCATGGATTTTAGCCCAGGCGGCAGCATAAATCCGGATTTTATGGGCTATCCGCCTGAAGAGAAAATATTTGCAGTGCTTCATGAAGATTGGCATTACTATTCGTTGCTGAATTCAGAACAGCTTTTTGGGCCAGAGTCCTCTGTTGATGAGCCTGTTGCAACAGTAATGGGTTTTGCTTCTGCAATGGATTATTTGCAGGCGCATTACGGAGCTGATTCTGAATTATACAAGGCAGAGGCTGCTTTGTTTGAAAAATGGAGAGTTTACAGCAATCTGGTTAACAACAGCTATATTGAACTTTCAGAGCTTTATTCCCGGGATATTTCTGATGCTGAAAAAGAAAGGCTCAAGCAGGAAATTCTTGCAAAATCAAAAGAAGCAGGCTTTAAAATGAATAATGCCGTTATAATGCTGCAATCCCCTTACACCGAACTGTTTCTTATTGCATATGATGTTTATACAGCGCATCCCAACATAAAAGAACTTGCCGAAATTATGAGCATGGTTCCTGCAACAAAAGAAGAAGCAAGAGTCTACCTTCAACTGCAGGCATATTCTGACTATTGAAACAATATTGCAGTGTTTCCTTCAAGAACTGCCTTGTAAATTGTCCTGCCTGATTTTTCCTCGGCAAGCCTGAAAGCAGAATAGCCAAATGCAATTGCCTCTTTTTGCGCAGTATGAATTAATCCAGCCTTGTTTAATTTGTCTTTTAAAGATTTAATATGCCTGTTCTCATTGCTGTCTCTTCTAATTGATTTTATTGCATATTCAAGCAATACTGCAGACTGTTTTAATTCATCCCTTCTGCATTCGCCATGCTTCAGCACACGGCTGGAAGCTCCTGCCGCAAACCCATATTTCATGCTTGTTTCATTGAAATTATTCTCGGCTATTGCAAGAGCATAAGCCTGTGTCATGTCCTGCAATAAAATATCCTTTCTTTTCCTTGAAATATAAATCTTATTTTGCTCTTTTGAAAACTCGGGATTTGTTCCTTTTGAGCTTATATGCATCAGGTTTGCAAGGCGCAAAAAACCCACTCCTGACATGAATCCTCCAATCATTATGCACCCCGGCATGCTTGCAGCCAATACAACCCCTCCAACAAGCAAAAGGCTGTTTGAAACATAGGAGCTTGTTATAATCCTGTCTCTGCCGTATTTTTTGAATTCAACAGAGGGATTATATGCATAAGGCTCAAGCTTGAGCAACTCATCTATTGAGATTTTTGCTTTCTTAAAAATATCCTGCGCCTCTTCAATTGAATCCACTTTTTTACTGGGGCTTTCCTTGGGCGCATCTTCATATTCAGAATTATCCTTCTCCAGAAGATACTCAAGCTGGCTGCAATGCAGGGCAAGATACTCTTTCAGTTTGTTTTCCCCAGCCATTTTAACCTTATCCAAAAATAATTTAAGACTTACTTGAAAAGCAATTCAGTCCTGCCGTCATAAACTTCCTTATAGACTCCAATGCCATGCCTCTCCTGTGCAAGGCGGAACAATGCATAGCCAAGCCCGTAAAGCTCAGGCTGGTACTTCGCAGGCAGGAATCCTTTTCCCAATTGCTCATATAATTTTTCAAAATACGTTTCAGGCTTTTTAACTGCCTTAACCGCAATCTCAAGCCTTGGTATTGAAAAGCTGAGCGCATTTATCCTTTCTGCTTCGCTTGCAGTCATTAATTCCACTGCATTGCCAACTGCAAATCCCTCGTTAAAGCACCAGTAATCATTCTCTCCTTTATCTTCGCCCTTGAAAACAGGGGTTGTAACTGCGTGCGTGTATTCATGAAGAAGCGTGTACATCAGGAGATTTTTTCTTGAGCGCAGGAATACAATCTTATCATCTTTTGGCTCATATGCGCCTTGTGCAAAAAAAGCATCTCCGAAAAGCGCAGCTCCGACAGCCATCATAAGATATGCGCCGCCTGCCACTAATCCAATAGTGCCGAATGCAGTGCCCATTATGCCTCCCTGTATCAGGCCGCTTGCGCCCATCATCATTATGCCGCTGTCAAACATCATCGCTTTATATGTTGCTCTCAGGAAATTCCCCGAGTCAAGCTTTGGATTATATTTTGAAGGCTCAATCCCAATAAATTCGTCCACTCTTGCCTTTGCTTCCCTGAAAACCGCTTCAGTGTCTTTTTTCCTTACTCTTTTGCCTGCATTTTTCCACTTGGATGCGCCTTTCCATTCTTCTGTCTCTTTTCGCAGTATTGCTTCAAGAGAACTGCTGTTTTTTTCTTCCAGCAAATAATCAATAATCTTCTCAGTCCGTACGCCTGTTTTCAATTCACTCATTTTTTTCTCTTTTTATTCAATAATCTGTTACTATATCTCTCTTTCTTATCTTAAATTAAAAAAATACTTATCTCCTAAGCAAGAGCTTAAGGAAGACAAGCGCCAATATTACGAGCACCAAGTCGCCCGCAATCCAGAAAAGCCTTTGCTTGTCTGAAAAGAGCCACTTGCTCATGCTTCCGACATCAACTGTACCTGTTTCAGCCGCTGTTTCAGCAACAGGAGCTTCTGCTATTGTGACGCTTGCAAGCTTTGAATAAAGCAAGGCATCGCCGCTTCTTAAATTGATTCTGAAGTTGTGCACTCCTGATGCAACGCTGTCTTTCAGCTGCATGTATACGTAAACATGGTACTGCTCTAGCGAGCCCAATGATGCAGGCGCTTCTATTGCAGTGACTTCTGCCCAGCCTGATATCTCTGTTGCGTCAATTGTAAATGAAGCTGCTTTTCCACCCCTGTTTTCAACAACCAAGGGAAGGACAAACTTCTTTGCATTGTAAGGCAGCACAAGGCTTTCATCTTCCATTGAAAGCACGAGGCTTGCCTCTGTCATGAGCTTCTTTGCCGCCTCATTGCAGGCTCCTACGTGGACAATTATTTCTTTAGTATCTTCCTCATTGTCGCCGTAGTAAACAACTGCCATGAGCCTGTAATCGCCCTCTTCTGCTGTTCCTACATTGAACACAAAGCTTTCAGTGTGCCTGTTTCCGCTTTCATCATATGCATTTACCCTGAATTTCTTTGATTCCATTTCAATGCCCATGGACTTGCTTCCAAATGCAATTGAGACTTCATCCTGGTCTTCAAGTCCTGTGTTTTCAACTGTTATTGTTGCAGTGACTGTGTCAGTGCATGTGAACTCAGTCTGTGTCAATGAAAATTCGTCAATGACAACCAATTCATCTTCCCTTTCTATGTCAATCTCTATCTTGTCATAGTCGCACTGCTCTTCCTCATCAGTTGTCTTGTATGCTTTCACATATAGGTAATAGTCATTGTCCTCGTCAAGGTCTTCTGTTGGTATGTCAAGATTAAAGTCAAATGTTTCATCATCGCCGTCATTAATGTCCTGGGCGTTTGAAACAACGCTTTCAATTTCTTTTCCGTCTGTTGCGTCGTATAGAACTGCTTCAACCTCAACATTTATCTTTCTGCTGTAATCATTGTCAACCCTAACCTGCATTTCAATTGTTTCTCCCGGAGTGTAAGTGTCTCCGGAGTTTGGGTCTTCTATCTCAATTGTCAGGTCGCCCTGTCTTCCGCTTTCGCAGGTTTTTGGCTCTACTTCAACTTCAACAGGAACAGTCTTCTCAACAGCTCCTGAAACAGCCTTTATTGTGCCTGCGTAAGTGTCCAAGTCAACATTTCTTTCAATGTCTGCAGTCACTGTCACGTCTGCTGATGCTCCGGGAGCCAAAGAGGCCAGTGAGGAGAATGTAAGGAAAACCCTGTCATCGTCATTGTCAGTGAATGTTCCGTTGTAATTAAATGCAAATGAGCTTAATGTGGTGCTGCCTGTATTTCTTACTGTGAATACAGCGCTTGTCACATCATCGCTTTGCGCAGACATGCTTACCTTGCTTGTTGTTATCTCAAAATTTGCTTTTGAATTGATTGTAACGCCGTAAGATTTTGAGCCTGTCTCATTTGTTATTGCTGCGTCTGTTGCAGTGATTGTTGCGTTGTAGAATCCAGTCGGCAGTGAGGGCAATGCTACGCTGAATGTCTTTGTCTGCTCTGTGCCTGCTGCCAGATTTGCAATTGATTCAATCGTTGGGGCTGTGATTGAATTGGAGCCAAGGCTTAATGCAGTGCTTGTTAATAGAACAGAACTTATGTTTGTTGCGCCTGAATTTCTTACAGTGACTGTAACATCAACGCTTGCTCCGGGATCTCCGGCTGCTGCTGTCACGCTGCTGATTGTCAGTGTCTGCGCAGCTGCGCCCATTACGAGCACTAAAAGCGCCAAAACCAAGCCTAAGACTAGTTTGTTGTTCATTTTTTGCCCCCTAAACTCTGTTTGGGGTTCCGGAATGCCAATTCCGATACCCTATATATAGGTATTACCCTATAGGGCGATATCTATTGGTAGTTTATAAAGGTTTTGCTGTTTTTACGAGTCCAGAGTAAAAGTAAAGCAAACCGTAAAGAAAGCCCCTGACGCAGGAGAAAGGCGGCTGGAATTTTAATTTAGCTTACTTTTTAGCAATTTCTTTTGCCTTGTCATAATCCCTTGAGGCTGCTTTTAAGTCGCCTTTCTTTATCCAGCAGGTGCCCCTCACCAAATAGGTTGAAGGCTCGTTCGGCTCAAGCTTTATTGCTTTGCAAAAGCAGGCAATTGCTTCTGTGTATTTCTGGTCTTCCATATACACAAGCCCCTTGGCTGCATAACTGCTGTAATCCTCTGGCAAGGAAGCCATCATTGCAGAGCTGTATTTCTTTTGTTTGATTAAATCCTTGTTATCCACGGCATCCCAAAACTTGCCGCTGAAAGCGCTGTGCACAAGCGCCAATTGGCTGTACTGCTTTGCGTCTTTGTCAGCTTTTATCCCAAAGCCGTTTCTATATTGTGATTCAACGTCTATGCTTATGTCATCAAATAAAACCCTTGGCATTATGTGCTTTCTCATAAACATTATTGCAACATCCAATCCTCTTCTATTGCAAAGCATTGTATAAAGAGAGGTTAATCCAACGCAGTTTCCGACCGGGCTGCTTTCTTCAATCTGCGCGTCAATCACTTTTGAAAGAAGATAGTTTCCTTCTTGGAAGAACCTGTTTTTATTATTCTCCCAAAGATAATTATGAATATCCCTTGCAATGACTTTTGGCTTTGTGATGTCAAAGAATATTGACTTGTGATTCTGCTGGTATTCCTCAAAGCCTCTTTCCAATAGATTTAGTTTTTCATGGTATTGCTTTATTGATTCCTCGTCCAATTCAGAAGTGATTAAGAGAGCCCTTTCTATGTTCACGTTCCTTCCTTTGCTTAAATCCAGGATTAGTTCGTCTTCAAGAGTCATTGTGCTCTCCTGTAGACTGCGGGACGCCACATTGCGTGCCAGTGAAGCTTATACGCTTCTGCGGACAATGCCTCATCCTCTTCAAAGCTTTCGAACCCCTTTGTGTTACCTTCCCGGTGGATGTCGAATTGATCAGCAATGTAAAGCACACCTTTTTTTTCCAATGTGCCTGCCAGCTTTCGTATACCTCTCTTTGCTTTTCCTTTTTTTGTGTATCTTAATACATTTGAGAGATATATTCTTGAGAATTTCCCTTCCTGCCGGAATATATCGCCTTCCCAAATTTCAAGTTTATCAAGGTTTCTTCTTATGCTTTCCATTCTTTCAGGGGTAAAGTAGGCATCCCTATCCAGCTTATGTATTTCCATTAAATAGTCCTTTGTTCCTGTTCCAGCAAGATGCTCAAGAAAGCCATAGAAATTGCCTGCCTCAAGCAGGGCTTTTCTTTCAAGCGCGAATTTTACCTGCGCAGGATTGTTGTCAACAGCAAGAACTGAATTTGCGTATTCAATCATTGCAAAAGCCTGGTCCCCTGAGCCAAGTACTGCAAGAATACTGTCTCCCCTGCTTAGCTGCATTCCGTAGATTATAGCATCAAGGCTTTCATTTGTGCATGTGTAGCCTAAAGTCATGCTTTTCTCCTGTAGACTGCGGGACGCATATAACAGCTGGTCTCTTTTTCTTTTGCGATTTTTGAAAGCGCATCGTCTTTTTGCAGGATATGCAGCCTGCCGATTTCTGCCTTATCCAGCTTTTCTTCGTCAGAGATGTAGACTATTCCCGGCTCAACCAGCATGCCTGCAAGGCTTTTGAGATATTCTGCCTGCTCTTTTGAGTAAGCCCTCATGAATCCTTTGTATCCTATTATGTTTGAGAGATAGGCTTTTGAAAACTTTCCTTCTTTTACTTCATCCATAAAATCAAATACATACACTATCTCCAGCCTGTCCAGCTTTGCCCTGATTTTTTCTAATCTTTCCGGCTGCGCAAGATAAATATAATTTGGATATTCTTCACCATAATAATTGTGTCCCAAACCCAAATGGTGTCCAAACAATTCTTTCCACAAATTCAAAAATTTGCTAATATCTCCGCATTTCAATGCTTCCGCCCTTTCCTGTGTATATTCCACTTGTGCTTCATCATTATCAACAGCAACAACTGAATTTGCTTTTTCAAGCATTGCAAAAGCCTGGTCACCTGAGCCGCAGATTGCGATAATATCATCTGCTTCATTCACATCAAGCCCTTTCATTATTGCTTCTAAAGATTCGTTTGTATACGGAAAGATATTCAAATATCTGCTTAATTGAATTCCGTTCATATTAGACCTCTTTTGATTATATTATAAAGTTCTTTGTATTTTTTCAGCCTTATTTCCCTAGATTCATTTGGCGTTCCAGCCCACCAGTCATTAATATCAGAAGGGGGGATTGCTTCAAGCCTCTCTATGCCCTTTTCAAGAAGCCCCATGGGGGTAAATGTCTGCAAAGGCCAAGGGTGCATTTGAATGCCAAACTCATCTCTTAAGTATGCAATATATTGTTCAGTATCGGCTCCGCACCTGCTAAACTTAGGGTCAGGCGCCTCATGATATTTATAGTCCTTGGTGCATTTATCGCAGATGGTGTCATAGCGCGGCACAATAATGAACAGAGGGTTCATTTTTATTTTTCTGTAGATTTCAATGGAAGCGGCTATTACATCTTCATTATAGCCACCATGCTTTATAGCCCATTCAATGCTGCTTTCACTTTGCCCAATCCATCCCAGCAGATAATTTCTTAGGTGGTGAGGCCTTAGTCTTAGGGTATCATCTTCAAGAGTCATCTTGATTTCCTCCATATACTGGGGCGCCAGTAGCGGCCTGATTCCACGTTTGCTCTTTCCAAGTCTAATGATATTTTTGTGAGCTTTTTATCTTCTTCAATGTTGCAGGCATATTTAAGATAAATATCATATCCGTCTGTAAGATATATCAATCCCGGGTTTCTCAGCTTTGCTGCAAGCCTTTGAATAAAGCCCTGCTGGTTATTTTTAAACAATTTGCTGAAAGTTAATGCATTTGACAGGTATGCTTTTGAGTATTTCCCGCTTTCCATGTTTTTAACAAAATCCTGCATGATTGCTGCCTTGAATTCAATCCTGTCCAATTTGTTTCTTATCCTTTCAAGTCTTGTTTTGCTTTTGAATATTCTTCCAAATAATGTGCTCCTTGAAAAATATTTCATTGCCGTATCCCTGTCCCTCTCAAGAGTAATCCTCCCTTCTTCAACTTCAGGAAAAAAGCTGCCATAGTTTCCTGCCTTAAGCGCTTCTGCTCTTTTCATTGCATATTCTATCTGCGCTTCATTATAATCTACGGCAACAACTGAATTAGCTTTTTCAATCAGTGCAAATGGCTGGCAGCCTGCGCTGCAGACTGCGATGATATCATCTGAGGATTTCACATCCATTCCCCTGACTACTGCATCAAGGGATTCATTCGTGTAAAAATATTCCAATCTCATGCCTTCCTCCTATATACAGTCGGCATCCAATTTGCAGAGCCAATGAATTCACGGCATCTTGCAATCATTGTAGGCAATTTAATCTTTTCAATGCCTTTCACGCCATCAAGCCCCGGCGTGT
>JBAZYQ010000034.1:0-11346 GCA_041659245.1 Candidatus Nanoarchaeia archaeon
TTAGATAAATATAAGCAGTGCCCGCGCTTGTTACTCCGGTGCATACTATCTCTTTTGCCACTGAAAATTTTAACTTGTTTGGCAGCATTGCCTTTAATATTTGTTTTTCAGCCTTCTTGCGATATGAATTATCTTCTCCGGATTTCATGTTCTCCTCCTTACCACCACAGGGTGCCATTTTGTTTCCAGCAACCTTGCTTTTTCAGTAAGCGCTTCATCCGCTGTTATCGCAGGGCATTCATATGCATTAATTGCGCCGCCGTCTGTGATGTAAACCAATCCCGGATTCTTTAGCATGGATGCAATCTTTTCCACATATGCCTTCCGCTCTGAAACATTTGTCCTGCTTTTGCTATAGCTGATAATGTTTGAAAGATAAGCCTTTGAAAACCTGCCTTCTTTCACTTCATCCATAAAATCTTTCACGTGCTTTATCTCCAGCCTGCCAAGCCTTTGCCTTACTCTCTCAAGCCTTTCTGTTGAGAAATAAGCAACCACTTTTTTCTTGCCTATCCAGCTGTATCCGCTTGTGCAATCTCCAAGATGCAGGAATGCTTCAATGTTTCCTGCTGCAAGCAGGCTTGCCCTTTCCTGCGCATATTCAACCTGCAGCCTATTGTTGTCAACAGCAACAACTGAATTTGCTTTTTCAAGCATTGCAAACGCCGCATCACCCGAGCTGCATACTGCTATCACATCATCTGTTTCGTTTATATTCATTCCGGCGCTGATTGCGTCAATCTTTTCATTGGGATATGGAAAAGTTGTATAATATCTCCTATAGTCCCCCCACTTTTTAATGAGTATTGCGTCAAGGCTCATGCTGCCCTCCTTAGCACTAAAGGCACCCAATGATAACATGAGCTTTCAAGTGCAGCTGCTTCTGCAGTAAGAGTTTTATCAATGCAAAGCCCAGTAGGCCATCTTATTTTATCATCTGTATCATTTAAAAATTCATTTTTTAGCGAGTAAGAAGGATAAATAATATGCCTTGTCACAATATACGCCAATCCGGGCATCTTAATATTTTGTGCAAGCTCTTTAAGAAATCTTTCTGCCTGCCTAATTTCTGCCTTGCTATGATTATATCCCAATGCATTTGAAAAATAGCCCTTTGAAAACCTTTCCAAATTATTCAATTCATAAAGGCTTTTATGGATTATTCTCAGCTTGCCTGCTTTTCCCCTTATTTTTTCCATTCTTTTTCCTTGCATAAAGTAAATATTGCTTTTTTCTTTATTTAACGGGATTAAGCAGTTAAGATCGCAAAACCTGCGCGGATTCAGAAACTCGCTTATGTCTCCCGCCTTAAGTGCTTCCATCCTGTATTTTGCATATTTAACAGAATCTTTATTATTATCAACGGCAAGAACAGAATTTGCGTATTCAAGCATCGCAAAAGCCTGGTCCCCTGAGCCGCATACTGCAAGAATATTATCTGTTTCATTCACATCCAGCCCCCTGACTATTGCTTCAAGAGTTTCGTTTGTATAAAAGTATGCTGGTGGCCTTTCTTTTGCAACAGCCGGATATAGGCTCATGCTGTCCTCCTGTAAACCAGGACTCTCCAGCCTGATGCATATTCTCCTGAGTACAATTTATCCTCTTCCTGCCTTGCAGCAATTGTCAGCGCTTTGTCATTTTCTATTTCATGCATTTTTTCAAGGCGAAGCCAGGATGTGCTTGTAAAATAAATAAGCCCGGGCATTCTAAGCCTGTTTGCAAGCTCCTTTACAAACGCCTTTTGCGCATTTGGCTTTATCATAAAGCCATTAAACCCGATTATGTTTGACAGGTAAGCTTTTGAGAACCTTCCTTCTTTCATTTTGTCAAGGACATTGGCTGTTTTCTTTATTTCAAGCAAGTCCAGCTTTTGCCTTATTCTCTCAAGCCTTCCCGGCTGTGAGAAGTAATCAACAATGCTGTCCATATGCCCTTTATATTTTCCGGTAATCTCCGGCAGGCATTCAGGATGCAGGAATCTTTCAATGTTCCCTTCCCTGAGCATTGCTTTTCTCTCTTGGGCATAAGCAACCTGCACTTTATTATTATCAACAGCAAGAACTGAGTTTGCGTATTCAATCATTGCAAAAGCCTGGTCTCCTGAGCCAAGCACTCCTATTATGTCATCTGATGATTGCACGTCAAGCCCTTTTACAACTGCATCAAGGGATTCGTTTGTGTAAGGATAGTGCGGAATCATGCTTTCCTCCTGTATACAGCAGGCGTCCAAAATGTCCTGTCCTTGCGCTCATACAGTCTTGCTATCGCAGTAAGCTCTGTATCAAGGCATATTCCATTTGGTATCATATTTTCCCTGTAGTTAATTGTCGGATCACTTGCCATGTAGATAATTCCAGGGCTTGCAAGCTTTTGCGCAATCCTGTATAAAAATCTATCCACTGCTTTCAGATTGTTGCCTCTGAATGTGGCTGCATTTGACAAATAAACTTTGTTGAAATTATCCAACCCTGCATTCTCCATGAATATGTCTGCTTTTGCAATCTTAAGATAGCCTGTTTTTTTCACAATCCTTGCTATTCTTTCCTTGCTGAAATAGTCCCTGTTATGGTATCCTTTGCCGTACGGGAAAAAGAGTTCTATAAACCTCTCTTCCAGCATTTTTCTTCTTCTCTGCGCATACTTAACCTGTGTTTCATTTTTGTCAACTGCCTTAACATAGCCTGCTTTTTCCAGCAAAGCAAATGCCTGGTCTCCTGAGCCGCATACTACAAGAATCCTGTCTTTCTGCTTTACATCCATTCCCCTGACAATTGCCTCAAGGGACTCATTTGTATGCAGGTAGTCTAGGGATTCTGGTGAGTAGCTAAAGCTCATTGTGCTTTCCTCCTGTAGACAGCAGGCAGCCATATATGGTTTTTCTCAAGCACCCTTGCTTTTAATGTAAGCTCGGATTCAAGCACAAGATCCTTGGGCCACCTGTCTGTTTTATTCAAGCGCACAAAAGCTTCTGTGTAATTCCTTGCCATTTCCAGCTTGTCATAGTCTGAAATATACAAAAGCCCCCCCTCTTCCATGCTTCCCGCTATTCTTTTTGCAATTTCGCAGATAGATTCGTAGCTTCGTTCTTGTCTGAAAGTTATAGCATTTGAAAGATACACTTTTGTGAATCTACTATTCTGTAATTCATCAAGAAAATCCTTTACTGTCTTTATCTCCAGCCTGTCCAGCCTTTGTCCTATTTTCTCCAACCTTCCGGGAGTTTCAAAGTACCTTATGCTCCCGTCCATGTTCTGCCTTGTGCATTCTTCTGAATCATTGCCAAGCCACAGGAATCTGTCTGTTCTTCCTTTTGCAAGTGAATTCTTTCTCTCTTGCGCATATTCTGTCTGCGATTCATCAAAGTCCACAGCCGATACAGAATCAGCGTATTCAAGCAAAGCAAATGCCTGGTCCCCTGAGCCGCATATTGCAAAAGCCCTATCGCCTTCCTGCATGTCAAGCCCTGCCATGATTGCCTCGAGCGTTTCATTTGTGTAGGGGTATTCGACTGGTATCATGCCGCCCTCCTTAAGACAGCCGGACTCCACTTGAGAAGGCCCTTTTCTTTTTCTTCTGCTCTTGCAATGGCAGTAAGCTCATCTGCGTTTTCAATTCCCGGAGGACAGCTAACAAAAGCCGTCGCGCCGTTTGTTATATACACTAACCCCGGCTCTCTTAGCCTTGCCATTATCTTTTCAATATATGCTTCCCGCTCTTCTTTATTTTCCATAAATCCATAATAGCCCAGGATATTGGACAGATATGCTTTTGAAAACCTTCCTTCTTTCATTTCATCAAGAAAATCTTTTGCATACTTTATCTCAAGATTACCAATATTTGCCCTTATTCTTTCAAGCCTTCCGGGCTGTGAGAAATACAATCTGACATCATTTCCGTCTGTTATCTTATTGCCATATTTCTTTGCTCCCAGATTAAGGAAGCTTTCAATGTCCCCTGCCTTGAGCATGCTTGCTCTTTCTTTTGCATAATCCACCTGATATTCATTATTGTCAACAACGACAACAGACTTTGCATTCTCAAGCATTGCAAAAGCCTGGTCGCCTGAGCCGCAGACTCCTATAATGTCATCTGACGGCTGAACTTCAAGCCCATTGACTACTGCATCCAGGGATTCATTTGTATGGCCATATTTAACAGCCGGATTATAGTCTGCCGGCTGCCCATCAAGAATAGACACGATGGAATTATTCTCTTTATAAGAATTTTTATAGGAATTTTTGTTAAATAATGAGTATATGGACGGAGGATAAACTATTCCTTTCAGTGGCATTGTTATCATGCTCTCCAATATAAAACCAAATTCGTCATCATCCGGTGTCATATCCCAACCTCCAGCTTGCCTTTCAGCAATGCAATCCCCTTTCCCGCCTTTGTGTCAACTTCGTGAAAATGAATCTCAGTATTCTCGTCCCAGCCCAGGCTCCTGATTAGCTCGATTGGTATTGATACCTTGTATTGGTGCTTATTTTTTGTGATTTTTCGCTTCATTGAAAGAGCACCCCTAGAGCTTCTCTGAACTTTGCAAAATCTTCTTCTGCGCCTTTGATATCCCCAAGCCTTCTTTTTGCAATTCCGCGATTTTCGTAGGCATATGTGCAATTGGGATCTATCTGTATCGCTATTCTGTAATCAGCTATAGCTTCTTCAAACTTTTCAAGCTTTTCTTTTGCAAACCCGCGATTATTATATGCCTCTGCAAAGTCAGGGGCTATCACCAATGTCCTGTCATAATCTTCTTTTGCTTCTAGAAACTTTTTGGCGTTGCTTTTTTCATACCCTCTATTAAGGTATGCGCATGCTACGAGAAAAATAAGGGGCTTTTGTTTTAATCCTTTGTAAATCCCACCGAAATAGCTCGTTGGGATATAAAATCCATTAGGTGCTCTGCTTTCTATATCTATCTTGTCGTTGTCCACAAGCAGCCTTGGCATGACATGGCGGGAATTTGCAATTACTACAATGTTCAGATTATTCCTGACTCCCAAAACACCATAAACTGAACTAAGTCCTGTGCAATTGCCTATTTCTGATGCTTCTTTTGAAAATTGCGCATCAAGGCAGCTAGTAAGTTGAAACATATTTTCATTATCTATGTTTTCCGGATTTCGCCACAAAAACCCAAGCAACGCTTTCCCGACACTTAATGCATCTGAAGGCACAGCCCCTGCTTCTCTGTAATCCCTAAACATATTGTCAAGCGTTTGAATCTTTTTTTGGTAATCTGCTATCCCCTCTTCTGTGTCGCATCCTGATGCTATAAGTAAAGCCCTTTCTACATCAACCTGCTTTCCTGCACGTATATCCTCAAATAGTGTTTCTTCAAGCGTCATTGCGACTCTCCTGAGAGCTTCCTGTAAATCTCCATGTCCTCTTCAGCTCCCTTCAGGTCGCCCAGCCTTGTTCTTGCGCGGCTCCTGTTGAAATAAGGCAGGGCATACCGGCTGTTCAGATTTATTGCTTTTGTAAACCATTCCATTGCTTCCTGTGAATCGCCTGAAATGCATCCCATTGAATTTGTTGCTGTTACATTCTGCTCATCCAATATCAAAGCCATATCAAGCATTTCATTGGCTTTTTCGTATTCTCTTGCCCCTATTAATGCGCCGCTTCTGTTATCAAATACGCCGCTTAAGAGAGAATTCAGCCCTGCCTGCCTTGCAGATTTTTCAGGCTCCCTGCCAAATCCATTGATGCCTGTGCTTTCAATGTTAATTGTTTTTTCAGGCAGTATAAGGGCTGAAGAAACATGTTCCGGAAAAATATACACTCCAAGCGGAAGATTATTCCTTAATCCAAGCACTGTATACAATGAAGTAAGCCCTGTGCAGTTGCCCACCGGATTTCTTCCGTCATATGCAAGCTGACCATCTATGTTGTCTGTAAGGTGGTATCTTTTTGTTTCAAATCTTTGGCCGCCTTTCATCCATAGATGCAGGTGCAATCCTTCTGCTTTAAGCTCTATATTCAAGTGCGATAATTCGTATTTATCTATGAATTCATGATATCTCCTGTCCAGCTCATCCAGCTTTGCCTTGTATTCGGCTATCTTTTCTTCAGTGTCGCAGCCTGACGCTATTAAGAGAGCACGTTCTACATCAACCTGCTTTCCTGCACGTATATCCTCTAAGAGCGTGTCTTCAAGCGTCATTGCGCCCTCCCAGTTATCATCGTGTATAACCTACTATAAGCGGCCAATTTTTTGTTTATTTCACATAATTTTGCGTCCACCCTAAAATTAGGAACAGACTCATACTGCTTTTTTCGTCTCATATTATTAGCGATACCTCTTACAATCATTTCAACGGGCGTGCAAATATCACCTGTTTTTAATTCAAAGTCATCCTCAATATATTGGGATTGCGGGTCTGGATTGATGCATTCTTTGTTTTGCCTCTTCCAAAAATCGCATTTTGCGCATAAATCGTCGAAAATAGGCACAATCCTAAGAGGGTTATTTTTTTTTATTAAGGTGTAAACTCTCAGAATATTCTGTGTATGCTCATCGCTATAATTTGATAAATTATGTACGGCTTTTATATATTCATTACCCAATTGTACCCAACTGACAAAAAATCTTTCTATGTGATGAGGCCTTAGCTCAATTGGTACTATTGTGTCTTCAAGCGTCATTGTGATTCTCCTTCAATTATTCTTTTCATTAATTTATATGCCCTCAGCCTTGCTATTCGGAAATTTTTAGACCACCAGTCTATTGCAAAGTAATCACCATCTAAGTAAATCATCCATTCTATTCTGTTTATTGCAACTTCAAGAATATTTTTTGGAACATATGTCTTCTCAGGCCTGCCAATAAGCTCGAATTCCTCACTTATGAAATTATAATATTCCATTGGTTCCATAAGGCAGCCGGGCGTTGGATTCATTATCTTGTTGCACCCATTGCAGATGCTGTCGAATGAATTCACAACCTTAAACTGCTCGTTCTTCTTTATCCTGTTGTATATTTTCAGTGTATTGGCAATGGCTTCTTCGCTATAGGAAACATTCTTGTCGCCTATTTCTGTGTAAGCCCTGTGGACTTCTGCTATCCTGTCATCAGAAAGGCCTGCCCAGTCAAGAAAGAGCCTTTGCACGTGGTGTGGCTTTAGTTCTATTGTGTCTTCAAGCGTCATTTTACCCCCAAATGATTCCCTTAGCTATGGCTTGCTATATACTTTGTAAATGTATTGCGAACAAGTGTTCTTATGGCAGGAATGTCCATGCTGGGAATGCTTTTTGCGCCAGTAACTTCCAGTATGTCTTTTCTAAGCTCATTTTTCCCCGTAATGTCAAGCAGCTCATAGCATCCAACTCGTGTAAGAACTGAATGTGCCTCTGACATGCCGCTTGGCTCTATTTGAGATTTAGGGCTGTATCCCAGATTCTCTTCAAGCACTGTACAAAGGTGGGTCCTGACTCTTCTTTCGCTTATATCGGGAATGCGCTGAACCCCAAATATACCTTTTAATTTTGCTTCCAGCTTTTCTCTTTCTTCACCTGTATAAGATGAAGGATACTGCCTTATTTGCAAAATCGCGTCTTCCAGTATTTCTCTTGTTTTATATTCCATTTTTGCCCCCAAATGATTACTTATTTATTACTCTTTTTAAGTGATAACCAATATATAAACGTTTCGGAGGCTGCCTTATAGATAAATTTATATACTTAATGCCCAAATAAGGTACTATATGAATAAAAAAAACTATATCTCGCGTGGAGAGGCAGAAATATGGCAATATATAAGCAATAAGGAGATAATAGATGCAATGCTCATAAAGGACATTTTTCCTGACATCGCTGAGAGCAGGATAAACAAGGCGCTTTCCTCGCTTTGCAGGAAAGGATATATCCAAAGAGCAAGAAGAAGCCTCTATTACAATCCCCTTTTGCTGAAAAGCCCCTACAGCCTTGCCTTAATGCTGCATGAGGGCTATATAGGATTAAGCTCTGCATTGAGGGAATACAACCTCATAGAATATGAGGATTTTACAATATTTGTGATTACAAAAACCTTCAGAAAAAATATCCGGCTTAAAGGCACAAAATATGAGGTAATATTCCTGCCGCTGGGAAAGTTGTTCACAGGATTTGAGAAAAAAGGAAATTTCTACATTTCATCCGTGGAAAAAACGCTTTTTGATTGCTTTCTCAAGCCGGGGCATATCGGCTATTCAAACATTACAAAAGCTGTTTACGATGCAAAGATTAACTGGGATAAATTCATTGGCTTTTTCAGGCTGGCAGACAATCATTCCTTATGCCAGAGGGCGGGATACATTCTTGAAATGATGAAAAAGGAAACAAAAATAAAAGTCCCTGCATTTGTTTTTGAATATCTGCTGCAAAAGGTTAAAAACCCCGTTAGATTAACATCCGTTAAGGGCAAAACCTTATTTAGTAAAAAGTGGAAAGTCCAGGATAATCTGGGAAAAGAAAACATACTTTCGTGGTGGCAATGATGGAATTGGATGAATTAAGGAGAATCTCCGCAAAAGAGGAGCTTTCGCTTAACTTTGTTGCAAAGGATGAGATGATAAGCAGGGCATTGTACGGGCTACAGGGCTTTGATAATCTTATACTTAAGGGGGGCACTGCGATAAATAGGGTTTATATCAAGAATAAGAGATTTTCAGAGGATATTGACTTTGACCTTGTTTTTAGCGGCACAGCAAAGGAAGCATTGCCGATTACAAAGCAGGTTATTTCAAAACTGGCTGGATTCAATATTGAGCGCCCAAGAATCATGAAAGGCACTATCCGCTATGACTTATTTTACATAAATCCCCTTAATCATAAGGACAGGATAAGGGTTGAGTTTAAGATTATAAAAAAAGCATCCGGCACCTTTAGCAAGAAGGCAGTTGGCTTTGGTTTTGTGCCTTTTGAGCCTGCGCTTATGAATGTATATGAAATTGAGGAGATACTAAGGCAGAAAATTGACTGCATTATGAATAGGATGGAAGGCAAAGATTTCCTTGATGTATATTATCTTATTGAAATCCCCCATAAGCATATAGAAGATATAAGACAGCATAAGGAAGAAATAATAAAGAGGATAACACTGGAAGAAAAGCAAATCAGGGCTGTTGCAAACGTGATAAACCATTACCTGCCAAGAACGCAAAGGCCCGAGTGGGGGCTGTTTCTTGAAGAGCTGAAAGAGAAGATATTGAAGTATTGACTAATGCTTTTTTGTTTTTCATTAACAATTATCGCACTATTATGGCTTTTTTGTTAACAAAAAACAAATCCTTAAATACACCCAATCCATTCTCCTCCCTATGGCGGGGCTTGAAGAGCTTGTCGGACAGAGAATCAGCCTTCTTGGCGATGAGAGAAAGGAAAAGCTGGACAACTATCTGGAACGCATAAGGAAAGCCCATACGCCGACGTATTTGCACTGCCTAAGGGTTGGAATCAAATCACAGGACGCTGCAAAGCTCTTTGGCTGCAACACAGAGGAGATGCTTATTGCGGGATTATTGCACGACATAGGCAAAATATACATTCCAACTGAGATTCTTGATCAGCACGACGAGTTTAGCGAGGAGCAATACAGGAAAATAGAATCACATCCTGCTGACGGCTATTGCATTGTTGAAAAGGATTTTCCGTTTGCAGCTGAAATATTATTAAGGCACCACAAGTACTGCAAGCGCTCATACCCAAAAAAACTGCCTGAGCCTGTGAATCCAAGGGGCTTTAATCTTCAGGCAATTGCAGGATATGCAAGAATTCTGAGCGGAAGGCGTAATAAAGAGGCTTTTCGAGGCTAAAATTCTGGCTTAAAAACAGCTTTTTCACTGATTTCTAAAATAGGTTTATACGCCGTATAAAGCCCAAAAACAAGGTTTTATAGCATAGAAAGGTATATAAACTCTGACTCGTTTTTTATGTTGAAAAATACGCAATTTTAGGGGTGTTTTTTCATAAGAAAAACTAAGGCAAAATAGAAAGGAATATGGCGTTGAGCAGAAGCGAAATGCCATCTCGAATGCAATGAGAATATGCAGGAAATATGGCGGAAAACGAAAAGGAAAAATCAGAAAATAAGCCTGAGAAATCAAGCTATACAGCTGAAAGCATCACTGTTTTGAAAGGTCTTGAAGCAGTCAGGAAAAGGCCTGCAATGTATATTGGAGATGTCGGAGAAAGGGGCCTTCATCATCTTGTTTATGAAGTTGTTGACAACAGCGTTGATGAGGCACTGGCAGGGCACTGCACGCATATTAAAGTAATTGTTCACGCAGACGGCTCAGTGACTGTGATTGACAATGGAAGGGGAATTCCTGTTGACATGCATCCTGAGGAAAAAAGGCCTGCATTGGAAGTTGTTCTCACTGTTTTGCACGCAGGCGGAAAGTTTGACAAGAAAAGCTACAAGGTTTCAGGCGGATTGCACGGAGTCGGAGTTTCTGCTGTCAATGCATTGTCAGAATGGCTTGAAGTAAAAGTAAAACTGAATGGAAAGATTTACACCCAGAGATACGAAAGAGGCGTTCCTGTAACGCAAGTCAAGGCAGTGGGGGAAACAAATGAAAGAGGAACAGAAGTAAGGTTCAAGCCTGATGCTGAGATATTCATAACAACAACTTACCAGTATGATATTTTATTGACAAGAATCAGGGAACTGGCTTTCCTTAACAGGGGATTAAGACTGGAAATCAGCGAAGAAGCAACAGGAAGGCATGATGATTTCTGCTTTGAAGGCGGAATAAAAGAATATGTTGTTTATCTTAACAAAAGCAAAAGGCCGATTCACGATAATATTATCTTTCTTGCAAAAGAGGAAGACAATATCCAGATAGAGCTTGCAATGCAGTACAATGACGGCTATCTTGAAAATGAGTATTCATATGTCAATAACATTCATACAATAGAGGGCGGAACTCATGTATCAGGATTCAGGACAGCCCTGACAAGAGTGGTAAACACTTATATTAAGAAATCAAAGCTTGCTGATGTTGTTCTTGGCGGAGATGATTCAAGGGAAGGGCTTGCAGTTGTAATCTCGCTGAAAGTCCCTGAGCCGCAGTTTGAAGGGCAGACAAAAACAAAATTAGGGAACAGCAATGTGAAAGGCATTGTTGATTCGATGGTGACAAGCGCATTGTCCTCTTATTTTGAGGAAAATCCGTCTGTTGCAAAAATGATCATTGAGAAATGCATCCTGGCTGCGAAAGCAAGGGAAGCTGCAAGAAAAGCAAGAGAGCTTACAAGAAGAAAATCAGCATTAAGCTCAGGCTCACTGCCCGGAAAATTGGCAGACTGCCAGGAATCAGATCCTGCAAAGTGCGAAGTTTTTTTGGTTGAGGGAGATTC
>JBAZYQ010000035.1:0-10957 GCA_041659245.1 Candidatus Nanoarchaeia archaeon
AAAGGCAGCTGGATATCTCGGGCTTGACGAGCTTGCGGCTATGAAGAAAGTGGCTGCTGAAAAAATGAGAGTGTCAGGCAAGAGAATAACAACAGGCGAGCTTAACAGGTTGAATTTTGATGAGACTGATGCTTTGGCAAGGCAGCTGGCTTTTGATGAGGGAGCTGTGTTTGTAACAACAAGCAAGTCAAAGCACACTGCTGCAGAGGCAATGGGCATAAGAACAATTCTTGTAGCTCTTGAGGAAACAGGAAGAAAGCTGAAAATCGAAACATTCTTTGATGCTACCACAATGTCAGTTCATCTGAAAGAGTCTGTAAAGCCATATGCAAAGAAGGGATTCCCGGGGCACTGGGATTTTGTGGAATTGGCAGAGAAGGAAATGAGCCAGGATGAGATAAAGGAAATGTCAAGGGAAATAATAGAAAGCCCGAAAGAGAAACTAGATTCATTTGTTGAGATTGAAAGGCCGGGCAGCACGATTGTTCAGATGGGACTGCATAGGATTGTCATCACAAGGCCGCCATTTTCAGACGGATGGGAAATAACTGCTGTAAAGCCGATTAAGCAATTGAATATAAAAGATTACAACATGAGCCCTGAGCTTACAAAGAGAATAAATGAGGAAGCCTCGGGAATATTAATTGCAGGAGCCCCGGGCAATGGAAAGACAACATTTGCAAGCTCATTGGCTGAATATTATGCCAGCCAAAGAAAAACAGTGAAGACAATTGAGGCGCCGAGGGACATGGTTCTTAGCCCTGCGATAACACAATACTCAATAAGCCACGGCGATGCGCAGGAAGTGCACGATATTTTGCTTTTGTCAAGGCCTGACTACTGTGTTTTTGACGAAATGAGAAACACAAAAGACTTTGCATTATATATTGACTTGAGATTGGCAGGAATTGGATTGGCAGGAGTTGTTCACGCAACAAATCCCATTGATGCAATCCAGAGATTCTTAGGAAGAGCTGAATTGGGAACTATTCCTCAAATATTAGACACTGTTATTTTCATAAAAGATGGAAAAATTGGAAAAGTCCTGGGCGTTAAAATGGTTGTCAAGATGCCGTCTGGAATGACAGAAGCTGACTTGGCAAGGCCTGTTGTTGAGGTAAGAGACTTCCAGACAAACCAATTGGAATATGAAATCTATACTTACGGCGAGGAAACAGTGATGGTTCCTGTTGTTGCAGGCGGTGAAAAAACATCTGCTTCCCATTCATTGGCTGCAAAGCAGATTGAGAATGCAATGATGGAATACACTGCTTCTGCGCAGGCTGAAATGCTCTCTGATAATAAGGCGAGAGTTTATGTGCCTGAAAGAGACATGGCGCGCATTATAGGAAAGGAAGGAAGGACTATCAATGAGATTGAAAAAAGGCTGGGGATTGGAATCCAGCTTGAGCCCATGAAGTCAACAAGGGACGAGGGAAAGCCCCTTAATTTCACAATAAAGGAAAGAGGCAACTCATTGCTATTATACACTTCAAAGCCCGGCGAGTCTGTTGAAGCTTTCATTGACGGCACGTTCTTATTTACCTCAACCACAAGCAAGAAGGGCGAGATAAAGATTAACAAGAAGGGGCCCATTGGCAAGGAGATGCTGAAGGCTTTGGATTTAGGCAAGAAGGTAGAGCTGAAGATTACTGCGTGAATTTTTCATTAACTTTAAATAGTTCTCTAAAATAGCCCCATCTATGGTGAATTTAGAGGAAAGAATAGCCCTTGCAAGGGACGTAAAGCGCTTTGCAGTTGAAGAGCTTGGCATTTCCCCTAATCCCTCGTTTAAAAGAGTTGAGGAAGATAACAAAAAATCAAGATTCTATGGGGTGTATTGCTCTTATAAGGACAGGATAGAGTCAGCAGCAGGAAGGATGGGATTTATAAGATGTGATAATCGTGCTGACTGGGAAAATGTCTCTGCTAAATGGGAAAAAGCAGGTTTTGATATATTTGCTGTAACATGGGAAGCGCTAAGTTCCAGTGTATGCCCTATTACAAAATTTCTCTTGAAAGCACCAAAACACAGGCTCGTGTATGTTATACTACATGAGAACAGCCATATCCATGAAAGTATGAATGGGTTTAATCTGCCTTATAATATTGACGAGGCGCTTGCATGCTCTTTTGGGCTCAAAGGATCCCGGCTGTATTTTAGTGCACATGCGCCGCATATGAATAGAGTAGCAGATAAACAAAGAAATAACAAACTTTCTTTTTTTGACAAAATAAATCATTATGTCTCTCTTGCAAATGAATCATACGGCAGAAGCTTTGAGGAAGGCAGGGCAGTATTGGAAAAAGCGGACACGGAGATACGCTCTTTCTGGAACTTGCCCGGGAAAAAGCTTAACAATGCATATCTCCTTTCCTTTATCTATTATTCTGAAAAAACAAAAATTGTTTGGGAAAGATTAAAAGACATTCACCCAAGGGAATACATGACAAACAAGGACTTGCTTTATGAAAAGCTGGCTGGGCTGCTTCCTCCAAAGGCAGAATAACCTTTAAATACTATTTCCGTTCTTCAAATACTCTATAATATGAGTCCGTAGCGCAGCCTGGATAGCGCGACTGCCTCCTAACAGAAATCCGAGATTTCTGGTACCCCCAGAAAATCTGTTTCTGACGGTAAGCAGTAGGTCGTGAGTTCAAATCTCATCGGACTCGTAATTATATTATATTAAATTGCATTATAAGCATTGATAGAATTGATTATCGCCCGATGAGCCCCGAACGAGTGAAGCGAAGTGAGGCTACTCATCGGACTCGTAAATTTTTTATTTTTATTATTGCTAATGCAAAAAATTAATGGAATTAATGCCGGAGGCTGGCTTTTTATCCAAAAGAATTCTCACTAATCGTTCGAAAGTTCCTGCTCGCTGCTGCTCACAGAAACAATTATATACCTCCCATACATCACACCTAGTATGAAAAAGAGCAAAATTCTACTATCTTCAGGACTCGCCGCATTGGCTGCAACCGCTATTTCCTGCGCAACTCCGCCAGTGGAGCCTGTTTATGAAGGCCCTGCTGTGACTTATCTCACTCCGGAAAACTTTGACGAGGCATTGCAAAATACAAAAGGGCCAATTATTGTTGACTTTTACGCTGACTGGTGCGGGCCTTGCAGGCAGATGAAGCCGATATACGAGAAAGTCTGCGAAGACTTAAGGGGAGATGTAAGGTGCTTTGCATTCAATGTTGACCAGGACAGAGGACAGCCAAACAGAATTTCAACAAGATATGAAGCAAGATACATTCCTGCATACAGGTATTTTCACGATAATGTTGAGGATGCAACAAGAAGGGTTGAAGGCGCGAGAAGCGAAGACAACCTGAAAAATGAGATAACTGATTTCGTGGAGAGCTGTGAATGAAGAAAACGATTGCAATAGCTGGGTTGGCTGCATTGATAGCAGGCACTTCCTGCTCTTCAGATATCAGCGGCAATATAAAAAAAGGCGAATACATAGACCAGAACAGCATTTGCAGCGTTGACAATCCGAGAAATTGCAGCCAAAATCAGAAGATGTATTCTGAAAGCGAATCAGTTACAGAGCTGACTCCTGAAAACTTTGATGCAACTGTGCTTGAAAACAAGCTTCCTGTTGTAACAGAGTTTTATGCATACTGGTGCGCGCCCTGCATGGCATACAAGTCAATATTTGAAAAAGTATGCGCAGAATATGAAGGCAGGCTGGTTTGCGCTGCTTATAATATAGACCAGGATGATGAAATTAATGCAGTGCACGACCGCTATGGCGTTGAAGGAATTCCTGCTACAAGATTTTTTAATGACGGCATGGAGCTTGAGAAACAAAGATTTACAGGCGGAAGGCCCAAAGTTGTATTAAGAAGCATTTTTAATGCATTCCTGGAGGAGTGCGGGAATTAATATGATGCTCAAGGCAGGGCTTCTTGCGCTTGTTGCTTCTTTTTCATTTGGTTCTGTGCATAACATTACTCCTGATAATTTTGCTGAAAATATTTTATGCAATCCTCAGCCAGCTGTTGTTGACTTTTATGCAGGCTGGTGTGAGAATTGCCCGCAGATGAGCGCTTACTTTCATGAAATCTGCGATGAAAACAATTTGTATTGCGGGGCATATGATGTTGACAAAGGCGGGGAAATCCCTGCAAACTACGGCGTTGACGGGCTTCCGGCATTCAGGTTTTTCTGCAATGGCGAGGAAGATGAAAGCAGAAGAATAGACGGCGCACTGCCAAAAGAACAATTGGAAAAGGAAATTCTTGATTTTATTGAAGAATGCAATTAATAGCCATTAGGCACTACTAGTTTCTACAACCTACGTGCTACGACGCAATCCACTGCATTATTGTATTCAGTAAGTTGCACAGGAAGGATATTCCAATAAAGTCCAAAACCATTGCAATTATGAATGCTATGAAAAATCCTATCACTATCTTTACAACAATCTTGCCCTGCTTCATAAGAGTGAGTATTAATATTGCGCCCAAAACATAAGCCCAGAAGTCCCAAGCCACTTTTATTGAAGTTAAAAAGGTCCTCAGCAGTGATTCAAAGCATATTGGCAAAGCCATGGCTAAACGAAAGGCTTAATAATTAATAAATGTATCTCTTTGCTGTGAAAAGAGGAATAATATAATGTCAAGCCACGCAGCTACAGCAGATGAAATGGGAATGGGCGGCTATTCAGGAGCAGAGTCTGGAAAGCCCAAGCCAAAGTATGGCTGGACAGATGTGAGAAGATATATTCCTACAGAAGAAGGCAAGGCAAAGACAAAGTCAAAAGCGGCTTTCTGGATTGTTTTATTCTTGTTAATCCTGCTTGCTGTTTATGGCTATTACTGGGCAGCATCCCCCGGCGGTCAAAGAAGCATGTTTCAGTTAAAGAATGCGATAGCCCCCTATAATCCGGTAACATGGTATTCCACTGAGATAGCAAAAGCCCAGGACATAGGAAATATCTGGACTTCAGAGCCGACTGCTGTTGAGAAAAAAGGAATCTTATTTGAGAGCTTCAAGCCGGTTGGAAGCGAAGAAATACCGCAGGGCACTCTTGCATTGTTTACTTACGGATTAAGGCTTTCAAACGCTGAGGTTTCAAGAACCCCTGTAACATTGACTTGTGACATAAAAGGCAAGGATTTGAAAGGCGACATACTGCCAACCAACCCAATATATATTACTGGAAAAAGAATCACGGAAAATGCAAGGTGCAGGCTTTCTAAGGAACTTACAAGCGCATTGTCAGGAACAGTTGAAGTTGAAGGAGGGGCAAGCTTTCCGTTCAAGACAGAGGATGTGAAATTAAAAGTATATCTTACTTCAAGGGCAATGGAAGACAGCCTGCCTGACGATGAGGACTTTTTCAGCTACATGAATATTCAGGAAACTCAGCCCATAAGGGCGCAGTATAATGGCGAGCCTGTGGAAATAGGCATAGGCGTCAGCACCGAGAACACGCAGCCTGTTGTTATTGAAGAAGGAATTAATCCGCTTGTTGGAATTACAATAAATAACAGGTGGGACGGAAAGATGACAAACCTCACTTCATTGACATTGACTTTGCCGAAAGAGCTTACAATCAATGAAGAAGTATCATCCTATCCTCCCAATGAAGTTTGCCCATTTACACTTTCAAGGCAGGGATATATTACAAATGAATACAAGGCATCAGGCGAGATTATAGAAAGCATAAGCCTTGAATCAGGAAGATTAAGGTCATTTGAATGCTGGCTTAACATTGCCCCTGAATTGTTGGGAAGCGCGCCTTATGTTGTAAAGGAATATGCAGTCGATGCTGAATATAATTATCAATTGCCAACGCAAACAGCGACAATCACTGTAAAAAAGATTGCTTCAGCAGACGGAGGTAGTGGCATGGGAGAAGCTGTCACGGCATTGGTATGAAACTAATAATCTCTGCATTGGTAATAGTCGTAATTCTTTTGGCAGGGTGCCAGGAATTAAAAAATATAAAGCTGCCTGGCATAGACAATGAAGTGGAAGTTTCTTCAGGCTCAATAACAGCTTATTTTGTGAATCCAAAGACAGGCGGCAATGTGCTTTCAGAATATCCTTTCAGCCCTGCAATAAGAATAAAGAGCCTTGGAGGATATGAATCAGAAGGGCAAACCTGCATCTCAGGACTGGACAGCAATATATTCTCAGGATTTGGAGGATGCGAATGCACAACTTTCCAGCAGGTGAAAGACGATTCAGGAGTATTCCAGCCTGAAGATTTAACTTTTGGTCCTTATACAATACATATCTCAAAAGATGACAGAAAAGAGCATATTGTTTCTGCAGTCACAAGATACCTGTACGGCAATGAGGTAAAGGCAAACATATGCATAAGCAGGGACATATATGAAAATACAGGATGCTCCCCAAGCATTACATCTTCAACATCAGGTCCTATGGACATAACTTCAATTGAGCAGGAAACAATCCCAATCTCAGATGATGTTGTTACACTGATATTCAGGATAAAAGCAACACAGGAAGAAAGCGGGAGATTCATACCGGAAGAAGACATGAACGGGCAGTGCACTCCTGTCAATCTTGAAGAATTGCCTAAAGTGGAAGCAAGAGTAAAGGGCTTTCCAACAAGGGCGCCTGTAGTATGCAAGGATGCAGAGATTGAGGGAAAAGATGTTACTATTGTCTGCGAGGCAAAGGACTTGAGCCTTGTAGGGCCCGGCGGAGCTTCGATATTTGGCGACAATTACAATCCCGAGCTTACATTTGAAATAAGGTATTTCTTTGAAACAACCTCCTCAAGCAGATTCTCAGTGCAGTAATTCTATGAAATATAAAGCATAAAAAGCATTCTCACTTTGTTCGAGGCTTTCTCCTCGCAATGCTCGGAGAAAGGTTTATATATAGATAAATCCCCATATTAACTAGAAAACTTAGGAGGAATATACTATGAAAAATTCAATCGCGTTTATGGTCGTTCTTGGCGTTTTGGCTATGTTTCTTGCTGGCTGCACAGGTACTACAGCAAGCACAGGATATTATAAATTCACAGGCAACAAGATGGTTACCGCCACTTTTGTGAGTGATGCGCCTGTTTCAATGGAAACAGCGCCTTATGAAAAAGGCGATGAGATTGACGTTGCTGTGGAGCTTACAAACAAGCTGCCTGAAGACTTGGCTGCAGGGCAGGTAAAGGTAAGGCTGACAGGCGATGCAACAATGCCTAACTTCTTCACAGGAGCCAAGGAAATGTTAAGCCCCTTGCTTAAGAAGATTGATGAGCAGGGCGTTGAAAATCCCGAGGAAGTTGAAATAGGCCCGCTGAAATATGTTGGCGAAGTTTCAGGAAAGGTTACAAAAACAATCACAGGACAGTACTGCTATTCGCACCCTGTCAAGGTAAAGGCAAACTTGTTTTACACTGCAAAAGCAGAAGAGATTGGAAGCAATCTTGACTCAGGCTCAAACCCGCCGTCATCAGTGCAGGTTATTGCAATCACACAAAGGCCTGTTGACGTGACAAACAATGTTGGCGAACTTGACTGTAAGGTTACTGTCCAGAACGAAGGAACAGGCAGGGTAATCGCATCTTTGGGAGACTGCTTCAAATTCAGGGACAGAAGGGAAAAGCAGGAATTAAAGCTTGAAGCAAAGGGCGCATATAATGTCGACTGCGAAAATGGCGGCATTGTCTCATTGCAGGAAGACACTCAGGAAAAAATAGTGGACTGCACTGTAAAGGGAATTGACCCTGCAAACCTGGGCAAAGTGCCGAGCGAATTAACGCTTACTTTGACAAACTTTGCTTACGAAGATGAGATAGCACCGGTGACAATCTGGCTTGAAAGCTCACAATAAAAGAATTTATTTTTCTTTTTTATTTAGTTTTTTCTTCTTTCTTTTGTATTTGAGTGATAGTAATATCTATCCTTGAATTGCTTGCGTAATCCATTCTGAATGTGGCTGTCATTTTGTCCTTGTCAACAAGAAGCTGTTCTGCCGGAGATATTTTATAGGCAAGCTGTGTTGTTTCATCAGCTATAATTTCAAGGACTGCCTCTTTATTCTCATTTATTCCCCTGTAGCATACCATGCCTATATTTGCAACATTTGCGCAGCCGCTGTTTTCTATTTCATATGTGTTTGAAACAGCCAGAGTTGAATAGTCTATTTTTTGTTCCTCTTGGCTTGAGCATCCAAGCAGGCCTGCCAGTCCTAATGCGATAATTGATTTTATTGCCATGCAGTGTGATATATTGGCGTGGTATTTAAACTTTCTTGATTTTAGCCAAAATCTTTATAAATGCCTTCCATACTCTAGTGGTAAATCATTTGGAGGCAATTAAAATGAAAATAAGGAAGATATTGGCAGGAATGGGCTTGGCAGCAATCTTAGGCTGCGGAAACGGCTATGGAATTAATAATGACGAGCCTGAACAGGAAGATGCTGTGCAGGCAGCAAATGGAAGCTACATGCCTATAGATGCTGATGCTGACACTGAAAATGACGGCAATTTACAGATACCTTGCAATGTTCCTGAGCCGAGAGTTCCGAGGGGGCCTTTCAATCCGGGCAATGCTGATAACCCAACAGAAATGCAGGGATGGGGAGTTTACTGCATAAGAAAGCAGACACCGGGCTCAACACACTTTGGGTTTTTGACAAACTACAGCCTCAGTGATGCAGACGGAATTAATGAGATAGGGCTTGTTGCATACGGCGACGTTACAAAGCAGAGATTCATGCAGGAATACCCGGGAGCAACACAGGCTGCTTACCAGAATTCAAAGAGAAACTTCGGCAATCACGGAGATGAGGATGCTCTTGCATTGTATTCAATAGACAATTACGGCAATGAAACAGAGTTTGCCTTGAATAAGCTGGACTGCGAATCACTGGACAAGCTGCTTAAGCTTTATGGCAAGGGGCAGTAAGCCTCTTTTTTTCTTGTTTTTTCTTATATTTCTTACCACAAAGATTTCTCACTTCGTTCAAATCTTCAAGGTTTTACAAACCGTAAAGCTTATATATTAGTTATTACGCCTATGTAGTAACAATTAAGTGCTATTAGGAACTAAAATGACTGTAAAAAATGATAAATTAGAGGAGCTTGTAAAAGAGCAGACTGCGCTGCAGTGCAATGTCATAGAAGGGGCATATGGAAGAGTACGCATTGAGGACAGGACAATAAGAAACAGGGATATTGAGGAATATGGGCGGGAATTTTTTCCGCCTGAATGCTCAAACAATATCTATTCTTTGCTTGATGATATGATTACCAATAAAGATAAGGTGGTATGGATAGACTTGGGCTGCGGCCATGCCATTGCATTGAGGGGTGGGAAGAATTACTTTGAAAAAAAAGGGGCTTTAGGCAAAATAAGGGCTTATGGCTATGATGCAATTCCTCTAAAAAAAATCAGGAAAAAGTCAGAAATTCTTAAAAGAAAATATGCGCCAAAAATTATACAGGCAGACATAGAAACTGTTGTTTTTGAGGAAAAGCCAGACATCGTCACTGCATGCTGCTCGCTATTTTGGACGAAAGATCCATTACAGGTGTTTGCCAACGCAGCAAGGCAGGCAAAGAAAGGAAGCGTGCTTTGCTTTAATAATCTGGATAGGATTACAACAGATGATTATCTGGCATGGAATTTATTTGAGAAGATTAAAAGCTCAAATGGCGGGATTCCTGGATTTGATATTATTAATCTCTCAAAAGATGCGATTGTTGCAAGAAAAGTATCGAATCACAAGGATTATACCTACGGATTCAGGCTTGTTTCAAGGTATCAGGCGCTGGTAGATAATCCTTTTAGGTATGTTTATACATCTGATTTCGGAAGCAATGGGAGGAAACGTGAATTTTAATAACTTAAGGCTGGATGAGTTGCTGAAGCACGCAAAAGACTGCGCTGCAATAGGCAGGCCTGACCTTGTAAATGACTATTTGCATAAGGCAGTAGGCTACGGCAAGGCAATTGGCGTCAGGGTGCCGCACGACGTGCAAAGGCAGATTATTTCACAGGCAAGAGAGTCTGAAGTTGAAATGGAAAGAACATTCGCAGAGATTGAGTCATACTATTCACAGAGGAAATAAAATGGAAATTACAGATAAAACACTTGAAGAAATGCTCGCAAGAGGCGAGATAATTGACATGGGCGAAGTTGAGATTGAAGATATTGAAATACCGGTTGATGTTGAAGAAATGGAGATACCAGTTCATGTTGCTGAAGACGAGGCTATTGACCAGCGCATGATTCCTGAGCTTGTGGTTTACACGGGCAAGGCTGAGAATAAGCAACAGCCGGTTGCCCAAGAGCCGGCATCCAATCCTTTATTTATCCATACTTTAAAAATTGAAGATGTTCAAAAAAGGCTGAGAAACCTTGCTGATTATTTGCTTCCCGAGATTGGAAAGGCTGACAGGTTTGCAAAAGCCTTTGGCATAACAACTGAAAGGGACAGGATACGCACATTTGGCAATTATTTTGCGGATTTTATTGGGAATAGGGGTTCTGCGTTTGAAAATAAGGACTATGTGGATCCTGCGCAGTTTATTGTAAAAGCAGAAATTGCGCTGATGAACTTAAAAAATGGATTTGAAGGCAACAGCAGGCCGATAAGAAAAAATATAAGGGAAGTGCTTGCAGAAAAAGATGAGAAAATATATAATTCAATAAGGCAAAGATTGCCTGAAATAGCAAGGGCAGTTGCAATAACCGGAACAGGATTTGCAGTTGACATTAAGAAAATATATGAGGCGGCCAAAAAGGAACGCAAAAGCCCGTTTGAATATGCAAAAGACATAAAAACACACAAGCAGATTGACGAGCTTGAAAGGCAGTTAAATTACAGGTAAAAAAAATGGACATCACACTTGAACAGCAGGTAATAAACGCTTTGATTAGAAGGAAAGCTGATTACATGTGCAGGGCGGTTGATTCTCCTGAATATGCTGAAGCATCCAACAGGGCTA
>JBAZYQ010000036.1:0-10872 GCA_041659245.1 Candidatus Nanoarchaeia archaeon
ATTTAAAGATTATTGAAATGCAATATATAGATAAATCAGGCTAGAAATAGTGTTTTTAAGCCCTATAAGGCTAAAGAAGGCAAAAAATAGCACTTTAAGCTTTTGTGGTAACAACCACGCTGCATCTGCAGGGAAGCTTTGATTTTGCTGATTTAAAGGCATCCAAAACAGTGGGCTTGTCAACAGGGTCTATAAATACTGAGAACAAAGGAGCGCCTGTCTTTACCTGCGCTGCAGTTCCTATGATTCTTCCAAAAGAACGCTGCATTCCTGTCTGAATTCTGTCAGCTCCAGCTCCTGTAATCATCTTGTTTTCCCTTATTGCGTGATGGGGGAATACCCTTACTTTTAATCTGTAAGGCTTGTTAATCGCGTCCATCTTTCTTGATATTACCTGCCTTGCTGATTCAATAGAATTGTCCCTTATCTGTATGTCTGAATTTGAAACAAGGTCTATTTTTGTGTTAAAAACTGTTTTCAGGTCGCCTGTGTCATAACGCGCAACCTTTATTGCAGGAATAGCCTTGATATACGCCTTGTTCTTGTACTTTGATTTTCTTGTAAAAGCCCTTTCAATTGCCCTGTAGCATTTTGCCGGTCTTAATCCCATTTTTTACTCCGTTATTTTTACTTTTGTTCCCAATGATTGCCCTGGCAATCCCGGGTCAAATATTGCCCTTACGCATCCCTTGCAGCCGTGAGCAGCCCTTATCTCGCCGTAAAGCTTCTTGCCTGCGGGAGAAGTCCATTCTACTTTCTTCCCAACCAGCTTAAGGGCTTTCTCTTTGCTTGAAACGCCGTTAACAGCAATTATCATATGCTTGTTCTTCTGGGTGTGTCTTCCCTGCCTGAAATTGTAAACCGTTCCTTCCATTTTAGTATCCTCACAACATTATCTCAATATCTGCGCCCACCAATGTGCGGAGGTCTTCAAAAAGCCTCTCCTTGATGGACATCCTCATGGGAGATATGAGCTTACTTATATGCTTTTCTAATTCTTCAGCAGAGCATTTTTTCGCATTTTCAAGCCCGCCCTGCTTGTTTATCGCCGCCGAAAGAACTTCATCGCGCTTCTCAACATCCTTTGTTATGAAGGCAATTTCGTCCAAAATCAGCAATTCTCCTATCTTGTCCCCATATTTAAACCTTACCTTTGCCTTTTCAATGCCAATCGCATTCTTTCTCTGCATATGCTCGACAAGAGTCTTAATGAAAAGCCTTGCATCTTTCTTGACTTTCTGCACTTCCTGCTTTGAAAGCTTGCCTGCAATGAACTCTTCCTTTGCTTTTTCAACATCTTTCAACGTGCGCAGGAATTTTTCAGGCAGCCCTTCTTCCTTTATCAGCTTTGCCTTGAAAAGATTGTAAAGCTCTTTTTCCTCAAATGACTTCACGCCTTTCTCAGCAAGCAAGTCTCTTGTGATTGCCATGCATGAATCATAGACATCAAGTATTCCTTCCTTCTCTGCCTTTTCCTCAATCTGCTTGAACAATTCCTTTACTCTCTTGAGATAATCATCTGCAGAGTTAAGCAAGTCGTCTATTTCCTTTCCTGTAACTGAAGTGACCTTTCCGTGCTCGACTTCCTTGTATGCTTTTCTTATTTTTTCAAGTATGTCAACATATTTCTTCTCAAGCATTTTTTCTTTCTTCACAAAAATGTCATCCAATAATTGTATTGTTTCCTTTGGAGTTGCAGGAGGCAGTCCGTAAAGCATCAATGCTGCCTGCGCAGGGTTGAGGACTGCATAATACAGGTCTTCCCCCAAAATGCTTAGCAGTTTTTGCTTTGCCCTCTGGATTAATTTTTCTCCAATGTCCATGCTCATGTCAATTGCTTCAGGGCTTGGCTTTATCCTTCCCATCTGCAATAACAGCTTCCACGGCATGAATACTCCCCTGTCATACAGCGGAACGCCGTCTCTGAGGAAAGTGTATATTACCGGGTTTGCATCCTTGACAGAGTCCCAGAAGTCTGTTAAAATATAAGTCTGGACATGGAACTGCTTCTTGACGCCTGTGATTCTCGCAGCATCAAAGCCCATTCCTATGATTATTGCCCTAAGCTTGTCTTTTAATTCAGCTCTTGGCATTTTCTTCACGTCAGTGTCATCAATTACAATATAGATGTCAATGTCGTTTGATTTTTCCCCTCTGAACAATGAGCCTGCAGCGACATAGCTTACAATGTATTTTTCGAATTTCTTCAGAACCATTGTCTTATGCACTTCTGAAATCTTCACAGCAGCTATCATATCTGTAGGGTCATAGACAGGAGCTGACATTGCAATCATTCTCAAAACATCGTACTTGCCGTCAAAGCATGATTCCTTTAACTCGGAAGCAAGAAGAATGTCTGGTGAGAGATTAGGGTCAATCTCTTTTGCAATCTCGTGGATTATCTGGTCTAATTTTGCCGCAAGCTCCTGCTTTGGCATTTTGGTGCTGTCTGAGTCATCAATAAGAATTAATGCATTAATTTTATCCGGATTTTCAGGCCCTTTCTGCTCTTCCCTCATTTCAGGGGGAAGCATTTTGTCCGGAGGCATCAATGCAACGCCTATAATATATTTTTCAAATTTCTCAATAATCTTTTTTGTGAATAAGTCAAGCTTTTCCTTTATTGCCTTTAGCTTTTCCTGCATTTCAGGAGGGATATTAGGCATTCCTTCTGGCATAGCAGGCAGCTGGGGTGAATCCTTTGGCTTAGTAGAATCTTTATTCTTGTTAGGTTGTTCTTTGGGCGTATTGGTTTGTTCCTTAGGCATATTCTCTCCTATAATTACATACTGCTTAAATCTGATTCATTTATAAACCTTCCGTTCAGAAATGCAATAATTTATTAACACTTGCGGATACTCGCGAGTTAAAGCACAATCAGCTGTTAAAAATTAAAATGGAACAAGAAGAAACTGAAAAATTGCTGGAAAGAAACAGAAAATTGCTTGATGAATTAGAAGAAGAGCTTAAGCCAAGTAAGCTTGAAACATTTATGGAACAAATTAAGCCTGAATGCAGGAAAGAAATTGCTGATATTTTGTTTCCAAACCAGGAAAAGCCAAAGGCGTTCTCAGGGGAGATAGATTCTTACCCAAGCAGGCTGGGAAGGTATTGGGGAATGATGGATGTTGACTCGTTTTATAAAGGAGTATATATCCGGATATCATCCGAGCGCTTTGAAAAGCCGATGGAGAACGGCGAAACAACATATTCCTATCCTGCATTGGGCATGGACCTCCCGGATAATATATACGGGCCAATGCTTGAAGCGCCTATTCACAATATTGTTGAGGAGATTATGGCGCATGAGCTGGCTCACGCATTGCACTGGCTTGCCTTGATTTCAGTGCTTTCTGACAAGAAATTAAAATACCTGCATTCATCCATGGGAGAAATATTGGATGACAATCAAAAAAATGATTATAAAAAAATGAGCGTGCAGGAATATGACGAGAAGATAATAAACTGTGAAGATAAAATCAGAAGAAGTAAAAACTATATCTGCAGAAAGCAAAATAAAAAATGGAATAAAGGAGACTTTTGCATCGAAGCAATTGCTGACATTTCCGCAATAACATATTGCCTCAGGCATAAAAACATAATGGGCCCTTACAGGCTTGGAAAGCTTTTGGGTGTTGTAGGGCTGATTAACAATACGCCTCTTGAGATTGAGGCATTTGATTTGCCTTTCAGCATTCCATCTCTTATGGGCGATGAAGAAAAAAAAGATATTGAACACGTTTTGGCAATCTACAGACAGGATGTTAAATATTCAAGGGAAATGTCCGGGGATTACATGCACGGAAAGGCAAAATGCTATCCAAGGGGGCTGATGAGAACAATGGAAATATGCAGGATATACCCGGAAATCACATTAAAAAAACTCTGCCTCAATCCTTTTGAAAATGATGAAACAGCTGATTCTTACGTAAAAAGGATATCCCAAAAAGTTTAAATAACATTAAGACACTAAAAGATTGGCGTTAAAGCCAAAAAGAGGAGGTAATTACCATGTCAGAACTTATCGTTGTGAGAAGCAAGGTAAAGGACTTTGCAGAAGGAATGAACGTTGCAGGAGACTTTGCAGACGCATTAAGCGACAAGGTTGTTGCAATGATAAAAGAAGCTGCCAAGAGGGCAGGCGAAAACGGCAGAAAGACATTGAAGCCGTGCGACTTATAAAAACTTATTTATTTTTTTTCTTTTTCTATTGTTTTTTCTTTTGTTAATTCTTGAGTATAGAATTATTAGAGCCACTCTTTTCTCTTGAAATAAATAAACGCAATAATTACAGAAGCCAGCATCATGCTCAATGCAAAAGGATAACCGTAAAGCCATGACACCTCAGGAATATGCTTGAAATTCATCCCGTAAATGCCGCTTACAATTGTCGGAATAAGTATAATCGCGCCCCACGCCGTAAGCTTCTTGACAGTTATGTTAAGATTATTGGAAACGACTGACAAATAAACCTCAATAGTTGTAGTGAGAATATCCCTGTATGTGACTGTAAGTTCCACAAGCTGGGTGAAATCAGAATGCAGGAGCCTGAACTTTGACAGGTCTTTCTTGTCCAGGAACATGCCATATTCCTTTTCAATCGCAGAAACAACTTCCCTGTTTGCCGTAAGGGCTTTGTAAAAATAAATAAGCCTTTTCTTCACTTCAAATGCGTGCTGCATCATGTGCTTTTCCTCGTTTGAAGGCTCGTATATTCCTGCCTCAAGCTTTTCAATATTATCATCAATATTGTTCATGATTGAGGAATAAGATGCTGCAATCTCGTCAATAAGGCTGTAAAGAATGTAAGTGGTGCCTTTCTCAAATATCCTTACTTTTCTTCTTTCTTCCCATGCCAGCATTCTTTTTATTGAGCCCATCTCGTGCATGTGCATTGTTATCAAATCATTGCTTTTTTTTGAAATAAAAACAAGAACAGGCTTTGTGACATCATCGCCGTCATGCAATGGAGACTGAAGAATAATGACTGAATACTTGTCAATATTTGTAAGCAGGGGCCTTGTCTGCGGCTGAAGAAGTTCGACTATTTCAGGCTCGCTCATGCCTGTTATCTCAGAAACCTGCTTTATCTCATTCTTTGAAGGCTCTGAAAAATCAAGCCACACAACATTCTTTCTTTTAATTTCCTCTGCCTTGACATTATGTATCCTGCACTTGTCAAGCATCTGCCCTGTAATCATATTAATACAATGCCGGAAAAGGTTTATATACTTTCCTTGGCACTGGATTTGTAATGGATTTTAATCAAACCTGCAAAAAAATAAAAGAGCTGAAAATTCAGGGGGCAACCAATGTTGCCGTGTCTGCTGTTGACGCTCTTGGCTCTTTAATACAAAAATCAAAGGCAAATTCAAGGACAAAGATTCTTGCAGAAATAGAGGCAGGAAGAAAAAAGCTGGTTGGATTAAGGGCTACAGAGCCCATGATGAGGAATTTTCTTAATTTTGTGCAGGCAAGGGCTGCAATAGGCAGGGATGCAAAAGAAGTGAAAGCAGAGGCAAAAAGGGCTGCAAAGGAAGCTTTAATGATGAAGACAGCTGCAAAAGAGGCTATTGTTCGCATAGGTGCAGGGCTGATAGAGGAAGGAAGCATTGTTTATACACACTGCCATGCAAGCACTGTCACAGGAATACTCAAGGAAGCTGCCAAGACAAAGAAGTTTGAAGTGTATAACACCGAGACAAGGCCTAAATTTCAGGGCAGAATTACAGCGGCTGAGCTTGCAAAAGCAAAGATACCTGTCACTCATTTTGTTGATTCTGCTGCAAAGTTTGCATTAAGAAAAGCAGACGTGATGCTTATTGGCGCTGATGCAATAACGCCAATGGGTGTCTATAACAAGATTGGAAGCAGCCTTTTCACAGAGCTTGCAAGAAAGTATGATACGCCTGTCTATGTGTGCTCTGTTTCATGGAAATTTGACCCCGAGGCAATATTCGGGCATGAAGAAGTAATAGAAGACAGAAATCCAAAAGAGGTTTGGGATAAGGCTCCAAAAGGTGTAAGGGTAAGCAATCATGCATTTGAAAGAGTAAGCCCTGAACATGTAACTGCAATAATCTCGGAGTTGGGAGTGTACAGTCTTGACTCATTCATAGAGGAAACCAAGAAGAAATACAGATGGATGTTTCCTAGACAGTGATTTGGATAGGCATTATAAATTATACTCCATAAAGCCCATACAAACCTTTTTAAATTTGTGAGCCTTAATTTTAGTTATGACATTTAAACTTCTGCTTATAGATATTGATGATACTATCTGCAATTCATCAGAAGCTTATGAAGCTGCGCTTTCAAAATGCTACTTATTTTTAAAAAAGAAATTTCCTTTGCTTGAAAAGGAGCATTTTTTTGCTGCGTATAAAAAAGCAAAGAATGAAATCCATATCGAGCTTAACGGGACTGCTTCAATGCATAACCGTTTTTTGTATTTTCAGAGGCTATTTGAATTATTTGGACTGACTCTGAATCCGGATGTCTTGGACGATGTAACAGAGCTATACTGGAATGAGACTTACAAGCATATTAAGCTATACTCAGGCGTCAAGAAGAGCCTCGAAATATTAAAGGCAAATAATTTAAAAATAGGGATTGTATCGGATCTTGTTGCACATATACAAATAAAGAAGCTAAGAAAACTTAGAATTGCTGAGTATATAGATTTCATAGTGACAAGCGAGGAAGCCGGCAAAGAAAAGCCCCATCCGTCTATCTTTTTACTTGCCCTGCAAAAAGCAAGCTGCCTACCTTATGAAGCAGTTATGGTTGGCGACTCGTTTGAGAAGGATATCGCAGGAGCAAAGCATATTGGCATGCGCTCTGTACTGGTTTCGCAGAAGCACGAACCTGATGCAGATTATACTATCAAAAATTTCAGGGAACTTATCGAAATATTTGGTATAAAGCCTATGAAGAAAAGCCAAAAAAAGCAGGTAATATTTGATTTAATGGGCACATTATTTTCTGAGGGGCATGTTGTAAAAAATAGGCTCTATCCCTTGATGCTAAAGCACAATCCAAAGTCAGATTATTCTGCAATCAAAAAAGCATATGTAGATTATTCACTCGGGAAAATCTCGCAAAAAGAATTTTGGAATTGCGTGCCGCAGGATATAGAAAAAAAGTTCTTAAACATGTTTCGCCCAGACAAAAGCATGATGAATACAGCACATTGGCTGAAACAGAAAGGGTATGCATTAGGAATTCTTTCAAACATGCCAAAAGAATGGGGAGAATACCTTATTAAAAAATTTAAGCTGAACAAAATGTTTTTCCTAATCATCCTCAGCGGCGAATATGGCACAAGAAAGCCTGATGAAATGCTTTATACAATTTTTCTTGAAAGATCCAAGGCAAAGGCTGGAAACTGCTATCTTATTGATGACAGCCTTGGCAACCTGAAAGAAGCAAGATTTTTGCTGATGAAAACAATATGGTGCGCAAAAGAAAAGCAGGAAACATGGTTTATTCCGGATTATAAGATAACCAAGGCAAGTGAATTAAAGAGGATTCTGTAGATGCGCGCAAAGATAGAGAAGAAAAAGGCAATAATAAAGCTGCCTTCTAAGAAGGAGGCAGTGAGAGAAACCAGAAAAAGAATATTAATTGCGAATAAGATTAAGAATAAATTAAACGGCGTTTCCGAAGAAATACTAGTTGTAGGTTCTGTTGCTTTTGGCGCTGATTATTCAGTAAATCCTAATTCTGATTTAGATTTGCTTGTTATAATCAAGAGTAAGAATTGCAAAAAGTTGCTCAAAATATTCAAGGGAGATATTTTCTTGAAAGAAGCTGTATCTTTGATGGAAAAGAATAAAATAGAGAATTTTACTTTAGACATGGAAATCAATAAAATAAAAGTGCAATTACATTTTTGGGAAGAAACAGCCCATAAAAAAGCAAGGATCCTAAAACTTTCTAGCTTCAGGCGCCTTACTACCTCTAAGAAAGAAAAGCTCCTTCCTGCACTTGATTTTAGAGGAAATCAGTATTCTATTCCCAGAATATCAAAGAAATATAATCAATGGTATATCAAAACAACCCCTATTTATTGCATTATAGATGATTCATTTATCCCTCTGCAAACAATCAATAATTTGTTATCTGTTCCAAAAATTATTTACACTAAGAATAAGAAACTTCAAGAAGATATAAATATTTTAATTAAAAAGATAGCCAAAAGATTAAATTATGAAAACTCTCTTTCCAAGGGGAGAAGGAGTATTTTAGCATGTCTTTGGAAAAATTGGAACTTTTCTCCGCAATCCAAAAAGAAACTTTCAGAAATTCTAATTAATTAGTTATAGGCTAAAAACCTTACTAATTTTGTAACTTTTCAATACTGCCCACAAAAGGTTTATATAGTCCGCCCCTATAACTGCCATTATACAGATTTCGGGGGTTTATCATGTCTGCAATAGAAATAAGCAGGCATTTGAAGAAACTAAATATGGTAAAAAAAGACGAAAGACTGATTTCTATCGGAGAGCTTGATGCCAAATATGCCCTTCCACTGCACGACACAGGAAAAGCACAAGGGGAAAGGGGAATTTACAGGCGCGTTGACGCAGAAGAGCTCGGGTTCCAGACAACAGAAGATATTCCAGAGCCGCAGGGAATAGAAAGGATTGTCGGGCAGAAAGAGCAGGTTGCAGCAATAATGGAAGGGCTTGCGATAAAGGACCCTTCATTTAACATTCTCATCTGGGGCGGCGCAGAGCACGATATCAGCAAGATAATAAAATTAACATCAGAAGAATATGCAAAAACAGCAAAGGTTGAAAATGTTGACCAGATTGCGTGGCAGAATTTCAATGACCCTCTTAGCGTGAATGTTGCATCTGTTCCTGCAGGCTACGGGCTTGGATTGAGAAGGACTATGGAGTCAGTGCTTTCACAGATTGCAAATTATATTCCCGACCCCACAAAGATACCTGACTATTTCAGGGAAACGCAGGCAATGAACAGCGAATCAAAAAAAAGGGAAGAATTAATGCAAAAGAATGCAATTGCAGTCATGGCAAAGCAGGAGATTCCCATTATCATGAATGGAAACTCATTTGACTTTGACGATACCAGAAAAGTTGTCCTTACGCCTAAGCAGAAAGCAATGGCAGAGGCTTATATCAATTCAATCAAGGAGTATATCACGCATGAAACAGCCCCTATTGATGAAGAAATAAAAGTATTCAAGAAAGAGGCAGGAGCTGAGTTGAATTCAGGGGATAATTTCAAGAAGCTCCTGAAACTGCAGATTAAAAAAATCAGCCTGGAGCAAAAGATAAGGCAATCTGCTGTGGAACATCTGCTGAAAACAGGAGTGCAGGCAAAATTAGCAGGAAGTTCAATAAGCATAAATGAGAGCTATGAGCTAAAAACTGAAATTCCCGAGGAAAAAAAGAATATTGCATCCGCATACCTGAAAACAATGCAGGAGCAGATTGCGGAAATTAAATCCCAGTATGAAGAAAAAAAGAAAAAAATAGAAGCTGAATGCAAAAAAGCAGACATGAAAATGCTGATTGAGTCCGCATACATACAGCTTTTGCAGCAGCATGAGCAGACAATGGCCGGAGATGCATGCCTGTTTGAGCCTATAAGGCAGTATCTTGCAGAAACATTCAACCACTTGATTGAAAATCCTGAGATTGTCATGGCAAAAAAATCAATGTTCGGAAGCAGGGGAGCAAGCCTTGAAGATTTCCTTCCGAATGTTCTTGTTGACAATTCAGGAAACAAGGGAATTATAATGATTGAAGAAGCAAATCCAGACCCTTTCGCGCTGATTGGCTCTGTGGAGCCGGATGTTTCAAAGAACAAGCCATATCATGCAAGAATGAGGGCAGGGGACATAGCAAGGGCAAATAAGGGAATAATTGCAATAAACAATGCAGATCTTGTTTTCGCGCCAATGGGAATACTGAAATCCTCGCTTTTAAAAGTGCTTGAAACAGGAAAGCTGGACATCGGCGATGTTGCTGTGCACGATCTTGGCTTGAAAGCAGAATGCAATGCAGACGTAAAGTTCATGGTTGGAGTCGGGGGGCTTGGCAAGCATCTTTCAATGTGGGAAGATAATGAGATGTTTACGAAATATTTCAAGAAGAAAATAATGCTTGAAAGAGAGATAAATTACACCCCTGAAAATATTATGGAAATTGCAAAGGCTGTAAAGCTGGAAGTATTGGAAAACAGGGAAAAGCTTCCTGAATTCTCAAATAATGCAGTTGCAAGGATTGTCGAATACCTGCTTAAAAATTTTGGAAAGGAAAAAATAATGCTTGACCTGGGCTTTTGCAAGGAGCTTGTAGTAAGGGCGGGAATAAATGCAAGGAAAGGCAACAAAGAGATTGCAGACTTTTCAGACATTGATGCTGCTTATCTCGGTTGGAAAGGCGAAAAGAATTATTACCAGAGAATGTTCAGGGAGCTGTATAAAAATAATGAGTTCCTAATCGGGGAAGAGCCTGAAGTAGGCGTTGTAAACGGGCTTGCAGTGCTCAGCGGCGGAGAGATTCCTTTTGGAAACATATTGAGAATAGGGGTTACTGTAACGCCTCAAAGAGGCGGCTCAGGCGAGTTCCATAATATTGACAAGTCAGCAGGCATGAGCGGAAAAATGTTTACAAAAAGCTTCCTGCAGGTTACAAGTATGATACGCGAGCTTTACCAGAGAACAGACAGGCAATTGCATTTCAATCTTGAGACAAGCGTATCGCAGTCTGACAGCGGCATTGACGGCCCAAGCGCAGGCGCTGCAATGTCACTTGCGTGCCTCTCTGCATTGTCAGGAATACCTGTCCAACCAAATGTGTTTTTTACAGGAGGCATTGACCCAAAATCAGGAAGAAT
>JBAZYQ010000037.1:0-10634 GCA_041659245.1 Candidatus Nanoarchaeia archaeon
AATATCCCAGCTGAAGCATCTCAGGAAGCTTTTGAACCTCACCCAGTCTGACTTTGCAAAGATTGCAAAAGTCTCCCAGTCAATGATTGCAAAGATTGAGGCAGGCAAGCTTGACCCTTCTTATTCAAACGTAAAGAGAATTACAGAGGCGATAGACAAGATGAAGCACGAGAATGAGCCGACTGTAAAAGAGATTATGATAAAAAAAGTCATTACATTAGAGGCAAAAGACAGATTAAAGGATGCAATCAAGATTCTTAACAAGCACGGCATTTCCCAGCTGCCTGTGATGAAAAATGGGAATATCGCGGGAATAATCTATGAGAATACCCTGCTGGAAAAGGCAACAGAGCCTGATTTTACATCAATGACAGCAGAAGATGCAATGGTTGAGCCTCCGCCGACTGTCTCAGAAGATACAAAAGTATCAGCTGTCTCAAACCTATTAAAGTATTTCTCAGTCATACTTGTGACAAAAAAAGGGGAAATAACAGGCATTGTGACAAAAGCGGATATTCTTAACAATCTTATCTAAGCGCCGCGACTGCTTTTAGCTTGGAAATATATTTTTTTGATAAATGCACTAATTTGGTTGTCGGCAATACAAGAGGATTTACTTTTTGCGTAAATAATTTTCCATATTTCAGGCTTCTCATAAACCCCCTGACATCGGCAAAAGCATCCATCTCAACATAACAGCAGCCTACATGCATTGCAAAATGCGCATCGCTTCCAACTGCTTTCAAAAGCCCGTGCTTGTCAGCATATTCATCAGCCATCTTGTTGTACTTGTCAAGCATTACCCTTGCATTAAACACCTCGACAATGTCTGCCTTGAAATCATGGACTTTTAATGTTGAGCTTCTTACAACATCAAACGGATGAGGCATATATACTAATCCGCCCTGCCTCTTTATCCTGTCAACAGCATCATAAACATCAATCTTCTTTGGAATCTCCTCATTAAGGAAAAGCCCCAGCAAATCGCCCTGGCTAGTGTGAATCTCCTCTCCGATAATGCAATTTCCGAATCTTCTCTTGTATTCAACAGCGCCTTTTATTGTGTTGTGGTCTGTAATGACAGGAAAAAGCCCTTTTTTCTTGCAGATTTTGTGAAATGTCTCAAGACTAATCATGCTGTCAGGCGAATACCTTGTGTGAACATGGAAATCAAGCTTCATAACTTGTTAAGGAAAACAGAGGTTTTTAAGTGTTGCGAAATACAAAATCTATTTAAGACAGGCATATTTAGCCTGCCTTATGGACATTAAAATAATTGGCTATAGGCAGGCAGCAAAGCATAAGCCTTCTGTTCCCACGCTTGCAATAAGGATATTTGACTCATACCCTGACTCTGATAATTCCCCTAAGATTCTTCTCAGGGATTCTTCATTATATACAATCTGCCCTTATACCTTTGATGACATAAACCTTGACACGCTGCTGAGGGATTATCCTGAAACAGATGTTTTTGAATTAAGGCAAAAGCACATTCCATTTAACGAGAATATAGCAAAACAAATTATAACTGACTTTGAAAATAACAGAAAGGAAAAGCTTGAACTGCTTGTGCACTGCACTTTGGGGGCAAGCAGGAGCCCGGCTGTCGCAATAGCATTAAACGAAATTTTCAATCTGGGGAATAACACAGATAAAATGAAAGCCAGATATTCTGCATTTAATACATATATTTACAGGCTGATGCTTGAAGCTGTTTAATATTTTTCAAACAACTGCCCCCAAGGAGTTTTGGAGAATTTTCTTATCTTGGATTTCCCGACAGTCGGATACCATAACCTGTCATGGTAAAAGGCAGAGCTGAACACGAAAAGCTTGAAAATGCCTGTATGAAACAGCATTGGTTCAAGAAACTTCATTTTTTTCCTGAACAGCTGGTCAAAAAATATTACGGGACTCTTGCCTGTCTTGAAATTAAGATTGACATTGGTAACATCATCTCCAAGAAGCTCAATCTGCGAAACATCCCCGCATCCAAGCCCCTTGTCATGGGCTATCCTGATAAAAGGAATCTGCATCGGGTCAAATCCCATCAGCCTTGCAGAAACAGCATCAATTGCAACCTGGTCATCGGATGCAAGAATAAGGTTTGCCTCAACAGGCTCCATTGTCCTTGGGCCTTTTCCATTGCCTGCAACAGCCCCGTCCATCACTGCAAACAAATGAGGATGTATTTCTTTCTGTATCTGCAATAAGTCAACAAGAACTTCGTGAATCATCTTATGGGAATGATGCCTTTTCTCTGTTATTAATCCTCCAAAAGCGTTTTTCATAGCTCCTGTCATTGTCGTGTGCCCGTGTGTTTTAACAGTCGGCAAATGCAGGACATTCTTGCCAATGAATATCTTTGGAATTTTATGCCCTTCAGGAAATATCCTGTCCATCGCAAGCATCTCAGCCTTTGGCTTGTAATTAACCCACTCTGCTTCAGGCAATGGGACAAAAGCCACATTGTATTTCTGCATTATCGGGCCCCACTTGTTGCCCTTTACGCCTTTCATCACATTTGTGACAACTGTCTTGTTTTCAACAGCCTGCACATTGCCATAATTATTCTCTTTCAGGTATTTCAAAACACCTTCAAGCTGCCACGGCTCTGTTGAGCACGCAGGATAGTAAAGGCTCCACGAGAGATTTAATTTCAGTAAAAGCTCTTCCTGATAAGGAAGATGTTTTTTTACTTCTGAGATATCCAGCAGCCTTTTGTAATCATCAAGCACTGTAGAGGGCTTTGTGTATAATACTGTGACTTTTGACATAGGATTTCTAAAGTGTATCGTCTTTTAAAGATTATGGTGATGTGATAAAATTACTGAAAGAAAATAAATTATGATAAAATTACCATTAAAAAAGATAAATAAAAAAAAGAAAAAAATAGTTAGAACTTCTTCTTCATGTCAGCAAACATCTTTGCAGCATTGCCTTTCAGCCCAAGCCCGAAACTTAATCCGATTGCCAGAGCCACGCCAAAGCTTAACGCTCCCAAAACCAATAGGAACGCATTCTTCAGCAGGTCAACCTGCAGGCCAATCTGCTCAAGTGCTATGACAAATGCAATGAATAATATCACATATTCAAACACCTTTGCCATTGTCCTTGCGCCTTTCAGCTTGATGTCAGATTCTATGACATGTCCTACATAATAGGCAACAATAAAGCCGACAAAGACAGCCATCATAGCAACTATCAACTGAGGCAGCCACAATACGAACCTTGTAAACAGTTCGCTAAGCACGCCCAGATTTAATATTCCGGCAGCTTCTCCCAGGAAGATGATAAACACGTACCATTTAACCAGCCTTCCTGTAATTCCTGACACGCTAAAGTTCTGCAATGATGCAGGAGCCTTAACCTTGCCAAGAATCTTGTCCGCTCCTAATTTCTTGAGGATAATCTTTGCGACATAGCCTAATAGCAGCGATATGAAATAACCTAATATGATTATTATCAGCGCAGCCACCAAGCCTGGAAATATTGCTACGAATTCCTTCCACAAGCTTGCAACAGGGCTTACGACAGCCAATCCCGCTTCTTCCAATACAGCCATTTTTTCACCTCCTTTTTGTTTTATACTATTTTTTATAAAATTATATCTGTTATTATTATGTTTTAATCATATAAAAAAGCTGTGGTGTGCCTAATGCGTAGTATTAAAGCAATTATGCATAGATTATTATGAAAATCGCAGCTAAAAATGCTAATAATCCAATTAAAAGCCCCTTGTCTGTGTATAAAAGCTCTGTTTTTCTTGCTATTATTGAGCCTTTGTATACAAGCATAAGATAGCGGAATATGATGTAAATTGCAATAGGCAGTGTTAGAACAAGCATTGGATAAATGCTCATGAAGCTGTAAAGGCTGAAAGCCATTATCAGTGAAACAGTGCTTATGTTAAGCAATGCCTTTGTAAGCTCGGGCGTATAATCTGAAAGCGCTTTCCTGTGGCTTGCTGCTTTTTTTGCAAGAAACTCTGATTCTGAAAATCTTTTTCCTGCTGAAAGAAACAGGCTGAGGAAAAATGTGCAGATTATCAGCCACGGGCTGACTACTACTGAGATGATGTATGCGCCTGAGACTGCCCTTAAAACAAAGTTTACCGCAATAGCCATTATGTCAAGTATTGCAATGTGCTTTAGCTTTAAGCTGTAGATTAATGTAATTAGAAATATAGCAGATGCAAATACTGCGAATAATGCGGAAAGGAAGAAAGCCAGCAGCAGCCCAAATGCCAAAAGCAATACAGCTGCTGCGTATCCTTGCTTTATGCTGATAACGCCTGCTGCAATTGGTCTCAATCTTTTTTCAGGATTATTCTTGTCCGCTTGTCTGTCAATAATATCATTGATTATATAAGATGATGATGAAACAAGGCACAATGCAATAAAACCCAAAGCAGTAAGCAATATTTCACTAAAATTCATGAAATGCGCTGCAAATACTAGCGGAAGAAATACCAATACATTCTTGTACCACTGCCTTATTCTAATCAAGTCAAGCCATTTGTTCATAAGAAGAATAATGGGCGGGACGGCTTTTAAATGTTGCTGTGAACAAAGCAGATGTTGGAGAACATTGCTGCAGCAGACCATTGCAGGCAAAGCTTATATATAATACAACACTGAAGTATGTATAGAGGGAAAATGTTATTATCGCATGAAAAGCTGGTGGAATTGGTAAGGGAGAACAAGCTTCTTGAGAATATTCCGGAGTCTGAATTGACAAAAGCAGGTGGGGTTTCTTTTGACTTGAGGGCAGGGGAAATGCACGAGTTTTCAGGGGAAGGATTTCTTGGAGTTACTGAAAGAAAGACGCCTGACACCAAACTGCTTGCAAAATATTCAGAAGGAAAGTCATCAAAAGTTGTTATGGAGCCAAACAAGTATTACATTGTAAAAACACTTGAGAAAATAAACTGCCCAATGCATCTTGCTTCAACATTGATTTCAAGGTCAACTTTGTATAGAAGCGGTGTTTTGCTTATTGGCGGTCTTGTTGATCCGGGCTGGAACGGGGAATTGACTTTCGGACTGATAAACATAAGCCAAAAGCCGTTCACTATTGAAATGGGGGCAAGGATTGCAAATATACTTTTTTATAATGTTGAAGGAAAAACAAAAGAATATACAGGCGCTTATAATGGCGGACATATTGGAGCGAAGAAGGCATAGAAAGCCCACTTCCAGCATTACTTATTTTATTATATTGTTTTTAAAACAGGTAAAGCAATCCCATCAGCGCTGCTGAGCATACAATGCCTGCCATGAAAGACAATGCAGTCCTTCTGAATAAAAGATGCATGCCCATTGCTACAATAAGAAAAACAGCAATTGCCGCAGGTAGCTGCAAGCCATTGTCAGCTATTGATACCGCCATCCCTGTTATTGATTCAATTCCCATTTTCCACTTCTTTGAAGTTCAAAATGAGCCAGCGGGGGTTTGAACCCCGGACACCACGGTCTTCAGCCGTGTGCTCTCCCAGGCTGAGCTACTGGCCCTTATTTAATAAAGAAAGAAAACTATGTTGCCTTTTAAACCTTTCTACGAGAACTAGCGAGGAAGAAACTTATAAAACAGCCTCTATGTCTGCAAGCCTCTGGAGCTTGCATTCGCGCTCCTTGCCGTGGATGCCTGTCTTGATGTAAGGTATTTCCCAGGCAACAGCGAGGTCTGCTATCATTGTGTCCATTGTCTCGCCAGAGCGGTGGGATATCACTGTGATAATGTCATTTGCCTTTGCAAACTCGACAACTTTCTTTGTTTGTATTATTGAGCCAATCTGGTTTGGCTTTATTATCATGCAGTTGATTGACTTGCTTTTTATTGCTTCTTTTAATCTTTCCATGTTTGTCGTAACCAGGTCATCGCCGCAAACCAAAGTTGTTTTCTTGATTTTTGAAAAGCCGCCAAAATCCTCCTCATTCAATGGGTCTTCCACATAGCACAGGAAATGGTCTTTCACAATCTTGTTCACGAATTCAATTTGCTGTGCCGGATTTAATTTTGCTCCCTTGTCCTTCACGATATTCTTGTAAGTGTAATGCTTTCCGTCCCAGAAGCTTGATGCAGCCATGTCAATGCCAAAATTAACCTTGATACCCATTGTATTTTCAATATTTGAAAGTGTTTTATGAAGATATTCCAATACTTCTGTGTCTGATAGGGAAGAAATCCACGCGCCCTCGTCAGTCATTTCTTTCAGCTTTAATTCCTTCTCAGCTTTTTCATGCACGTGCCTCATCACAGCAATATTGTCCCTTATTGACATTGCCCTTGGCATCAATAGGAATTCCTGTATGCTTGTTGATCGCTTCTTAGTGTGCTTTCCTCCGCCAATCACATTGCCTAAAGGCATTGGAATGCTTCTTGAATGCGGGTTGAGAAATTTCCATACTTCGTTGTTTGACATCTCTCTTAGTATTGCGTACTGAAGAGCTAGCACTGCATTTCCGCCTATTTTTGGGAGAAGTGAATCTATCTGCTCCAAATCATCAAAAGATTCAAATTTCAATCCTTTTAATGCTGCTTTATGGTTGATGTAAAAGCAGGAGTCATTGACGTCTTTTGCAAATGCTTTTACCTCGTGAGCTCCTGTGGAAGCTCCTGACGGAGTTGATGCTGAGAATTTGCTGTTTATTATTACTTCAATTGCCTCTTCTTTTCTTGAGTTTAGAATCTTTCTTGCTTTCACTTCTTTTATAATCATGGTAATTAGGAAGGGATTGATGATTAAAAAGCTTTTGCACGGGCTTGGAAAGCCAGCCTGCCGGCATGATTTCATTGAGGATAAGGTTTTTAAACCAATTATGTCTCCCTTTTGAAGTCTAAGGCGCCATAGTTCAGTGGCAGAACGCGAGTCTCATGAGCTCGATATCGGGGGTTCGACTCCCTCTGGCGCCATCAAATGGGATGGAAAGAAAAAGCAAAGTCAGGGCTTTTGGCAATAACAATGGGATGCGTAATTGGCAGCATACCGGTTGGCCTTGGGGGCATAGCATATACCACCTATAAATCCTGCGATGCTCTGACAGCAGAAGCAGAAGAAATGCGAAGGCTGGAAAATGACGCTGAATTAAGGGAAAAGTATCCGCAGATTAATGAGGTTTATCTGGAATTAAAATCAGACCCTGAAGTAATCGCATCAAAAAATAAGTCCGATCAAGAAATTTCGAATATGTTCTATTGGGCTGGTATCGCAATGGTGCCAATGTTCACATTTGGAATGGTTGTTATGTTAAGCGACTTAAGGCACAAAAGAAAATATTAATGGCTTTCTAGATAGCAGTTCTCTCATTCAAATGCTTGATATGAGCCATGTGCTTATCTCTCATCTTCTCAATGTACTTCCTGTCTGATAGATGCCTTTCCAAAAAACCTGAAATCAATTCACCGCTCATTATCTTTGGCACAATAACATAATCTGCTTTTCCATCATATAATTCAGCAGCGTCGTGGGCATTGTCAGCAGTCACTATCACAACTGCATTCTTGTTGACTTTCTTTGCATGCTCAATAAGAACCATATTGTCATCAACGTCAGGGACAGTTGAGATTATGAATTTTGCATCCCTGAAATTTATTCTTTTCAATACTTCAAGGTTTTCAATAACGCCGTACATGCAGGGTATTTTCCTGTTTATCAAATGAGATATGATTTCCGGATTTGAATCAACAACAAACACGCCTTTTTTCAGCTTGTCAACAAGAGTCCTTAATATGACTGTGCCCATTCTGTCGCAGCCGATTAAAATAATGTGGGGCTTTTGCCCTTTTTCCATGAATTCCAGCTGCTGCTCTTTTGTTGAGAGCTTTTCAAACACAGAAAGGTATTTTGAGAGATAGTTGTAAATCCTGTCATCGTATTTCAGAATATATGAAGTTAAAGTGATTGTGATTAAAGCAAGAGCCATTGTTATTGAAAAAACGCCGTTATTGATGAAGCTGTTTGCGGCAATAACTAATATTAATGAGAATTCGCTAATCTGCCCTAATAAGCTGCCTGCCATAAAGGTTGTTCTTTTTGCATAGCCGAAGATGCTCAGGATTATAATCACGATCAGCGGCTTTACCAGGATTACAACAATGAGAAGCGCCAATAAAGGCCATATGATTTCATTTAAGTTTATTGAAACAATCTGCATTCCTAAAGACACAAAAAAGATTGTTGAGAAGAAGTCTTTTAATGGAGCCACTTTCCCAAGAATATTGAAATGGTAAGGGAGGTTTGCAAGCATCAGGCCTGCTATGAATGCTCCGATTGCGATTGAAAAGCCGCATAAGGCTGCTATGATTGCGAATAAAAAGCCAATGCTTAATGACAAGAGAAATAACAATTCTTCAGACCTTGCTGCAAAGCTAAAGATTCTTTTCATTGCAAGCTTGTTGAATAATAAGGCTATGATTGCCAATGCCAATGTGCCTATTAGCATTTTTCCCACAGCTGCTATTGAGAATGCGTTCATGCTTGAAAGGAAAGGCATTGCTATGATTACAATAAGGTCCTGTATAAGCAGAATGCCGACAATTAATCTGCCGTGCAGTGTGTCAATCTCTTCCCTGTCTGACAAAAGCTTTACAACAATCATTGTGCTGCTGAAAGCAGCGACTAGTCCTAAGAAGACTGAATTAAGCATGTCCAAGCCAAATGCAAATGAGACAGCGTATCCGAATATGAATGTAAGCCCCACTTGCAATATTCCCACAATCGCGGATACAAATCCCACTTTTTTTAATTTCTCCAGGTTCATTTCCAAGCCGACTATAAATAATAAGAACATTATTCCAATTTCTGACATGATTTTAACAAGTTCCATGTCATGCACAATGCCTAATACTAACGGGCCTAAGACAATGCCTGCAATAAGATAGGCAGGAACCAATGGCTGCTTTATGAGCCTTGCAATGTATGCAAACACAGTCGCTATTATGAGAATTATAGCCAATTCAAAAAGAGGGTTGTTAACTCCAAAAGCCAAATCCATAGAAGTTTAGTGGGGTTTTGGGGTTATAAAGATTTTGATTTCATGCCAAGCCTTTCTGCGCACTCCTTGAATGCCTGCACAATGTCATGCTTGTCTTCTGCATCGCAATTTCTTCTAATGTACATCTTGTCCATCCTGCTTGCTGCCTGATGGGCTGCGGGGAGTATTTGCCCACGTTCCATACTGCTGCCTGCTCTGGTTACAAGATATTCATACAGCATTATTTCCGAAGTTTCGTGCATGATTAAAGCGCGCTTTGCGCCGTCGCTCAGGGAGCTCCAGAGAAAGAGATTATAATTATAGCAAAGCCCCAGGCCTCCCCCTATCCAATAAGCGCACATGCCTGAATATTTATCCCTGAAAAAAACAGTAAATCCATTTCCAAACGCCTCAAACTCAGCTCCGCCCGGAAGAATCCTAATGTTATTCACTATTTTTTCAAGCTGCTCATAGATTGCCATTGTTTCCTTCATAATCCGAAAAGAGAAAAATAAAAAATTAAGGAGTTTTTTTCTTCTTTTTCAAAACGCCAACAGCGCCCAGTGCCAAAAGCACTCCGCCCAATGTCAGGCTGGCTCCGCCAAGTGTGCCCAATGCCTTGCTTGGAGTATTTTCCATGACAACATCCCTTGCCTGCTTTGCTGTTTCTTCAAGTGCAGCAGGATAAAGCGTCGGCGGGTTTCTGTAATCTCCCAAGAAGACTACTTCGTCTCTTATGCCGCTTACGCTTTTCTCAAGCTGTGAAAGCCCTGCCATCTTGTAATTGCTTTGCTCTGCAATGTCTATTGTCTGAAGCATGTACTGCAGTGCATCTGCAGGCTTGTCTCCGTCATACTGCTCAACATAAGCTGCTGCTCCGTTCAATAAATCATCTTCATAGGTCATCTGGTTTTTCGGCTGAACAGCCATCAAGCTTATTCCTGCCGCTGCCAAAACCCCGCCTGCTATAAATCCGACTTTTGTTTTTGTGTCCATTTTTAGTTCCTCCCTTCTTCTGCTTCTGCCTCAAGCTTATTTTTTTGCGGCAGGTTGTTTTCTATCATGTAAACATGGCCATTAGTAGTTACTATTATAATATCCCTGTCGCCGTCTCCGTCCATGTCTCCCAAAGCAACGCCGTATCCGCCTATAGGCCCGTCGTTAGGCACTGCGCCAACCTTGCCCTTATTGGAAAAGTATTCAGTGCTGAATCCATTCTCAGTCGAACGGAAGTCATCTTTTGGATCTTCTTTTATCTTGCATCCTGCAGCGCCCATGAGAGCGATTGCAGCAAGCCCCAGATATATTGGTGTTTTATTCATTTTTACCACCTTGGCAATTTGTCTGTGCTTTGCTCAGCAAGCGCCTTGCTTGCCTCTTCATGCTGATTTATGTATTCAACAAGGTCCATCAAAGCAATGCTTGCCCTGAGGTAAAGCCCCTGCACTTTTAATGCTTCAGCATATGTAAGCCCTGCTTTACTCTCATTTGCAGCGCAAATCCCTGCGCAGTATGTCTCGCTGAACTTTTCAGGAATGCACTCAGGATTTTTTTTTATTATGGCCTGAATATCATGGTTCCTTTCCAGAATCCTGCCCAATTGCGTCTTTCCAAAATCGCTGCAGAGCAGCTCAATCAGGTGTTTTTTCTTGTCTTCCA
>JBAZYQ010000038.1:0-10522 GCA_041659245.1 Candidatus Nanoarchaeia archaeon
TATGAGAAATACACAGGACCTGAGATTATTCCTTAGTTGTCAAGAACCGCGAAGCGTGTTCTTGAGCACAATCGAAAACCAGTGGGTTTTCGGTGCACCGAAAGCCGAGCTTTCGTGTGTGCCAGAAATTTTGCTTACCAAAATTTCTCAGCATTTTGTTAAAACCAAGAATTATGCCTTTGTGAATACCACTCTCATTATTCCTGTGTAATTGCCGTAGGGCATGTCTTCTGGAAAATTAACAGACACGCTGACTTCCTTGTTTTCTCCCGGCTGCAAAAGAACAGGATTTTCAGGAAGGTTTGTATATTTTTTCAGCTGTCCAATCGGTGTAAAATAGACACTTATAGGGAAATCATGCTCATTGCCAATAAACAATTCCCTTTTTCCAGCCCCGCCTGGCATCATCATTCCAAAAATAAGCTTGTCAGAATCAACAGCAATTCCTATTCTATCGCCTACCTTTGCATCCATTTCAATGTCCCTTATGCCAATGGTTGTCATTGTGTTGTAAACAATAGAGACAATTCCAATTGTGGTGAATGCAATTATAAGAATTACCAAGATTGCATTAATTTTTTTCATTATGCTGCCTTCTTTTGCTTTTTCTGCTTAAACATCCATACGCCTACATTGATTATAAGGACAAGCACTAATATTATTAAGAATGCCGGGCTTGCAAGAACTTCTATTATTTTATCAAATGACATGTTTTTCTTCAGCTCTTCAGTCTGCTTTTGCAATACAACTTTTACAATTTCGCTTGTTTCCCCGCCTTTGTACATTAAGGTTACATTTGCATCATAATTTCCTGCGTCAAATCCGTTGGCATCCCAATAGCCTTGCAGTGTTGTTTTTTGCCAGGGGCTTAAATCAGCGCTTTCTGTCCTGAAATTGCCTTTGAATACGCCGCTTGCATTAAACATGGAAATTTCAGCCCTTACATTTTCAATAGGGTCGCCCCACCAGCTTTCAACATCAACACTGAAGGGATTAATCTTGTTTTCAGTTGCATTTATATTCATTCCAAGAAATTTCACAAATAATTTTCCAATAAGAAAGCTTATTTCAGAATAAGCAGGCTTTTCCCCGCCGTAAATCATAATTGCTTTTGCATTGTATCTTGCAGGCTCATAATCAGTTGTTTCCATGCGCTTCCATAATTCTGTTGAAGAAAAAGGCTCCACATCGCTTTGCGTGGTGTAAAGTGTTTCTTTTATATTCCCATCAATGTCAGTGACATCAATGACTGCGCTTATTCCTTTAAGGGCTGTATCTCCAAGATTGTTTACCCCTGTCCTAAAATACACTGGCTCACCTTTATTGACATTGTCTGCAGTCAGGCTGATTGTTGCGTATTTGCCTTTGACTGGAATTTTTATAAATATGAGGACTCCAACTTCTGCTGATGCACCAATCCCTTCAGGGGTATTTGGTTCCTTTTTTCTGTGCATCATAAATCCGCAGCTATATTTTCCTGGTTCTGCTTCAATCTTCGCAGGAAGCTTTATAGTTGCTGTAAATGAGGCAGCGCCATCTTCATCGGTTAAAGTTTCATTGTTAATATAGACATAAGGACAACTCATCTCAAACTCGATATCATTATACCCCCTTGGATGAAATAGAAAAGTCCCTTCGTAGTTGGGAAAAAAGGGAATTTCAATGCTTGAAGGGGTAACGCCAGCTGCCGAAGAAGTGCTTGCTCCTTCAGGAATAACTATTGCAAAAAAGAATAAGATACCTATTAGGACTAGTTCCTTCTTTTTCATAACAGATATGTAACTTCTATTATTTTTAAACGTTGTTATTTCTTTATTTCTTGTGGCGGATATAAATTACTCCCAAGACACTGATTGTTACGCAAATCATGGCTAGTCCTATCAAAACAGGCACAGAGCTGCCCTGGGTTGTATCAATGAATCTTCCTGTAATCTTGTTCAATTCTGACTCTTGTTTATATACCGTTGCTTTGAAATATATTTCTAATATTACTGATTGATAGTAATCAAACTTTTGGCGAGGGCTAAAGAAAATTTGTCAAATATAAGCTATAGCCTATTCATCTTAAGAATCTTAGGGATTTCCCACAGCTTTTGCAGTCCATGTGTCATTTTTGCCAGTTCCCATTGCTGTTGTGGGTATGGATATTTTGAATGAAATATTAATCCGGTTATTGCCGCTTGTAAAATTAAATTTTTCACAAAGTACAAGTCCTGGATCTGCTATAGCAGCAGTAAGGTTGCTATATGTTATATTTCCTGTTAAATTCTGTGGGTTTGCTCCTGTACAAGTAGCATCACTAAAATTAGCCCATTTCCACGCATAACCCGGATTAGTTCCGCCAATGAATGTATCACTGCTCCTTAAGTTTGTAAGGTTAACCCTTACATATGTATTGCCTTGGTTTTCTAGTAAAAACCCATTAGGTATGTTCCACCCACAGTTGCAGGTTGTGTCATTGGTTCCGTCTGTTGCAAGCGTTACTGGTTCCGTGCAACCTGGGCATATGTATCCAGTTCCAAAATTTGCAGAATCATCAGTAAAGTTTATTTGAATGCTGGTCTGGATACTAAGATTTACTGCACCATAAACCGTATCTCCTGGTCCTCCCCACGCGCCAGTCAGTGCTTTAAATCCTCCAAACATACTTATAGCTGTCATAGAGCCTAAAGTAGATATAATAAGAGTTGTAACCAATATTGCAACAATAATTTTTGTTGTTGGAATTTTCATTGTATTTATACCTTTGTGCATATATCGCAATATAGGCTTACTTAATGCTATTTACGAATTCTGCACAGCTTTTGCAGTCCACGTGTCATTTTTGCCAGTTCCCACTGCTGTTGTGGGTATGGATATTTTGAATGAAATATTAATCCGGTTATTGCCGCTTGTAAAATTAAATTTTTCACAAAGTACAAGTCCTGGATCTGCTATAGCAGCAGTAAGGTTGCTATATGTTATATTGCCTGTTAAATTCTGTGGGTTTGTTCCTGTGCATACAACTCCACTTGTATTTCCCCATTTCCATGCATACCCCGGGTTCGTTCCACCGAGGAATGTATCACTGCTCCTTAAGTTTGTAAGGTTAACCCTTACATATACATTGCCCTGATTTTCCAACAAAAACCCATTAGGAATGTTCCACCCACAGTTGCAGATTGTGTCATTGAGTCCTTCTGTTGAAAGCGTTACTGGTTCCGTGCAACCTGGGCATATATACCCAGTTCCAAAATTTGCAGAATCGTCAGTAAAGTTTATTTGAATGCTGGTCTGGATACTAAGATTTACTGCGCCATAAACAGGGGTTCCAGGCCCTCCCCACGCGCCAGTCAGTCCCCTGAATCCCCCAAACTTATTCAGCGTTGCAACGCTTCCAAATAATGCAATGAACAAAGTGGCAACCATGATTACAACAAGTGTTCTGGATGTTGTCTCTTCCATCTTACTGCTCTCCTGTTTCTTTGGGCTGGGGCAGTATTGCAAGAGCCACTCTTCCGCCTGAAGGCGGTCCTTCAATAACTCTCTCGGTTATTGTGACTGTTTTTGTATCCTGAGAATCAATTGCGTTTAAGTTGCTGACAGTAAGCCATGTGCTCACTGCTACAACGATGACTACTAATAATGCAAGAATGACAATTAATTTGTTGCTGACTTCTTCACCCATAGTTTTCCACCTCGAATTTTAATTATTTTTCAACCCTATAGCTATATATTAGTAAACCGAGTTTTATATATAAACCTTTTGGTGACAACACTATTTTATCCAAGGATAGATACTGCTAAGAATAATTACTCCGGCGTGAAATCTTCAAGGCTTTCCTTTATGTCTTCGCCTTCTTTTAATCTGCCCCTGTTTTTCAGGTATTCTTTTGTCAAAAGCCAGAACACCAGTGCAATGCTTTTCTTGCCCTTGTTGTTGCAGGGCACAACCAAATCAACAAATGTTGCCTCATTGTTTGTGTCGCAAAGAGCAATTACTGGAACTCCTGTCTCAACAGCGTCTGTGACTGCATTCTTGTCAGGCCAGGGATCAACTGTGAGTATTAATTTTGTTTCTGAGAAATCTTCAAGTGTGGGGTTTGTCAATAAGCCAGGCTTGTATCTGCCCATTATTGCAATAACGCCTGTAAGCTTTGAGAACAATTCTACCGGCTTCCAGCCGTTTTCCCTTCTGCATACAACAAGAATGTCTTTTGCCTCGTATTGCGAAAGCATCCTGCCTGCAAGCTCTATTCTCTCGCTTATCTTTTTTACATTCATAACTGCAAGTCCGTCAGGCCTTACCTTGTATATGAAAGGCTCCATGTACTTTGTCCTGAACTTGGTTCCTATGTGAAGACCCACTTTCAGGTAAGTGTCCAATGGAATTAACAGTTGTTCTTCAGCCATGCTTCATCTGTGAAAATAGGGTTATTTATAAACCTTGCGGTGAGTTTTCGAGGTAAACCGCGAGGTTTCGAACGAAAGTGAGAAAACCTTACTATTTATTTCCCTCACAATCATATTCGAAAGGATTAAATAAGCAGCAGAAGATTAATAATTACATGGAAATCAAGAGGCGCTGGTATCATCCTTTTAGCTTTTCAAGAGAGATGTTTAATGTCCCGTTTAACATAAAGATGATTTCTTTTGTAATTTTTCTTTATTATCTCGGGTGGGGAATGGTGGCTCCTTTCCTGCCATTGTATTATAAATCAATTTTGGGAAGCTATACAGCTGTCGGCCTGGTAACTGCCTTGCTGCCATTGTTCGCATTGGTAATAGACATTCCTGCCGGAAGCATTATAAACAGGGTTTCAAAAATAGGCGTCATAAGAATTGCATTATTGCTGTATCTTCCGTTCAGTTTCCTGCTTCTTTCGCTGAAGAATGTGTTTGATTTTGTATTGTTTAGGATATATCATTCAGCTGTTTCAACGCCGTTTTGGATAGCTTCTGATACATATGCACGGGGAAATGCGCCAAAATGGAAAGCTGCAGAATCAATGTCTGTTTATGATGTTGGTGCGACATTAAGCCTTGTCATAGGACCGATAATCGGCGGCTTGCTATTTGTTTATTTTGACTTTTCACTGATGTATGCAATATCAATATTTGCAGGAGTTGCGCTTATTGCGACATTCTTTCTCAAGGATGGGGAACAGCATGAGAAGACAGAATCTGCTGTAAAAAACCTTATATTCACAGACGGGGTTTACAAGCGCGCGATTGTTGATTTTTTGCAGAATAAGATGCTTGTGAAAGTGTATTCGTTTGTATTCCTTTTCAGGTTCTGCATGTCATTTGTTGCAATGCTTCTGCCTTTGTTCATGAAGGAGTTTGGAGCTTCCAATCTGCAGATAGGGCTTGTGTTTGGAATTTATTATTTGCCTCTTTTATTTGAGCCTTATTTCTCAGTATATGCAAAAAACAAAAGATTAATGACGATGGGGCTTGCCTTGTGCGCTGTATTGTTTGTGTCTCTTTTTGCAAACAACCAATTGACATTCATATTCATACACGCGGTTTTGCTTTCACTTCTTTTTGCAGCCATAATCCCGATGCTTAACGGAAGAATTGCTGAATTAATGCCCCGCGAGCAGATTGGGGAATTGTCTGGTGTTGGCATGATGTTTTCCCATGTTGCTGACTTTGCAGGACCGATAATTGCCGGAGTTGTTTCTGACGCGTTTGGCTTGAGGTATATGTTTATAATAGGCGCTGTTGTTGCGTTTGCACTGACAATGCTTTCATTGAGAAAAAGTTTCAGGCACGTTCTGTTTGATTAAGTGAGGAAGGCGGTAAGGGGCACATCCCCTTAAACCCCTGCCATACTAATTATGGACTCGGCGGGACATTCGCTTTTTCAAGTTTCGAACCCGCTGCCTCTCCCTTGCGAAGGGAGCGCTCTGCCAATTGAGCTACGAGCCCATGCTTACTTTGAAGATAGAGTCCCTTTTTTAATGTTGCGGTAAGATAATAGAAAGAGAAAAAAAGAAAATAAAAAAAGAAATTCAGTCGTCTTTGCCTGAGCCCCAGCTCTGTTCTTTTTTTCTGCTGAGGAATTCTCCTCGGATAATGTTTTGCCTTTCCTTGTCAGTGGGCTCTCTCCAGAAAATAAGCAAATGCTTTTTCCTGTAGCCGAACACTGCAAGCAAGAGAACAAGCAGGACGCCGATTGTTATCCACAGCGCCTTGAGGCTGACTTTTGAAGTCTGCTCTTCAACAGCTGCTGCAATCGGAGCAACTTCCAAGTCTGATGTCAAGTTTGTTGCTTCTTCAACAATAGGATCTTCTTCTGCTTCTTTTTGCGCAGTGATTGCAAAGTAGCTGAATCCGGGGCTTGTTGCTTCATAGTATGCTTTGTTGCTGCTTTCGCTGAGCTTGCTTGTTGTCAATGCATTCCATTTATTGTCTGCAAAGCGCATCAGGATTACATCATCTGCTGCATAGTCATTGTCAGTGAGCCAGGTTTTGGTTACTTCAAACTGTATTTTTGCTTCCTTTGTTTTGCCTGCAAGCTTTGGCGCATCAACTTCAATGTACCTGTAAATTCCGCCTTCAGGGTCAGGAGATACAGAACTTGGCTTTGAAGTTAATTTAGATACAGTTACCCTAACGCTTTCCAGATCTTCTGTTGCAGTAAATATAACTGCATTAATGCCTATTGTGTCTGGGTCGCTTAGCCTGTATGTATTTTCAGAATCTGCTGTAACACTTGCAAAAGTTCTTGACTCTGAAACAGGTTTGCTAATTGATCCTCCTGTGCTGCTTCCTGCTGTATCTGTTGTGGCTGCTGTTGTTGTAGGGGCTGTTCCTGCTATGGTTGAGCCAACTCCTGAGAAGTGCGGGACTTTAAGCACAAATGTGTTGTTGCCTTTGTCCCAATAGCATACATCTGTTGTGTTTGTTGTGCTGCATGTTGTTCCTGCTGCTGTAAGCAGGCTTGCATATGCGCCTACATTGTAATCTGTGTAGTCATCAGGCAGCTGCGCTGTTGTATTGCCTAGAGTCCTGTTCCATACAACAACCCAATTTTCATCCTTGAAATGAGGTATGTTCATGCTGAAACTGGTATAACTTTCGTTTATGTAGTTTGCATCGCTCGGAGTTACGCTGTAAGGCATCACGACATACGCATAGTCATAGACATGAGGCACAAAGCTTCCCGCTTCCCATGACTGCGCATTTGCGCTTGCAGATGATGCATTATTGTTCATAATGCTGTTTGTTGGCGGCTTTGCAGACAATAAGTCAAAGTTAATGAAATACAACGTTGTGTTTGATGCATTCATTTTTAATTCAAGATTGACTTTTCCTGCCATCATTACAACCATTGGATTGAAATCATTTGCATTTACCTGTGTGAGCAAGCAACTTGCCGGGGGATTTGGCGTATTGCATCCCGCTGCATTCCTGTAAAAGGACATAGTAATGCAAGATGCATCAGTTCCATCACCAGCGCCCACTGACGTGTTAATTGACTGCAGGCTTCCATTTGTTAATGGCTTCCTGAATGTCATTTCGCTGACCTGCACAGTAACGTTATTCTGTATTGCATTCAGGTTTAATGTTTTTTCAACAGGCGGAGCCTCATTTGGATATACACTTACCTTTGCCCAGTTGCTGTTGTTAAGTATTGGTAGGTAAGCAATACCATTGTTTATGTCTTCAATGATATAATGCATTGTTCCGAAGACAGGGTGCTTTACCTTTACTTCAACGTGCATGCTTGTTGTCAATGCTGCGCCTGAAGAATTTTGCACAAATATCTTCATTTTTGTTGTGTTTAATGTACTGGAAAGTACATATTGTCCTGTAAGGGGATATAATGTTGTATTTACCCATTGGTTCGCTTCTAACATTGTCACATTTTGAAATGCAGCAAGCGCCACTGTTCCATTGGATACTTCATCGCTTGAGTTTTTTGCATAAAACTCCATAAGATAATCTATTCCAGAGCCGCCAGCACCCATTAGTGAAATATTGTAGAATGTACTCCATGTCCCATAGCTGGTACATCTTACATCACCATAGATAAGGTTATTAGAGTTGTTTGTGGCATTAAAATCAGCAATTTTTGCATCCATTAGCGGGATAAATCCTTCCCATGGTACTAACCTTGTTATTACCTTTGTAATATTTACAAGCGTGCTGTTGCCTGACAAACTTAAGCAACCTGACAGATATTGCATTGAATAGCTTAGGTTAAGGGTTAAGTTTATAATCCCCCCCTGACCGCCTGCTTCATTGCTTAAATTTGTACTTGAAATTTCTATTGACCTCGGCGGAGAGGGACATGCTGTTGCATTCATAAGCGGCGTATTTCCCGCAAAGCACCAATCTCCTTCACCAAAAGTTACCGGATCTCTGGCAAGCATTACTGTATAACTCCTGCCTATTGGCACGACAATTTCCTTGTTCCAGTTTGATGACATTACATTGCTTTCAATTGGAAAGCCCACTACTTGGTCAATCACTTCATAGCCAAATTTTACAAACTTACCAGTACCGTTGCCAGCAGGTACATTACCCACGGCGCTTACATTAATTGTAACAGCTGGCTGCAAATAAAATATAGAACCGTTGATTACGGGCATTTTCTTGAACATTGGCATGCCTATCTGTTCGGGGGGAGGTGGCACGCTGTAGAACATATTGCTTGGGAAAGGCGGCAGGTTTGGTCCGACAAGAGTCGCTCTCACGCTATTATTATACAAAAGCTTAATTTTATATAATGATTTTGAGCCGTTAATTCCCTTTAAGCTAAACAATCCATCAGAATCTGTTAATGCGGACTTAATTGGTACTTCAGTAGGAGGACCTCCTGCGCTCGTTATATAATCATAAATTGTAATATTTGTATTTGGTTGCAGTATGCCTGTGTCATTTTTTACATATCCTGAGAACCCGAAGTTCATTCCAATTGTAATATTTACAGCTTCTATGAAATAAGGGTCACTTACATTACATACCCTTGTGTCAAATGATGTTATATCTGTCTGATTGTAAAGGCATACAGTAAGCCTATAGCTGGAGGGCGACCCAGCCATGGTATTGTTCAGTATGATTGTAAAGCTTTGGTTTGCGGCGTTTGTGCTATTATATACGAGCCCTGCAGCAGTGGCATTGTGCCATATCATTCTCCGAGGTATAGCTCCATTAAATATACTTCCTATTGAACCAGTCCAGTTTGAGGTGTAGTTTACTGCAAATGGTGGATTTGATGAATCTATAACTATTATCTGCGATATATTTCCTGTTACTGTGGGCGCACCAACAGTGATATTCAGCATAAAATTCTCAGACACATTTGCATACGGCGGATAGTATGACACGCCGGCAGAAACCATCTGCACGCATACAAGAGAAAATACTATAGCAATTAATAACGCGACTTTTTTGTTCAAATGATTCATTCCAAACACCTCTTATTTTATATCCGGAACTTAAGTTCCGGCGCCTCTCCTAATTGATACTAGTGAGTTATGCGTTTCTGTTTTTAAATCTTTCTTAAATTGGCGTTATTGTGAAATAATAGTAACATTTATATATTGGCTCTTTATCAAGCCCTATTATATATACGGGGGTTTCAAAATGAACAAAATACTCACTGGACTTGCGGCACTTTTGGGCGCTGCTTCAATAACAGCCAATGCAAACGCAGGAAATTTCTGCCTTAATGAAGAGCAGTGCGATGAATTTAATGAAGAAGCAATGTACCAGATGGAAAGTTCAGGCGCAGTTGAATGCGATTCATCAGAATCCTATTGCTATGTAAGGGAATCAACAATCAATGAGATTGAGAGATATAATGAAGGCGTTCATCATCACGGCAGCCTGAACCTTGATGTTCATGTGATGGATGAAGGCAATGCAGAAGGAACAAACGCAAGGGCTTTCACATCAAATACAATTGTCTTTAACAAAGATTTTATTGAGGCTTTGCATTATGCTGCAAGAGGCTATGTGTACAAGCTGTCTAATCCTGATTTTGACATAACAGGCTATTTCAGGAGCATTGCGTCTGCTGCAAATTATGATTCTGATATTGAAGAGCCGTGGGATTATGCAATGTCTGATGTAAGAGCTTTGGATTACGGGCTTGCTTCAAAATATGAGCGTTCTCTTGTTGCAATGGCGCTTGCTCATGAGGCTGCTCATGTCAAGTATGAGGACAATGAAGAGCAGATTTGCGCTACTTATGCAAATTACGGATTCTTTCCTGCTGATGAGGTTGCAGGCATGCTTGTAAACAGCTCATTGTCAAGAAGCGCTGAGGAAAGGGCTGACAGGTTTGGCGCAAAGTTCCTTGTTTCAACATGCACTTCGGAAACAAATGAGGAAGGCGCTGTGGCATTGTCTAACTGCACTTACGAGCCTGACTCTGCGCTTGTCTTGTTCAAGTTCATCGATGCTGTTGAATCAGAGATAGGGAGGGATTTGTCTCCTTTTGCGACTCATCCGCCTGCATGGGACAGGTTTGACAATATTAAAGGCACATTAAGGGCAAATAATGTTGACATAAGCGCTGTTTGCG
>JBAZYQ010000039.1:0-502 GCA_041659245.1 Candidatus Nanoarchaeia archaeon
ATGATGCATTGAGAATTGCAAACAGCACAGAATATGGATTAACAGGCGCAGTATATAGCCAAAATGAGGCAAAGCTTAAGAAAGCAATACAAGATTTCCACGTGGGAAACCTCTACCTGAACAGGAAATGCACAGGCGCAATGGTCGGAGTGCATCCGTTTGGCGGCTTTAACCACTCAGGTACTGACTCAAAGACAGGCGGCCCTGATTATGTAATGCTCTTCCTGCAAGCAAAGACAATTGGGAGAAAAGTAAGATAAAAATTCAATTAACGCTGGAGGCTGGCTTTCTTTTTTATTTTCTTTATATTATTCTTTTTATTTCCGAATACTTAATATACTTCTTTTAATTTAACAATCATATGCCACGAATAGGCACGAAAAGAAAGGGGACTAAAGCAGAGCGAGAACTATTTCATCTATTTTGGGAAAGCGGCTGGGGATGCGCAAGAGTGGCAGGCTCTGGCTCAACACAAAGGCCTTCGTCTGATTTGGTTGCAGCA
>JBAZYQ010000039.1:512-10247 GCA_041659245.1 Candidatus Nanoarchaeia archaeon
AAATAAAGACCAAAAGAGACTGCTTGCAATAGAATGCAAGGCAATAGGCGACAATGCAAAATACTTTGAGCCTGAGGAATTAGAGCAGCTAGCACAATTCGCAGCATTCATGGGAGCAGAGCCTTGGTTTGCAATGAGATTTAACAGGGAGGACTGGTTCTTCATACACTTGAATGACGTAAGGCAGACAGAAGGCGGCTCATTTGTTATTTCAAAGGAATTTGCAAAAGAAAAAGGAAAAAGATTTTCTAGTTTAATCAGCAATATATAAAAATCAGCAAACCAACTATTTAAAATCCAGCATTTGCCATAAGGCAGAATTAATATGCTATTGTTTCGTATGCTGAAGATAAGTTAGGCAGTACCATGAGCCCCTTGTCATGCAGGCTCATATTATCGACTAGCTCGTCAAATGCATTCCGAAATTTTACGTCATGTTCCTCGCCAGCCATGACTCGTGAGAGCCTCGCCTGGTCAGCAAGCATGAACTCCAAACTCTTTTTTGCCTCTATACCCATATATTCTATAATCACCTTTCGGTATGTTTTATGACGCATACTAAATATTTAAATGTATCTGTCCGTTGAAAAATGGAAGTTAATTATCTTTTTTTAGGTTAAGTTTATATATTGTGCAAACAATCTTAATTCCATAGCAATTCCAAGGGAAAAAAGAGGATGAAGCTAAGGACACAGGCACTTGTTGTAGGGCTTATACTGGGTATAATGCTTAATCTTGTTATTATATTCTCTGCAATTTTTTATGGCCCCAACCAAGGCCTGTTTGAACAATTCACAGGAAATGGAATGGCGGGCGGCATAGATGTATGCATTGACTGGTACATTAATCTTTCAGAAGTAAGCCCGCAAACAACAAAATATGGAGTAGAATACAGGATAGACCTAAACCTGACTGAGAAGGAAAGTATATATTATCCTTTTCTCAATTTCACAGACAACAGCACCTTGTTTGAAATAAACCGCACAACAGGCGAAATAAATTTCACTGCAAATTCTTCGCAGATAGGGCAGTATACAGTGAATATCACAGCCGGCAACAATGCCTGCAGGGAGCCTGATGATTCAATGCTGTTCCGGATAAATGTAACAGAGGACAATTTTGCGCCTGTAATAAACATGACAAACATAACCATCTATGAGGATTCTAACTTTTATTTTAATGTAACAAACTATACATCTGATCCTGACGGAGATGCATTAAAATTCTATGATAATTTTGCAGGATTTGTAATAGGCGAAGATTCGGGAATTATAGACTGGACGCCTGATGATGCAAATATAGGAAATTGGACTGTAAGGTTCACTGTTGTTGATCCCGGCTCGCTTGTTGACTTCCAGGATGTGCTTGTCAGTGTTGTTAGCGTGAATGATGTGCCTGTGCTTTCTGCAATTGGCGCAAAAACAGCGCAGGTAAATGTAAGCCTTAACATAACTTTAGAGGCATATGACCAGGATGCAATTGATTCGCTCACATTCTTCTCAAACACAAGCTGGTTCCTCAATAGTTCAAACAGCACAGTGACAGTTTCCAACTGGACTAACCACACATTAAGCATAATAATCACAAATAATTCATGGGTTAATGAAACATTTTCAATAAACATAAGTGTCAATGATTCAACAGGCGCATCTGATTCAGAGATTATAAGCTTTACAGTAACGAGATATAATTACCCGCCAAACATAACATCCTATTACATACTTGAAAAATCCCTGTCTCTTTACCTTGGCACATGCCAGGATTTTAACATTACAAAAGAAGACTTGGACGGCACAATACCTTCTGCTATGTGGTATATAAATGAGAATGAAACAGGAAACACCAGCGACGCTTACACCTTCTGCCCTTCATCAGCAGGCACATATAATATCACAGTAACAATTACAGACGGTCTTGCAAATGATTCTGAATCATGGATTTTAACTGCAGCGCCTATTCCGCCCATAGTGCCTCCAAGCACCACGCCAGGCGGTTCAGGCGGAGGCGGAGCAGGGATGTTCTGCGAGCCAAGGTGGACATGCACTGACTGGCAACCATGCCAGCCTGGAAATGTGCAGGCAAGAACCTGCTGGGATAAAAATTTCTGCGGAAAGCTTACAGGAAAGCCTGCTGAAACACAGGGATGCACATACACAGAATTCCCAACTTGTTTTGACGGCATTAAAAATCAGGATGAAATATTGCCTGACTGCGGGGGAATATGCAAAGACTGCCCAACCTGCGATGATAATATACAAAACCAGGGAGAAGATAGCATTGACTGCGGCGGGCCATGCCCTGTATGCAAGGAGCTTATGGCGCCTGAAGAAATAAAAAAGATTCCTGTTGAGCTTAAGCAGATTGTTTCAAACCTGAGCATTTATTGGATGTTCTGGCTGATGCTTTCAATACTCCTGCTTTCAATGGTAAGGGCAGTAAGGGAAGTTAAAATTGAAAATATAATAGCCCTAAAAAGAAAGGAAGACCCCGTACGCAAGGTTAACAATTTACTAAAGATGTCATATAAGGAAATAAAGGCACAGAACCACGAAAAGGCAAAAGAGTATTATAATGAAGCAAAAGCCCTTTATGAAAAGCTGCCTGACAATGACAAAGCAAAAGTAAAAATAAAAGATATTTCTTAGGGATATATTTATAAATCCGCATGCCCTTATTTCTGTTGTACTACACAGGGTTTGGGTGTAGAATGTATGCTAAAAGGCAAAAAGAAGAGGTGTAATGGGTGCATAAAGCAAAAGCCCTGAAATCATAATGGTCCACAAGCGCTATGTAAAAAGAGGGAATAAAGTATATGGCCCTTATTTGTATAACAGCAAAAGAGTTGGTAATAAGGTAGTAAACGAGTATCTTGGAATAGACAAGACAGGCGAGTGGAAAAAAGCAGGGCTGATGGTTTCCTTCTTTGTTCTTCTCTTGTTGGGAATTGTGTATGCCGAGTATGGAATAATGTCAGGGACAACGTCAGGAACAACGTCAAATCTAACTATATGGGACCAAGGCTTAGGAGGTATAGATAATTCTAGCTGGTTCAGCAATTGTTCGTCATATACTTATACTCACTGTGATTCAGGCAAGAGCGCCAGCGATGCAATAGTATTATTTTATGCCAATTATTCCAATAGCACAGTTGGACCCATCATAGGCAATTGCAGTATCCGATTTAATTATACTGGATCATATGGCCCTTTTTCAGACATGAATTATAACCCACTTACATTCTTGTATGAATTTAATTCTTCTTTTAATATCCGAAGCAATTATTCAACCCAATTTATGATCCAAATTAATTGCAGTAATATCAGTTCCGATAGTAACATTCGTTATGATAATTTAAGTACAGTAGATTACTTTGAGATAAAAAATACAATCCCCTATAATATTCTCCCATATGCTTATGCTTCAACAACTCCAATTCAAACATGCAACGAAGATACAGCCTGCACGTATAATGTCAGCACAAATTTCACAGATGATGATGATAATGACCTGCCCCTTTCTTCATTTAACATTAACAGCACTTCTTCTACATTCTCAACCTGCACACTTTCCGTGAGTGATTTAGGCATTATAACTGCGCTATGCACAAACAGCAGCCAATCAGGTAGTTATAATGCATTTGTAACAGCAAGAGATGGCGCAGGATCTAGTTCTGCTTCTTTGACAATTCCTTACATAATCATAGCAGTCAACGACAAGCCCATTATCACCGCTTCTACTCTTACAAAATCCTGCACAGAGGGCATGAACTGCTCTTTTAACATAAGTGTTTGGGATGAAGAGAGCGGGGCAATAACAAATGGGATTGGGGCAATTGGAAATTTCACTTTTACAGATAACAGCAGCATGTTCAATATTAACAGCACTACAGGCAACATCTCGTTTATCCCCACAAATGCACAAGTCGGCACGCACAGGATAGAAATAAACATCACAGACCCAAACGGTGATACGAACAGTTCCATACTAACACTAACAATTGCAAATTTTAATGACCCCCCCACCTTATTCTACGCCTGCAACACCACAAACAACACCATTCTTCAGGAAGATGTTGTTTTCTCCTGCATGTTAAATGCATCAGACCAGGACCCCGACGGCACTGATTCTCATACATATATGGCAAACTACAGCTGGTTTACAATTAATTGCAATAATGTGCCTATAAACGGCGGCAATACTATATGCAATGTCACATTTGCGCCAACAGATATTGCAGTATTTTCACACTGGATTAATATTACAGTCAATGACAGCGGAGGGCTTTCATCTTCGCGTATAATTAATTTCTCAGTAGATAACACACCCGATTTCCCAAGATGGACAAATATAAGCACTAATTACACTGCCTGGGCAAACGTGTCTTATTGGACGCAGGTAACTGCAACAGATGATGATTCATTAACTATATTCGGAGAAAATGTGACTTATTCTGCGAATTATACCTGGTTCAGCATTAATGTAACAACAGGAGTTATCAGCTTCAACAACACAGCCCTTAATGGCAATGTAGGCACCTACTGGATTAATATTACAGCCAATGACACAACTGACAGGCAAAATTCCACTGTGATTAATTTCACAATATATGCCAACAGCTATCCCGCATTAATCATAACTCAGGAATACAATATGACTGAAGGGTATTCTTTTTACCTCAACATATCTGCAAATGTTACAACAGATGAAGGAGAGACTCTTGCTTATGCAGACAACACTTCCTTGTTTAGTATTAATTCAACAACAGGCGAAATAAACTTCACGCCAACAGATAACAAAGTGGGCACTCACTGGATATCAATAAACATTACAGACTCACACAACACAATAAACCAGAGCATATTTAATTTCACTGTGTATAATGAGGAAGACGCGCCAATACTCGGTCCGATATACAATATTACAAATGGGTCAGAAGGCACTGCAATTACGTTTCAGGTAAATGCAACAGACGCTGACTTAAGCATCCCAAACACGCCCGAATATTTAAGGCTGTGGAGCAATTCCAGCTACCTTTTCACAATAAATGCATCTTCAGGCGTTATCAGCGGAAATATTACCCGCTGGACAATAACCTTCACCCCGGGGGCAAGCAGCAACGGAACTTATTGGTTTAATTTCACTGTAAATGACACTTCAGATTCAGCAATGTCCCGGATATTCTTCATAAACATAAGCGAAGGCAATGTGGCCCCGGCGTTCCTGGACACCGACCCCTCTTTCTGCGCAACAAGAACAGCAGCAGAAGACACATTATTCACATCATGCACATTAATCGCCTGCGATAACGATACAGGCACAACACTGGCTTTTAACGCAAACTACAGCTGGTTCAATATGAGCCACAGCGCAATAACAGCAACAGAAATCAGCGCAAACAATTATTGCGCAAACGTGACTGTTAATTTTACCCCGCTTTATACAGAAGTGGGCAACTGGTCAATATTGCTTAATGTCACAGACCACATAGGGGCTTCTGATACATACGAAATCTCATTCAACATAAGCTCTGTAAATGACGCGCCTAATTTAACAACGATAGCTGATTTAACTGCAATATTTGAGATTATATTTACATATGACATAAATGCAACAGATGAAGAGAATGATACTTTAACTTTTTCCAAAAATGCATCATACAACTGGCTAAGCCTAAATTCATCAACAGGTGTAATAACAATTGATCATACTAGTCCCCTGGATGAAGGTACATATAGGGTTAATTTCACTGTAAATGACACATGGGGAGCAATGGATTCGCAGGTCGTAAATATTACATTAAGGAGCGACACAGCGCCATACTGCACTGTAATCTCAAACACATACTTAGCTCCAATCATATCATTTGACCCACGTACTGAAGTAGCAAACTTCACACTAAGAGAAAGCGAAATAACAGGGAATTTTACAGCACAATGCGATGATGATGAAGATGATATGATTACCTTTGATTGGTATTGGAATGTATCTTTAAATAGGACACATATATCCAGCAGTGGAACTGGAACACAGAGCGATTCATGGGGCTATAGGACAAATTACCTTAATGCAGGCAATTACACAATGAAGCTTGTTGTAATAGATCCAAGTTTGGAAAATAGCACCTACAACATTACTGTATCAGTAACAAATATAAATGCCCCGCCGGGCTTGATTGCAAATATTCCAACCATAGAAAAGCTGCCCGATGGCACCAGCTGGGACAATAGTGATGGCCCGAATAGCAGGGACATGACTTCTTATTTTTATGATATAGATAATGATAATTTAACATACTCCTGGTACAGATATGCATTAAACGAGTCATTTAATGACAATAATTTTACAAGAATAAATGAAACATGGCTGTTTTCAGGAACATGGTTTTTGCAGAATGGAAGCACAAATAATCCCGCAATAAGGCAGAATGACACAACTGCAACATATTATTCAAACATTAGCCTATTAACATACACAAACCTCACTGAGTTCAGCGCAATCATAAAATTGATGGGCTCAGGCTCTGCAGGGCTCTGTTTTGCATCCTTGGGGAGCTGCGAAACAGATGCGCAGATTGCTTACTTCAACAGCGCTGACAACAAAACTTATCTCCAGAAATATGATTCAGGCATATTGTCTTACAGCAATAATTCCTACTTGTTTAATGTCACGCTTAACACATCATATTGGATAAAGGCAAATGTGAAAGCAAACACCACTTTAGTATACAGCTCGTCAAACGGGACAGACTGGAGCCTGGTTTATAATGTGACATTTAATGAAACTGCAACAGGAAATGCAAAACTGCTTTCAATCAGCAGTGATGCAATATTTGACAACGTAACAATAAAAGACCCTGACTTAAGAAATATGACCTTGAAAGATGAAGGAGGCAATAATATATCTTTCACTCCGACATCAGGATGGCATGGAGACATGCCAATTGTAATAACAGCTGCAGACGGGATTAATGCAACAGACTCAAACGAGTTTAACCTGCATATTGAGGAAGTTACAGTCCTTCCGCCGGTAACTGTTACAACAACAACAAGCTCAAGTTCTACAGTAATGCAAACACAGATAGCAGACATGACAATCCTTGTGCCATCAATGATAAGCCTTACGCCATTGTCAAAAACAATTGTGCCTGTAATACTAAAAAATACAGGGCAGATTGACTTGAACACAATCACGCTTGTCGCAACTTCCAACCAGACTGAATTAAGATTAAAGCTGAATGAGACCAAATGGACAGCAATAAAAGTAGGCAACAGCGTATATGTGAATCTTGATGTTGACATAGGGCTTCTTGCGCCAGACAGGTATACAATAAGGCTTGATGCTGAATCGCAGGTCCCCCCATTAAAAAGATTTGTAGAGATTGTTGTTGATGTCAGGGAAAAAGATGCAGTATTAAAAGCCCAGCTGAAAGAGATGATACAATTCACAAGGGACTTGTTCCTCCAGAATCCCGAATGCCTTGAGCTGACAGAGCTTATCGAAGAAGCAGAAGCAAAGTTCAGGGTTTACCAGTATGAAGAAGGGCTTGAAATGATACACAGGGCAAACCAGGGATGCAAGGAGTTCATTGCTGCAAAGAAAGGCGAATCAGACGTAAGATTGTCAGATACTGCAAAGAATTTCATACAGCAGCATTGGAAAACAATCATACTTGAAGGCATAGGGCTTATACTGGCAGTTCTGCTGCTTGTGTATTACTTCCAGAGAAGAAGCGCGACAAGGCTGTAAAAAAATAAGAAAGCCGCAAGGGGGCGCCCTTGAACCCCGAGATTTATTCAAAGCATTAAATCATTTCAGAAGCAATTAAGACCAATAATTATAGCCGCTTTCTCCACTATTGCCTTTTTAGATTATTTCCTAACCGCCTGCCAGCTACCTCAAAACATTTATAAGCATAAAACTCCATTATTATGATGAAAAGATGGTGAAAGCAGCTAATAAAAAGAAGAATAAAGAAAAAGTTGAAGATTCTAAAAAGATTGAAAAAAAAGCAGAAGCTAAAAAGGTTAGCACTGAAAAAATAGATGCTGCCAAGAAAGTCAAGGAATTCCATCAGCAGCTCACTGACGTAAGGCAGGAAATCAAGAAAGTTATCATTGGGCAGGACGTTGTTGTCACAGGGCTTCTGAGAGGCTTGCTTTGCAACAGCCACATTCTTGTTGAAGGGCTTCCAGGAATTGCAAAAACACTGCTTGTCAGGACTCTTGCAATTGTAACAGGCTGCAGCTTCAGCAGGATTCAGTTCACAGTGGACCTATTGCCAACAGACATTCTTGGCTTGCAGAGCTATATTGAAGGAAAAGGGTTCGTTACATTAAAAGGCCCTATATTCGCAAACTTCCTGATGGCTGATGAAATTAACAGGACTCCGCCAAAAACACAGTCAGCCTTGTTGGAAGCAATGCAGGAAAGGCAGGTAACAATTGCAAAAGAAACATTCCCGCTTCCAAATCCTTTCTTTGTCATGGCAACACAAAACCCGCTTGAGCAGGAAGGTGTTTACAGGCTGCCTGAAGCGCAGATTGACAGGTTTTTGTTCAAGATTCTTATGCCTTATCCAAGCATGGATGAGGAGCAGATGATACTCAGGAATAACCTCACGCTCCAAAAGTTCGAGGACTTTAACTTAAAGCCCATTTTAACGCCTGAAAAAATAATCCTGATGCAAGACTTTGCAAAAACAATTTACCTTGACCCTGAAATAGAAAAATATATCATCAGAATTGTTGATGCTACAAGGCATCCTGCAAAATACAAGCTTGAACATGCCAAATACATAGAGCTTGGCTGCTCTCCAAGGGCGGGAATCTGCATGTACATAGGCGCAAAAGCGCAGGCAATGATTGAAGGCAAGGCATTTGTAACGCCACAGCATGTCAAGGATGTTGCTTATGATGTAATGAGGCACAGGCTTATTCTGACTTACGAAGCTGAGGCAGAGAAAGTTACACCTGACACAGTAATTAAAGAAATTCTTTCGAGAGTCCCTGTGCCATAGGTGAAAATTGGCAATACAATCCAAAGATAGGGAAGAGAAACGAAAGCTTAAAGTTGACATAGCCCAGATTATAATGAAGATAGAGGCGCTCACTAAGCGCATTGTCCAGACAAGGGCTTTGGGCGAATATCTCAGCGTTTTCAGGGGGGCAGGAATGGAATTTGAGGGCTTCAAGCCATACACTCCTGACATTGACGCCAGCAAGATTGACTGGAAAGCTTCTGTGAAATCAAAGCAAATGCTTGTTAAGGTTTACAGGGAAATAAGGGAACTTGAGCTTTATTTTATCCTTGATGTAAACTCAAGCATGGTTTTCGGCTCAAGAGACAAGCTTAAGAACGAAGTTGCAGCTGAGTTTGTGCTTGCGCTCTCATACACTGTCCTTAATGCAGGCGACTCAGTCGGGCTTCTTGCATTCTCGGACAAGATAAAAAATTATACAAAATCCGGAAAAGGCATAAAACAGTTCTATAAGATTGCAAGAGTGGTGGTTGACCCTAATCTTTACGGAGGCAGCTATAATATTATTGAAGCAGAGGATTTTGCGCTCAACTATATTACAAAGAAGCACGGCGTTGTTGTCATACTTTCTGACTTTTATGGAGCAAAAGGCAGCTTATGGCAAAAAAAGTTAAAGTTATTAGGAGGAAAGTTTGATGTAATATGCATAATGGTGCGCGACCCAAGGGATATTTCAATGCCTTCAGATGTTGGCGAGG
>JBAZYQ010000040.1:0-2420 GCA_041659245.1 Candidatus Nanoarchaeia archaeon
TAGGATATGTGGCCTTTAATAGTATTGTTAATATTCGCAGCTTTGATACTTGTATTGTATTTCCTTAACTTGTTATTGCCGGTTGCATTATTCACAGCAGCAGGCATATTCGCATTCCTATTCTACAAGTTCTTCATAAAGAAGCTTGACCCTTATCAGGCAGCCATTATATATAGGTTCGGCAAGTTCCACAGGGTTTCGCCTTCAGGATGGGCAATTGTTATACCTGTGTTTGAAAAAGTGGGCTCTATTTTGGATTTAAGGGAGCAGCAGCAGGAGCTTGAAGTTCCAATCATATCAAGCGAAGGGCTTGAGCTTAAGATGCACGGGATTGTGTATTATTACATAAGCAACGCAGTAAATGCAGCCTTGGGAGTGCAGGATTACAGGACAGCAATGCTTGACATGATAACAAGTAGGGTAAGGGACATTGCAGGAGAATTCACATTCCCACAGCTTTTGATTAACATTGAGGATATTGCTGCATTGATGATGGAGCAGATTCAGCCCTCGCTGCAGAACTGGGGATTGACAATTAATAATTTTGAGATGGAAAAGCTTGAGCCTCCAAGGCAGATAATGGACGCGTTGAGAGGAAAGAAAGTTGCGGCAGAATCACTTGAAGCAAAGAAGTTTGTGGCAGAGGCAAGAAGAGTGCTTACTGCGGCTTTGGGAAAAGGAACAGAGAGCTTTGATGACAGGACACTTGCATACTTGTATGTAAAGGCATTGGAGAACATGAAGTCATCCAAGATGATGATTCCTGCCGAGTTCATGGATGTTGTCAAGGGCGGCGGCAGCGGAGGGGCGGGAGGCAATAATCTTGCAAAGGGAATGATTTCAGGAAGCACATTCAACAAGGCGCTTAACATGATTGGCGATGAAGTGACAAAAGAATCAGCAATTGGCAAGACAGAGATAAAGAGAAAGATTGAGTCAGTAGGGGCTAATGCCAAGGAAGAGAATGAGATGGCGCAGGAGCAGGAAGATGCAGAGGAAGAGGAAGAGTCAAACAAGAAAGTTGTTGCCGGAGATGCTGCTGACGGCGATGTTGACGGCCGGATAGGCGAAGAAAGCAAAGACGACAAAGACGAACAGGATAAGTAAACTTCTAGTTATTTTTATTTAAACAAACAGTAATATTTAATAAGGAATATGCCTATATATACTCTGATAATGAAAACATCTAAAAAGCTGGCATTGTGCCTTGTAATAGCCTGCTTTATGCTTTCTTTGGTTGCGGCAGTTATATCTGTTTCAAGCGCAGGAAGAAATATAGATGATGTTACGCTGAATGGCACAACCTCTGTTAATGTTAATGCAGGAAAAAAAATAACAGCTGCAGTAACTGTTTCTGTTGAGTCTGATAATTGGAAAAAAACGCAGTATCGCATTGGCAATAGCAGTTATGTATGCAAGGACACCGCTGATTACGATTTCGGAACCAATAATGTTTCTTTTAATATTACTTCGCCTTCGAATAAGGGAGATTATAATTTTCAGGTTTGGGCATGCGGCATTTCCTGCAAGACCGGCAAGCCCTGCTCTAATGATACATTTATACTTTCAAATCCACGGGGCATCCACGTGGTGTCAAAATGCGGAGACTTAATAGTTGAAGCAAGTGAAATTTGTGACGGCAATTCACAGAATTGCACAACTTCAAAAGGATATGCCGGAACGCAGTCCTGCAAGTCGGGCTGTTTTGTATGGAACACTTGTATCTCCGCTGAAAATTGCGGTGACGGAATTTTAAACGGGCCTGAGCAGTGCGATGACGGCAACAAGAAATCAGGAGATGGCTGCTCTTCAGCCTGCCTTACTGAAACAGCCTATTATCGTGACAAGGACAAGGACGGGTATGGAAATACAGCGCAGCAAAAGATTGCAGTAAATGCCCCTTCAGGATATGTTTTGCTGAAAGATGACTGCAATGATAACAATGCAGCTATAAATCCGGGAATGGCTGAAGAATGCAATAATATTGACGAAAACTGCAATGGGCTGGTTGATGAGAATTTAACAAGGGCTGATGGCAATATATTTGGCTTGTGTTCTGAGAATATTGAAACATGCAGTGAAGGAATATGGGCTGACAGCGCGGTAAACTATATCCCTATTAATGAAACCTGCGATGGCTTTGACAATGACTGTGACGACGAAATAAATGAAAATAATGTTTGTCCTCTTAATTCCTATTACTGCGACAATGACAATGACAGCCATAATGGCATTATTCCTGCGGGGGAATGCGATGTATATAACTGTGTGCCTGCAGAATGCTCAACGGGGGAAGGAGATGACTGCAATGATGAAAACAGTGGAGTGTATCCCTCTGTAGAAGAAATATGCAATAATATTGACGACAACTGTGACGGGCAAACAGATGAAAATTTAATACAGCCTGCTTCAAACATTTT
>JBAZYQ010000040.1:2430-10002 GCA_041659245.1 Candidatus Nanoarchaeia archaeon
CACAGAAGTGTGCGATGCAGGGAATTGGACTGGCAATTCTACGAATTATGTGCTTCTTGATGAAACCTGTGACGGTCTTGACAATGACTGCGATGATTCTGTTGATGAGGCAGAAAATACGGAAATTCTGGGAGTAATTCTTTTCAGCGAATTTAATCCGCTAAGCCAATCCTGCTATACAGGTCCTGAAGGAACAAACGGGATTGGTGAATGCATCTCCGGACTGCAAACCTGCTCAGAAGGCAACTGGAGTTCTTGCGCAAGTGAGGTTTTGCCTGCAGGGGAAATATGCGACGGGTTGGACAATAATTGCGACGGCTCAACAGATGAAGGAAACTTTACAGACGCTGATGCAGACGGAATAAAAGACTGCGTTGATACAGACAATGACAATGACGGGACATCTGATGCATTGGATTTTATTGTAGGGGATTCATCTGACATTAATTCTGATATTCCCGGGCTGGTTTTTAATGTTAACAATCAGCCTGTCAATACAACTTGGTCAGGCATTGGAAATGTGACTATTACGGACAATGGGACTGTAATACTTGAGTTTGAATATGATTTCTCAGGCTCGAATGTCTTGGTTATTAAGGACATAGTATTGGCTCTTAAGAATGTAACTATAATTGCGGATTCTGCCCAGGCTGGCGGCGCAATAATTATCAAGGGGATAAACCTGACTGCGCTGGGAAAAACAAAATCAGCTTATGTAAGCAGAGTGCTTGCAACAAACCAATTATGCATAATTGACAATGAAGTTGACTCAATTGTGATTGAAGGCGACTGCCTGAACGGAATAAAGCTTTCTTGTCCTGGAACAAGCGGGCAGTATTCTTGCGAAGTTGTTGACAGTGATTCAAGATACAAGGTTAGCGGATTAAAGCATTCTGCTGTTTCTGAGTATAGCTACATTGCGCCTGTTCAGGAGCCGGTAAAAATCCAGCCCGTAGTTCTTATGGGTGGAAGGAAAAAAGTGCCTGTTGTCAAGGAAGCGCCTGTTGTAGAAGAAGTCCAGGAAGAGGCGCCTGCTGCTGAAGAAGCTGTTGATAATCCGGAAACCGAAGCAGAAGCCCCTGCTGCGCAGCCGACGATAAGGACGAGACTGGCCGGCATTACAGGCAGAATGGTTACAAGCGTTCAGGAATCTCCCGGGGCGTGGGGAAGCGGCATTGGAATTGTAATAGCAATCTTGCTTATTACTTCAATATACCTTTCTACAAGAAAGGTAAACAGGAGATTTTTCAAGAATTAAATTCTAAGTGAATCATATAAAATTGCTCTCATTTTGCTCCTAATTCTATGTTTCAATCACCGCAAAGTTTACTCACTTTGTTCGTAACTTCGCGGTTTATCAACCGCAAAGCTTAAAAGTAATTTTACCCTCTATAATGACATGGGTTTTTTTTCAAAGCAGCTTACAAAGGACAAGGTATATGAAATAATCCTTCCTGTTGCAAAGCAGATTGCAAGAACAAAGGAAGGCGCTATTTTTGTAATAGGCCCTGCAAACAAGTTCAAGCACTTGTATGACCCCTTGTTTCCGCAGGTTTTGGCAAAATGCAACCTAAAGCAGGCTGGCATGGCAAAAGTTCTTGAAAAGCTTGCAACGCTTGACGGCGCAGTCATAATTTCAAATGAAGGAGATTTGATTGCCTACGGCGTTAAAATAAAAAAATCAATCCCGGTTCCAGGCTACGGAACAAAGCACGCAGCGGCAGCAGGAATAACAACTTATGTTCCTGATTCAATTGCAGTTCTCGTAAGCGAGGAAATAAACTGGGTAAAAGTTTTCAAGAATGGAAAAATAATACTTGAGATGGATTCTGAGGAAAACCCCAAGTCAATGGAAAACAAGATAATTTCTTTCCTGAGCGAGGGAGATACTGCATTATTCACAGCAGCAGGTATTTCAGCGGCAATTCTTGGAGGAGCTGCAGTTGCGCCTATTATGATTGCAGGCGGAACTTATCTTGCCATCAAGACAGCCACCGGTATAATCCGAAAGAACTGGAACGACAGGCGGAAGTAAATGAACTTCGACTTATTATCCCTTATATTTTTCTACGCACTCCTGTATTTGTTTTATCTCAGGCACAAGGACAAGTTTGTTGTGCAGGGAAAAATCCTTTTTATGTACAGGTCAAAGCTGGGCATAAGGCTGATGGATTCTTTTTCAAGCAAGTGTCCGCGCGTTTTAAAAGCGCTTGGCTTTTTGGGAGTTGTTGTCGGCTTTGCAGGCATGGGATTTATTTTTGTTTTCTTGATAAAGGAAACAATCTCATTTTTAATAACGCCCGGTGCAATAGCGCCTCTTGCGCCTGTTCTTCCCGGAATAAAAATACCCGGCATTCCGACTTTGTCGTTCTGGCACTGGGTTGTTTCAATACTTATTGTTGCATCAATTCACGAATTTTCACACGGATTATTATCCAGATTGCATAAGATTAAGATAAAAAGCTCAGGATTTGCGTTTTTGGGTCCAATGCTTATGGCATTTGTTGAGCCTGATGAAAAGCAGCTGAAGAAAGCATCTCCTTACAAGCAATTGTCTGTTTTTGCAGCAGGCCCTTTTTCAAATATACTCACTGGAGCAGTGTTTCTGGGGCTTTTGACATTCGTGCTTCTGCCATCATTTTCATCCATTTATGAAGTCAGCGGAGTGAATGTGACTAATATTTCTGCAGGCTATCCTCTTGCTGAATCAGGCATTGAAGCGCCGTTTATTATAAGCGAGCTAAATGGGGTTAAGATTGACAGCGTGGGCATACTTGTTAATATTACAGATGATATCTCTCCCGGAGACAAGGTTGCTTTAAAGACAAGCAAGGGCGATATTGATATTATTGCAGTAAATAATTCTGCAAATGAGACAAAAGGCGTGATGGGAATTAATGAGTTTGATTTCATTGCAAAAGTCAAGGATGAAAAGCAGTGGATAAAGCCGTTTATTCCCACAATAAAATGGCTTGACATGCTGGTTGCATGGCTGTTCATGATTAGCATAGGCGTTGCATTGTTTAATCTATTGCCTTTGGGCCCTGTTGACGGCGGAAGAATGTTCTTTGTTGCAATGCTGTGGATTTTCAAGAAAGAGAAAACAGCTAAAATTGTATGGAATGTATTCAGCGGAATCTGCTTGCTGCTGATATTTGTGAATCTATTGCCGTGGATAATTAAATTATTTGGATTTATTATCTCTGGGATTTCGTGGATTATAGGGCTTATCTAGGTTTATAGGATATTTATTTCTTAAGAATATTTATTTTTCAAGTATATTTATCGTTCTTGTAAGGGATTTATGAATAGGGACATCAATCTTTCTTAATATCTTAAACTTTGACTTGATGGAAAGGCGGTTTGGGAATATTATTGCTACTCTTGATTTCTTGCTTAGTATCTTGTATGCATTTGAGAGGAAGTCTGAGTATAGCTTCTTCATATTCTGTTTTCTCAGGGAAGATGCTTTCCCATATGGCGGGTCTGTTGCAATTGCATTGCATTTTAATTTTATTTTTTTTGCATCTGCCTTCATGAGCTTGTAATTTTTTATCTTGAATGATTTAAGATTGATTTCTGCTTTTTCAAGCATGTCTTCTGCAATGTCAGAGCCAATGCATTTTATTTTCATTAATCCTGCTTCAAGAAGTATTCCTCCTGTGCCGCAGAACGGGTCAAGCAATGTCTCCCCTTTATTTATTCTTGTCATATTAACCAATGCCCTTGCAAGCTTTGGATGCAATGAGATGGGCGAGAAGCCCGGGCGCTTGTGCGCTTTTCTTGCGTCAAACTTCTCCTTGTTTTCATAAATTCTCAGTCCGCAGAACACCTTGTCTTTTTCAAATATGAAATCTATCTCTGTTTTTGGATTGTCAAATGAAACTTTTGGTTTTTCAAGAGTGTTCCAGATTATATCGGCTAATTTCCTTGCTTGTCCTTGCTCTTCGTGATGAATGTGCACATAAAAATTGTCCTTGTACACTTTGTTCCAGGCATAATTTTTCACTTGTTCAGCCAATTCCTCTTTTTTGCAAGAGAAAAGATATTTGCAAAGCACCTTGGTATAGGCAAGCCTGTTATTCTCAAAGGGGCTTGCCTCTGCTATCACAGAGCTGCCTGCATGCTCTTTTATTTTCGCATCTGCAAACAATTCCATCTCAGCTTTTGCAAGCTCAGGGTTTTCTCCGGAAATTAAGAACAGGTATTCCATTTTCAGCATACCCTCTTCAAATCCTTTTGCCTGTTTTAAGAAAGTTTATTTCTTTTTTCTGCATCTCAGCATCGTGAGGCGTTTCCAGGACAACCCACGCATCTTTTGGTATGCAGCTTCTGAAGAATTCAATGTCAAAGTCGCCGTAAAATAGGTTCTTGTGGTCCCTGCCTTCCTGTATTGAGCCGCCCATGATATGAAAATATTTTGGATTAAATTTGAGAAATTCATTTATTATCTGCTTGTAGTTCTTGCCTGTCCTTCTTTCAGTAAGCGTTGCGTGCCCGAAATCAAGGCAGATTCCGCAGTTGAGCTTTTCAATGAATGCTTTTATTTCATCTGCAGTTGTTCCAAGCTCATCGCCGTCAGAGAAACTGGGCAGGTTCTCCACTATGAATCTTTTGTCATTAAAACCCTTTAAAAAATCTATTGCCCTTTCCTTTGAGCCGACATCATAGTAACGCCCGGGATGCACGACTATTGTGGGTGATTTAAATAAGTCAGCTGCTTTCCTTGCAGCATCTATGCAGTGCTTTGTTCTTTCTACTGCTTTTCTGTCTCCCGGCTCTGCGCCAAACCCCTGGTGGGGCGCGTGAATCCTGAAAGGGATGTCAAAGTCCTTGAAGCTCTTGTAGTAATTATTGTCAGGAACAGGAAGTATTTCAATGAAATCAGCAAATTCAAGAATTCCTGATTCAGAGAGGTATTTGTAGCCCACTTCGTCAGTGTATGTTTTTATTCCAACTTTCATAGAATGTAATATATTGGGTTTTATTTATAAGCATTATCTATTGGTGCTATGGAAGGCAGTAATCCTATCGACATTAAAAGTCATATCCGATACCAATAAATAGGCAAATAAGTAAATAATATTATGGGCGTGAACATAGCAGGCATTGTGAACTTCAGGAATCTGAAGCAAGAGGAGCTGAAAGGAAAGAAAATCGCTGTTGACACTTACATACAGCTTCACCAGTTTATGAGAACAATGCCTTTGCTTACTGACAACAAGGGAAATATAACAACTCACTTGTCTGGATTATTCTACAGGACAGCAAGGCTTATGGAAATGGGCGCAAAGCCGTGCTTTGTGTTTGACGGGCCGTTCTTATTGCCGAATGAAAAGCCGCAATTGCCTGTAATGCCAAGAACTTCAGAAACAATAACAATGAAGATGGCAGAGGATGCAAAACAGCTTTTGACTCTTATGGGGCTTCCTGTTATTCAGGCAATGGCTGACGGAGAAGCTCAGGCTGCCTATATCTGCAACAAGGGAGATGCCTGGGCAGTTGCTTCGCAGGATTATGACTCATTGATTTACAATGCTCCAAGACTGATAGCAAACCTCACAATGTCAAAATCAAGAAAAACATCCGCGGGAAACAAGGTGATTATCGGAATGCATATGCTTGAATTAAAACAATTGCTTGATGAGCTTTCAATAAGCCACAATCAGCTTATTGCTCTTGCAATGCTTGTCGGCACTGACTATAACAAGGGAATATACGGCATAGGACAGAAGAAAGCAGTCAAGCTTGTGCAGAAGTACGGCAATGGCTTTGAAAAGATGTTCAATGAGCTTGGTTGGAACGACGAATACAGCTGGGAAGAGGTTTTCAATCATCTGAAGAACATGCCTGTTGAAAAGGATTATTCATTGAAATGGAAAAAGCCTGACAGGGATGGCTTGATGGATTTTCTTGCAATCGAAAGGCAATTTAACAGGGAACGCGTTAATAATGCATTGGAAAGGTGCGATATATGATAAAATCAAGAAAGTCAAGAATTGTTCTTATTTCATTGTTTGCAGTATTTGCACTTACGATGTACCTGATGTCTGCGGTTCGAATAACTGCTTTTGACGGGAACATGTATGCCGGCTTTTTCAGGGCAAATGATATTTACACAAAACTGCCTGATGCAAGCGAACGCGCTGAGAATCTGCTGAATTACCTGAAAGGCGGCAAAGAGATTAACGCATCTTATTTCAATGAAAAAGAAATCAGCCATTTGCAGGACGTGAGGGGGCTTTTCTCACTAAGCTCAATGCTTTTGTTTCTTTCAATGGTTTTCTGCCTTGGAATAATGGGCTATGCTTTTTTCAAGAAGGATTTATCTTTGATTGCATCTTGCCTTATAGCAGGAGGCGCTTTAACCCTTGTTTTCATCATTATTATCTCTCTCTTGTCATTGAGGTTTGAATGGCTTTTTGTCAAATTCCACGAGCTTTTATTTACAAACAATCTCTGGCTTATGAATCCTGCAACTGACAAGATAATTATCCTATTGCCTGATCCATTCTTTAAAATGGCTGCAAAGAGAATATTTTTAACTGCAGGAGCCTTGTCTTTTGGCATGCTTACAGCTGGCTTGATAGTAAAATACATGGAGAAGAAGCTAAATGGTGTTTTACAACACAATTAACCCGATACTTGCAACAATAGGTCCTTTTGAGATAAGATACTACTCTTTTGCATACATACTTGGAGCAATATTCACTTATTTTATCCTTGCAAAGCTTGCCGAGGAAAGAAAGCTGGGCTTGTCAAAGCAGGACATTATGGATTTTGTAGCATATACTTTATTATCCATTGTTATTTTTTCAAGGGTATTTTATGTGATAATCTATAATTTCAGCTTTTTTATCAGCAATCCTCTTGAAGTGTTTGCAGTATGGCACGGAGGGCTTTCATTTCACGGCGGATTGTTTGGCGCAATAATAGCAGGCATCTGGTTTGCAAGGAAAAAGAAAATCAGCTTTTGGAAGATTGCGGATTTAGCTGTGATTCCTGTAACAATTGCATTGTTTTTGGGAAGAGTAGGGAATTTCATTAATGGAGAGCTTTACGGCAGGATAACATCTGTTCCCTGGGCTGTAAAATTCAATAATGTTGATGGCTTCAGGCATCCTTCCCAGCTTTATGAGGCAATTAAGAACCTGCTTATGTTTGCTGTTCTCTGGAAATTAAGAAACAAGAAGCTGAAACAAGGGGTTTTGTTCTCATTGTTCATTGTAATGTATGCTACATTGAGGTTTTTTATAGAATTCTTCAGGCAGCCTGACGAGAATATTGGGTTTGTATTGTTTAATTTAAGCATGGGGCAGATGCTTTGCATTGTCATGCTGTTAATTGGCATTCCAATGCTTGTTTATTTCAATAAAAGAAAGCAGGCATAAAGTTTAAGCACTATTTGCGAGCATAATGTTTTTATACCTGTAAAACGGCTTATATTGCATTAAGGGAGGCTGACAAAATGGTAAAAGTAAAAGTTTATACAACACCGACGTGCCCGTACTGCGACATGGCAAAGCAGTTCCTCAGGGAGCATAATGTCAAGTTTGAGGCGGTTGATGTTTC
>JBAZYQ010000041.1:0-1256 GCA_041659245.1 Candidatus Nanoarchaeia archaeon
CAGTCTCTCATAAGCGGCTTTCACTCCTTCAAATTCATTTATTCCCTTGTCGTCAATCAGTTTTACCATCTTTAGTGCCTAATCAAAATCTAACTCTTTATCTATATCTTCTATTTTCTTTTTGTATTTTTTTCCCATATCTTTTACTAAGAGTGTATTTTGCCTGCAAATCTTGTTGTTTTCTTCAAATCTGCGCTGTAATTCATAAAAATCGGCTGATTTTTTTCTTGCTTCTTCATCTGCCTTTTTAGCTTCATCCTTTTTAGCTTCATCCAGATGATATTGGAACATTTTGTAAACAGCATCAAACCCTTTCCCTTCTTCCAGCATCAGCCACTCAAGCCCGTCCTTGTTGCTTTGCATCAAAGCCACAAGCCCTGAAAGCTCTGCTTTTCTTCTTGCAGGATCGCTTAGAATTTCTTTAGCCTGGTCATACGCCTTTCTAACAATATCGTACTGATTCAATCCTTCGTCGTGTACCAGCACCATCTTATCTTCCCAGCGCTGCAAGCGCTATTACATTTACAAGGCAGGCATATATCCCGATAAGATCATTAGTAACTTTTCCATCTTTATTCATTCTTACAAACCACTGCCCTTTATTATACAAGGAGGTTTCTACCAGCGCGTTATACTCGTCATTAGCCTCTTCCATTCTTCCCAATGAGGCAAGTGCGATAACTCCTGCCAATTGGTCTAAAGAACCTCTGCTAGAATCTTTTAGCTGCTGTGCCGCATCCATGCCATAAATCCACTGCTTTTTTTCTTTGTCTCTTAATGGCATTTCAAGAAGCAAGTCATATTGCTCATTAGCCTCTTTCATTCTTCCCAGGGAAGCAAGCGCGACAATTCCTAACAGTTGGTTTGTAGGGTGTCTATTAGACGCTTTCAGCTGCTGTGTTGCATCCATACTCTCATTCCACTGCTTTCTGAACTTGTCTCTCAGCGGCGTTTCAAGAAGTAAATCGTATTGCTCATTAGCCTCTTTCATCCTTCCCAATGAGGCAAGCGTGATAACTCCTGTTAATTGGCATTCAGAGAATATATCAAACTCTTTCAGCAGCTGCTGTGCCGCATCCATTTTATAATTCCACTGCTTTCTCTGCTTGTCTCTCAATGGCGTTTCAAGAAGCATATCATAAACCTTGGCTGCCTCAGCCTTTCCTGCTGTCAAGGCAAGTGCAATTATGCCTTCTAATTGTATTCCTGAAAGCCTATGCGTAGATTTATCTTCAAGTTTCCCATCTTCTGTAGTA
>JBAZYQ010000041.1:1266-2803 GCA_041659245.1 Candidatus Nanoarchaeia archaeon
GCGGATTCTTAACAAGCTTTTGGTATTCAGCAATTGCCTGCGGTCCTGCCACAAACCTTTCAAAAGCGCCTGGCATATATGTTATCAGGGCTTCATCAACGGCTTTTTGTGTTGAATCAAACTTATCCTTATCCTCATCTCTCAGCCATTCAGCGCCGTCCTGATGTTTTTCAATGTATGCTTTGACATCAGCGAGCTCTTTAAGGAGCCTTTTGGCTTTCTCCTGGGCTTCCTTCACTCCCTGATATTCGTCTATCCCCTTATCTTTTATCAGCTGTCCCATGCCAAACTCCTGGCTTTCCTCAAGCCCTTCTCTCAATCTTGATTGGCTCTGCAGGAACTTCAACAACTTCTTCCAGCGCTTCAGGACATTTAATGATTGCATCAGCTGCTCTTGTCCTGTGAGCATACAATTGCTGTATCTCTGCAGCTCCTTCCTCAGCAGCTTCTGCATTTAACCTTTCCCTTGCCTGAACCTTAAGAACCCTGTCTATGGCTGCCTGAGCTTCTGCATTTGCCATAACATTTCTAGCCCTCAGCCTGTTCATGCCGATTACCTCTTCAGCAGACTCTGCAAATCTTGACATTGAGTCGTATCTTAATCTTGCCTCGTCAATGTGCTTTAAAGTGGGAAGCCAGGTCTGGCTTAATTCAGCCATCTGCTCTTCAATCATCTTTTGCTGCTCAACAACAGACAAAAGCTCCTGCCTTGAAAGCTCAAGGTTTGCATTGTAATTCATTGCATTCAGCTGCATTTGAGCAATTCCTTCTGAGAACTTTTCTATCATTCTTTTTCTTATTGCAACTGATTCAAGCGAAGGTGTTCCTGTTCTTCCAAACCCTTCTGCAACCGCGGCTGCAACTTTCTCCTTTTCTTCTGGAGTGAAGGTTTCATACCTTGAAAGAACTTCTATCACGCTCTCGCAGGCTTTAATCTTATCAGGGGCGCTTTGCACAGCTGTTTCCATCTGCTTAACCTCAGTCTCAAGCTCTTTCTCCCTTGACTGGAGCTTTGCATAATCCTCGTAAGTCTTTTTCAGAATATGGGGCAGCTTGGTGAACCTTTGGTAACCTTCAACCACAATATCCCTTGTTGTTACAAGTGATTCAAGCAATTGCGTTCTTTCGCCTGCCGGTGTTTCAACCTTAACCCTGCTTTTCCAGCCCTTGTATGTTATCGGGTGCAATATTCTTTTCAAAAGAGGGTGCTTTTTCTTGTATGCAGCGATTGCTGTTTGCCTTGCGGTTTCATAAGCCTCTCCGTTTCCTGCTATGTAATCTTTCTCGTCTTTTGCCTTTGATTCCTCGAGCATCTTTGTGACTGCGTCAACCTGCTCTGCAGGAATATGGTATTTTGCAACCCTTCTTTCCAAAGCATCCACCTGCAAGCCAGCTATTGCTGTTGTAGAAGCGGGAACTATTGCTGTTGAAGGCTCTGTTGGTTCCAGCTTAAAGCCATATCTTTCCGCATCTTTTTCTGTAGGCGCCCTTACACCTATTACTTCTGCCATTTTTATACCCCCTAAATAGTGATTTT
>JBAZYQ010000041.1:2813-9997 GCA_041659245.1 Candidatus Nanoarchaeia archaeon
AGTGACAACAAACAGGCATATGGCAAAAATCAGGGAACAAGGCAGGCGCAAAGCGGCTTTACAAGAGACTGAGTCACAGCAAGATTTTTATACGCTCAAATCAATAAATCCTATGAAAAAGATGGTTGCAATAACAGAAAATGCAAGGATTGTTCTTGAAGCAAGATATCTTAAGAAAGACAATAAGGGCAAGGTGATTGAGACTCCTGAGCAGATGTTCAGAAGAGTTGCAAAAGCTGTTTCAATTCAGGATAAAAAATACAGGCAAAACCCCAAAAAGGCAGAACAAGAGTTCTATGCGCTGATGTCTGAATTAAAATTCCTCCCTAATTCCCCCACATTGATGAATGCAGGGACTGAAAAGCAGATGCTTTCAGCATGTTTTGTCCTTCCTGTTGAGGATTCCCTGGAATCTATCTTTACCACATTGAAGAACATGGCTATTATTGAGCAGGTTGGAGGCGGGGTTGGCTTTAACTTCTCTGCATTAAGAGGCAAGGGCTCAATGGTAGGCTCAACAAAAGGCGTTGCTTCCGGACCTGTTTCTTTTATGCGCATATATGACGAGACAACTGACGTGATAAAGCAGGGCTCAAGAAGAAGAGGGGCAATGATGGGCATTCTTGATGTGAATCATCCTGACATTATTGAGTTCATAACAGCAAAAAACAGGGAAAATATCCTTAAGAACTTCAACCTGTCAATAGCAGTCACTGACTCTTTCATGAAAAATGCAAATAATTCAAAAATATTCAGATTGATTGCGGAAAATGCCTGGAAAACAGGAGACCCTGGGCTTGTTTTCATTGACGAGATAAACAGGAAGCATCCGTTTAAAGAAAAGATTGTCTCAACAAACCCTTGCGGCGAGGTTCCTCTTTTGCCTTACGAATCCTGCAATCTCGGCTCAATAAACCTTTCAAGGTTTGTGAAAAATAGCAAAGTTGAGTGGGATGAATTGAAAAATGCAGTCTATACAGCAATCCATTTCCTTGACAATGTTATTGACGCAAACAAGTTCCCATTGAAGGAGACAGAGATTATAACAAAAGCAAACAGGAAAATAGGATTAGGCATAATGGGCTTTGCAGAGATGCTTATCCAGTTGAACATTGCCTATGATTCTAATGAAGCAGTTGCTTTTGCTGAAAAATTAATGAAATTCATAAGGACAGAAGCTGAGAATGCCTCTTTTGAGCTTGCAAAAAAAAGAGGCGCTTTCCCTAATTTCAGAAAAAGCAGATTAAAAAGAAAGCAGAGAAATGCGACAGTTACTTCAATCGCGCCAACAGGCACTATTTCAATCATTGCAGGATGCTCGTCGGGAATAGAGCCGTTGTTTGCTGTCTCGTTTGTAAGGGAAGTATTGGGCGGAAAAAAGCTGCCTGAAACAAACCGTTTGTTTGAATCCATTGCAAAACAGAGAGGGTTTTACACAAAGGAATTGATGGACAAAGTGGCTGAATGGGGAAGCGTGCAGAAGCTTGATATTCCCTCTGATGTGAAAAGATTGTTTGTCACATCGCACGAGATTAATCCTTCGTGGCACGTCAAGGTGCAGGCTGCTTTCCAGAAATACGTTGACAATGCAGTAAGCAAGACAGTAAACCTGCCGAGCAATGCTTCTGTTGAAGATGTTATGGCTGCATATTTATTGGCGTGGAAGCTGAAATGCAAGGGAATAACTGTTTACAGGTATGGCAGCAAGCCAGAGCAGGTGTTATATGCAGGAAAAAATGAGGTAAAGGTGCATTCTGAATTTTCAGGCGGATGCATAAAGGGAGAATGTTCGTTATAGGAGGTTAAAATGAAAGGAAACATATTTTTAATTACAGGAAACGGCGCCGGAAAAACAACATCGGCTTTGGGAATGGCTTTAAGAGCCTGCGGCCACAAGCAGAAAGTTCTTTTATTGCAGTTCATGAAAGGAAGAAAGGATATTGGGGAATATAAGGTTCAAAGCCAGCTAAAGACATTCAAGGTTTATCAGTTTGGAAGAAAAGAGTTTGTTCACCTGAACCAGCCTGAACTTGAAGATTTGAAGCTTGCGCAGAAAGGGCTTGAGTTTGTAAGAAAACTAAAGAAATTCCCTGAGATATTGATATTGGATGAATTGAACCTTGCAATATCAACAGGAATGCTTAAGGCAGAGGAAGTTATTGCTGTGTTGAACAAGATTCCCGCGAAGTGCAATGTGTTTATCACAGGAAGGTATGCTTCACCTAAGATGATGGAATATGCTGATTATGTCAATGAGATACTGCTGTTGAAAGCCCCAAAAGAGATTAAGACGAGAAAGGGAATAGAGTTCTAGCTATTAGTTTTAAGGATTACTTTTAATTTATCTCCATTAAGGCGCATGGCAATTTTAGTGGCAACAAAATCAAATTGCTTATCCTTTTGGCTCTTTCTTGCAATGCCTTTCAATTTAGCTTCAAATTCCGGCTTGCCGATGCCGATAGTAATGTGCGGTGTATAATGCTTCCCTTCAGTTAATACAAACGTATCAACCCTGGAGCCTAAGGCTTCCCTGATTTCATCATGCAGTTGCTGCAATTTTTTATTTGGGAGCACTTTTAAGAATATAACAGGCTTGCACTTCCATTTTGGGCTACTCCAAAAGCCAGCTATGCCCTTGACTGATAAATCCAAAGGCAGGTATTTTTTTGCAATTGTTTTGATTTCTGGTATGAATTGCATCATATAAGCATCATTATATTCCTTATCATAGCCCATATATTTCAATCCAAGATGGAGTGAATCGAATTGTATGTAATTCTCCATTAAGCCATCCAGCAATCTTTGATAATGTTTGCCGATTCCTTTAAGCTTAGGAGTTAAAAGCTTAATAGTATATGAAATCCCCTCTACCTTTTTATGAATAGCCATGATAATCTTGTTCTTGCTTGAGTTTAAATAATTTTTTGATTTTTAAGAAATAGAAAAATTAAAAAAAAGAAAAAAAACTAAAGAAAGGTATTTACCTTCTTCCTGGCTTAGCCATCTTGGCTCTTGCGGTGTTCATGGCTTTGTCTACATAGTAGAGCCAGCCTGACTCTCTCTTTATTCCGCATTTGCACATGACTTCTTGCTTGGGCTTGGACTTCTTCTTTCCGCCGCCTCTTGCCATTGCAGCTCTTGCCATGTTGCCTTTCTTGTCTACGAAGTAGAGATATCCTTTCTCTCTCTTCATGCCCGGGTGTTTGTGTAAAACTTCTCCCATTTTATTTTCCTCCTTTGTATAAGCATTCACGGATTTCCGTGTTGCCCCTGTTTTTTCCCCCGCAAACTTTGCAAGGTTTATAATTTTATAGCCGAGCTAGTTTATAAGCATTTTGGTTTTTGCGAGGGTGGGACAAGGGGGAAAACATTGATAAGCTTTATAAAGCGGTTGCCTCTCGGGAGAAGTATGTTCACTAGCGTTCTCGGCATTTCGCCTCCGAAATGCATGTTTTATGACTGCCATGTTCATACAAGGTACAGCGGGCATTCAAAAGACTATTCTTTGATGCAGGCAGGGAAAATTGCCGAGGGGAAAGGCATTGTTCTAAGCGTGAGAGAGCATGCGCCATTCCCAAAAGAATTTTTTGATTCTTCAAGAAAAAATCATTATGTTAATGTCGGGGGACTGCCTCCTGAAAAAGCTTCTCTCCAGCCTGAATCAATGGAACGCTTCTTCAATGAAATCAGGGAGTCAGGGCTTTCTTTGGGTTTTGAAGTTGACATTCTTCCGGGATTTGAGAAAGAAACAGAAGGAATCATTAAGAAATTGGAGCATATTGCAAATGAGAAAGGGGTTCAGATAGACGGAATAAACGGCTCTCACCATTATCATAACGGAAAAGTTTGGGACTCGTCATATGAACTGCTTTGCAAGGCAATAAAAACCTCAGGCGGATTCAAAAGATTCATAAATTCTTATTTTGGGCAGATAAGGGATGCAATGAAAACAGGATTGTACGATACAATAAGCCATCTTGAATTGCCTTTGAAATTCATTGGCAATGGAAATCCTCTTGAAAAAAAGCTTGATTCTTCAAAACAATTTTATGCAGAAGAGATTGAGAAGACATTTGAAACTGCAAAAAAGCAGGATATTGCAATAGAATATAATACATCGGGCTTTGATTATGCCTGCAAAAGCGCCTGCCTGGGAGGATATTCTTTGCATTTTGCCTGTCACATGAATGTCCCTATTGTAATTGGCTCTGACACGCATGCCTTGGAGCATATTGGAAGGCATTTTGATTTTGCAGCATTGCAGCTGAAAGAATATGGGATTAAAAAATTGCATTATTTTAAGAATAGGGAAAGGGTTTCTTATAATATTTAGATGCAGAGATGTAAATTAAAATAGTGCTGAATGTGAAAATTATACAAAAGGCTTATAAACATTTAATAAATATAGGCAATTGATATAATAAAGGAAGATAAAATGGCTAAACGAAAAACATTATTGGATTATCTTGAGTTTAATGATAAGAAACCGCACATTAGCAATTGTTTTACAATCAAGGGGATTGAAAAAAATATGCCTGTTGTGCAGGGGATACTTGGGCAGGTAGAAGTAGATGATATCAAGGAAAATTTTCATTGGGGCACGTATGATTTGGATACTGACGGATTGCATCATGTTACTTTAAGAGTATATTATGAAAATCATCGCCCAGATATAACAGGCTTACATTTTGATGAAACTCAACAAATAAGTGTTCGGAACGGCGTTTTAAACATCAGTGGAGTCTATCAAGGCGAGAAGTATATATTAGAATTAAGATTGAATTTATAGCTTTATTGAATATATTTAATTGTTAGGCAGTTCTTTAAGTTAGCCACACACACGGCTTCTAGTATCTTCCTCTTCTTTGCCCGCCGCCCTGGCGATTGCCGAATCTTCCGCTGGGCCTTCCGCCGCCAAATCTTCCGCCGCCCGGCCTTCTTGGGAATGCGCCGCCGCGGTATTCTGACACAGGGGCTTTTGGCAGTATGATTCTCTCATGCTCTGGAACAGGCATTTTCTGGACAAGAATTGACCTGTCCTGAAGAACTCTCCTGAAATTGTCATGGTCTTCGCAGCACAATAATGAAATAACCTTTCCTGCGCTTCCTGCTCTTGCTGTTCTTCCAATCCTGTGAACATAATCTTCAGAGCATTTCGGCAAGTCATAGTTTACTATGAGGCTTACATTCTTTATGTCAAGCCCTCTTGCAGCAACATCGCTTGCCACCAGGACATCAAGCCTGTTGTTGTGGAATGCTTCCATTACCTGCTGCCTCATGTTTTGGGTAAGACCGCCGTGAAGCGCGCGCGAGCGTATGTTCTGCTTGTTAAGGTTCCTGTCAACAAAGTCAACAGCCCTTCTTGTTGCGCAGAATACAATCACAAGCCCGTTTGAATCTTTCTTGATTGTGTGAATCAATAATGAAAATTTATTTTCTTTTGTTACGTCATAATAATGCTGGATTAATTTGCTTTTGTCAACATAAGCCTGCATCTTTATTTTTTCCGGATTGTTCATGTAATTCTTCACAATGCTCATGATTGCAGAAGGCATTGTTGCGCCGAAAAGCAGCTTCTGGCTTTGCTTTGGTATTCTTGATATGATTTTGTTAACATCCTCAATAAAGCCCATCTCAAACATCTTGTCTGCCTCATCAAGAATAAGAATCATGACTCTGCTCAGGTTGATTGTGCCTCTTGAAAGATGATCCAACATTCTTCCCGGAGTGCCAACGACAACATCAGCGTGCCTTAAATTGGTTATCTGCGGCATTATTGAAACTCCGCCGTAAACCTCTACAATATCAGTATGCCTGTATTTTGTGAATTTTCTGAACTCTTTTCCAATCTGCAGGCAAAGCTCCCTTGTAGGAACAAGAACCAGTATTTGTATGCCTTTTCCAGGCGTTATCTTCTCAAGAGACGGGAATCCGAATGCGGCTGTCTTGCCTGAGCCTGTGAAGGACATTCCTATTACGTCTTTGCCCTGCTGTATGAGCGGTATGCATTTTTCCTGGATTTCAGTGAATTCAGAGAAACCCAAATCCATTACTGCCTTCTCAAACTCCGGTTTTAACACAATTCCCTTGGTATCCATAGAATAATGGTTTTCGAGGTTGCTTTTAAATGTTTGCTATTTCAAAGTGTCAAACAAAGCATATGTTCCCTGAAGAAATTCATGCCTTTTGGCAGCTTATTCAGCTTTTCAAGCGTGTTTTTGTAGTTCTTTCGCATATTTTTTGCTTCTTCATTGCTTAATCCCTTTGTGACTTTATACTCTATTTTTTCATCTAATAAGCTTCTTTGCTCCTCTTTTATCTCTTCAATGCTGAACTTCCCTGGATTATTGAAAATCTCTGTGTTTCTCTGCAAGCCAAAGATGGATGTTGAAACCAAATCAATGCATTCTGTGTTCTTTTTCAGGAATTCTATTGTCTGAATAAATTCTTCCTTTGTTTCAGTTGGAAAGCCAAACATTATGAAAACAGCGTTCCTGATTCCCGCTTCGTGCGATGACTTTAATACAGATTCCATGTCTTTTGCATTGGTTGCCTTTTTCATTAATTTTAATATCCTGTCAACGCCTGACTCAACTCCCCAGATTATGATTTTCAAGCCAGATTCATAAAGCTCTTTTAATGTATCTTTGTCCAATTCTTTGGTTGGCTTTAGCTGGCACATCCAGGTTATGTTCAAGTCCTTTACTGCTTTTCCGAATTCCAACAGCCTTGCTTTTGAAACCATGTCGTCTATTATGAAGAAGCATTTTTGCCTTGAAGAGACGATTGTCTGCTTTATGGTGTCTAAAGAGTATTCGCAGTAGGGCTTGTTATTATGATGCGTGCAGAAAGCGCACTGCCTGTAATAGCAGCTGCTTGAAGTCTTGATTGGCAATACAATATTTGGAGAAAAGTATTCTTTAAGGCTAAACATATTGAAATCAATGATGGGAAAAGGGGCTTTACTTTCAGTATTAGTCAATTCCTTTAGCAATTCATTTTCATTTTCCAGGTATTTTGAAATTGCTTTTAGCTTGCTGTTGACTGCAGGTCCTCCGACTATTGTCTTTATATTTAATTTCTTTAATTCATCGCAGAGCGTATATGTGTAGAAAGCCTGGCTTGAATAAACAACGCTGAAAGCAACCACGTCAGGCTTCTTGTCAGTTATCTGCTTTAGCAGC
>JBAZYQ010000042.1:0-9776 GCA_041659245.1 Candidatus Nanoarchaeia archaeon
TGAGACTCTTGACGAAGTTGTTGATGATGTAGCTCCAAGACACGGAAGAGGCTAAAATGGGAAAGCTATTGACTACACTCGTAGCAACAGCGGGGCTTGTGTTTGCTGACTATGCATGGGGAGGATGGTCTTTTGGAGAGATGTACAGCCTGAATGATAATGCTCCGCCAAACGGCAATCCTGTAGGCGCTGTTATATCAAGAACAATTGACAATGCAGACAGGCTTTCAATATTTGCATACGGCGCAGTATTAGTGCCTGTTGGTGTTGGTGTATACAGCATTGCTACAAGCGGGAAAAGCGGCAAGAAGAAGGAGAAGTAAAATGGAAAAACAAATAGAACCACAAACACAAGATATGCCTCTTTCAGGGGATTTTCCTTTTGTCCTTATACAAGGGCATGATGGGGCATATAGACTACACGCAGGGATAGCAGCAGAAGATGCTGTAACAAAGAATACAGAGGGCTTGCTTGAAGGAATTTTAGTTGGCGGAGGCACTCTTAACATAAGTACTGATTGCAAGATGATTTTTACTGTTCCGCTCAGAAATCTGGATGACAATGCGCTATTTCAGATAGAACGAATTATGAAGGATTATGCCTGCCAAATAGGATACGAAAGCTGGATGTATGGAAGTGATTAAGATGGAAACAAAGCAATTCAAGCCAAGCAGAATCAGCATTGATGTTAACATCACTGACAAGACAAATCCTGAGCAGCTTGCAAACAATGTGGAATTCTTTCTCAACCAGTTGAAAGAGAGAGGCATTGTGGCATCTGTTGGCGGAGTGTCGACTCAGTTTAATGGAGATGAGGAGTAAAATGGCAGAAGAAATAGTAAAAGATGAAGGGCTTGTTGGCATAGTAAAGCAGTTTGCGGAAAATGCTGTGAAAACAGCTGAAACCACGGAGCAATTAAAATCAGCGCCTTTTGTTGACGCTGCCATGAGCCTGACAAATGTCATATATGATATGGCTTGTACGCTTGCAAGAACTGTGCCGTCTGAAGGGCAAACTTATTCTTATACGACCAAGTACTATGATAGTATGTCCGACAGTTGTAAAAATTGTTATGGCAATATATCTGCATACCCTAGAGAAGTATTGATACACATTTCTAACATTATAGTCTACATAAATACTAAAAATAGCACGATAGATATAGCTAGGGGTTTTTGGTTTAGAAAACCGGCTACTTTCTTTTCACGCTTGGAAACGAAATTCATGAATGGCAATAAAAGTGCAACCTGTATCTTTGAGGAATATTCTTTATTGCCGCAGAGGCTATCCGAGTTTGCAAAACAGGTGCACGATGAAGCTGAAAAAAGAAAAGCCCTTATAGCAAAGGCAATGCAGGCAAGGGAACTACCTGAGTTTGAGACAAAGATGGAAGATCCTCTTGAAGAGAAATTCAGGTTGCTTGAGGCAGGAGAATCAAAATGAATCGATTACCAATCAGCATGGAACAAGACAGGAAATACGGAAGACTATTCCTGGGAGCCTGTGCCATGTTCACGCTCGGGGGCCTTACATACGCTGCGCTGGACAATGCCAATCATAATCCTGACCCAAATGCAGTGCCTTTGGAAAACATTGCAGAAGTGGACAGAAATGGCGACGGGAAATCAGACACTGATATTAGAGGAAGGGGAAGCAAGGCAGATTTACATTATATATTGCAGTATGACGAAACAGGAACGCCTGTAGTAATCCCACCGTCTTATGTAAGAGAAATAGACCCAACAAGACCGTACAAAGAACAGAGGGGTTTCTAAGATGACACGAGCAATAGCGAAGTGCCATTTCGAACGGTGGGTGGAGTGAGAAAATGGCAGACTGGGACAGGACCGAGTTTGTATCAAAAAGATTGGAAGCAGTTCTTGAAGGAGAATTATACAGGGGAAGAAGAATAATACACAGGGATTCTCCGATAGACGGCGGTGTTTATCTCGGAAAAGGGGAAAGGGAAGCGATTGTTGTTGATTCTGGAAAGGATATTCAAATCCTGGAACTTTATGAAAAAATAAAGAAAATGGCAAGAGTTGATGTTCCGGGTTTCAAGGGAAGAATACTTAATGCTGTTTATGACACTGTGATTAAATCAATGGTGCCCAATGAACCTGAAATTGAAGGGCTGCTTAAGATGTTAAATGTTGGGCAGGACGGGAAAATCACGCTTGGCTCTTTTTTGGCTTTGAAAATAGGGGATTGCAGGCACATGGCCTTGGCTTGCGGCATATCACTGGAATTATTCAAGAAAGAAGGCTACATAAAAGGCAGTGCCAGCATTGACAGGAATACTGTGTATCATAGGGGCCATGTCTGGTGCAGGTACACAAATTCAAGCGGAAAAGTGTTTATACTCGATGCAGCGCAAAAATACATAGGCAAATTAAACTATGCAAGAAATTGGGATTACAAGAGGCCTACTGATAATTAATTTCCCACAACCTGCGAATACATGACTTTGGCTTGTTCTTCTGTTTCAGCTTTTACTATAACCCTGTCAGGAAATATTGTCATTGCGCTGAACCTAAAGCAGACTCCTGCGTCCTGAATCTTGCCAACCTTGCTCAGCTTTCTTTTTAACTCCTCATAATCAAATTTTCCCTTTATCTGGTAAGTGCCTGAGCCGCAGAACTTGACAATCTCCTGTTTCTTGCCTTCAAGATATTCATAATGCCCCTTACATACTAAGCACTTCTTGTCAGCAGCCACTTTTATCTTCTCAAACGTCTGCTTCCACAAATCCATGTGAATCAAGTCCTTTGAAGCCTTTTGCCCTGTAAGAATCTTCAAAGCCTCTGTAACCTGAAAAGCGCTTATTGCAGACGGAGCAGTATTGAGTATTCCAACAGTGGAACACGTGTCCAATCCTTCAACCATCTTGAATATGCAGTTAAAGCAAACCTTGTGAGCAGGCAGGAAATTCATTGTCATCCCTTTTGTGCCTACAACAGCTGCGTAAATCCACGGCTTTTTGTTCTTCTTGCAATAATCATTAATAAGGAACCTTGTAAACAAGTTGTCAGTGCAGTCCAATACCAAGTCAGCCTCAAGAATATTGGAATTTTCATCAGAAAGGTCAATCGGATATGCATCAACTTTTATCTCATTGTTAATTGAATGCAATACATCCCGCGCGGCAACCGCCTTTGGCTTTTCCAAATCAGCCTCGGAGAATAGTGACTGCCGTTGCAAATTAGAAAGCTCAACAACATCCCTGTCAATAAGAATTAGATGCCCGACACCGGCACGAGCAAGCATCTCAGCTGACGAGCTTCCTGTAGCTCCCAAGCCCACAATAACAACTTTTGAAGCCAATAATTTCTTCTGGTTCTCTTCGCCTATCTCCTTGAGGATTGTCTGCCGCGAATATCTCATGCCTTTGAAACAATATAATGATAGATATAAACCTTGTGCCAATACAGGCAACCTATATAAATCCATTATTCCCTATTCTAGCCTATGCAGATATCAGCAATACTCAATGTTGTAAAGAAAAATAATCCCAAGGCAGATGAAGCCCTGATAAAAAAAGCTTTTGAGTTTGCAAAGCAAAAGCACGGGGAGCAGGTAAGGGACTCCGGAGAGCCTTACATAATTCATCCATTAAATGTTGCATATATTCTTGCTGAGATGAACCTTGACGAGCAGTCAATAGCAGCCGCCCTATTGCACGACGTGGTTGAAGACACTGAAACCCCAATGTCTGAAATAAAAAAGCAGTTTGGGGAAGAGGTTGCGAACCTTGTTGACGGCGTCACGAAAATTTCAAAAATGGACATTCCTGACAAGGAAATCAGGAGCGCAGAGAATCTCAGAAAAGTCATAATGTCAAGCGCAAGGGACATAAGGATTATTTTCATAAAATTAGCAGACAGGCTGCATAACATGCGCACAATCTCCTCACTGAGGGAAGAAAGAAGAAAGCGCATTGCAACAGAGGCAATGGAAATCTATGCCCCTATTGCATACAAGCTCGGGCTGCACAGCATAAAATCAGAATTGGAAGATTTGGCTTTTGAGCAGCTTGAGCCAATGGTTTGCAGGGACATAAAAGAGCGCCTGAACAGGAGCATGAGGCAAAGAGAGAATGACATAGAACAGATAGAGATTGCGCTAAAGGAAAGCCTTGAGAAAAATAATGTAAAGCCGGTAAGGATATTCGGAAGGCCAAAGCATCTTTACAGCATTTACAAGAAGATGAAAAAGAAGGGATGCTGCTTTGAGGACATCTATGACCAGATTGCATTAAGGGTAATAACAAAGACAGTCAAGGAATGCTATGAAATAATAGGAATTGTCCACAGCATGTGGAAGCCGATTCCAGAGGAATTCGATGATTATATTGCAATGCCAAAGTCAAACATGTACCAGTCCTTGCACACTGCCGTGATGATTGAGGGCAGGCCTGTTGAAATCCAGGTAAGGACAGAGGAAATGGACAAGATTGCCGAGGGAGGCATTGCAGCTCACTGGAAATACAAGGGAGTCAAGGGAGACAACCAATTTGACAGCAAGCTGGACTGGCTCAAGCAAATACTTCAGTGGCAGAAAGAAATGAGGGATTCAAAGGAATTCATGGAAATGCTTCACGTTGACTTCTTTGAGGATGAAATACATGCCTTTACCCCGAAAGGCGATGTAATCTCACTGCCAAAAGGCTCATGCATAATTGATTTTGCCTACGGCGTTCATTCAAATGTGGGAGACCATTGCATTGGCGCAAAAGTAAACGGCAAGTTTGTCCCATTAAGGACCCAGCTGAACAACGGCGACAGGGTTGAAATACTCACTTCAAATGTTCAGAAGCCGTCAAGGGACTGGCTTAAGTTTGTCGTTACTTCAAAAGCAAAGTCAAAGATAAAGCAGAGATTTAGGGAATTGGGCACCATACCAATAAAAGCCCCCACGCATATTGTGGAAGAGAAAAAAGAGCTTGAAGAATGCATAATAAGCATTGAAGGCGTATGCATGCCTCATCTCAAGATTGCAAAATGCTGCCATCCTCTTCCTGGAGACCCTATTGAGGCAATTGTAACAAAAACAGGAAGAACAATGGTGCATAAGTCAGGCTGCCACAACCTGAAAAAATATGCAAAATCCAAGAAATCAAAGAAAAGAGCCTCTTGGATTGACATAAGCGGGGCAATTGTTGAAGTAAAGGTGGAAGCTGAAAACAGGACAGGGCTTTTTGCAGAAATACTAAACTCCTTAGTATCAATCCAGACACAGATAAAATCAGCAGGAGCAAAGCCGATTCATAATGACGAGGTTGAGTGCAGCTTTACAATTGAATCAAAGGGCTTGCAGCATCTGCAGGATGTTGTAAAAAGAATTAAAAGAATCAAGAATGTAAAGAATGTTTATATTGGCGAAATAGAGCGCTAGGGATTCAATGCATTGCACTGCTCTTTAAGCTCACATTTAACGCACTTTGCATTGTTCTTTTCTTTCTCGGGAGGTGTTGTTGAATTAAGCAAATCCTTTACCTTGATAATCAAAGATTTCACTTCATCCTCAATAAAAGGGTTCAATGTGATTTTTCTCCTGTCGCCTGCATCAAGATATTCAATATAGCCCTCATTCACGTGAGAGTATTTCTCTTTTAAAAGCATGATATAAGCAGCCAATTGAATCCTGTGATTGTCCCAGATTCCGTCTTTTGGCGGCTTTCCTGTTTTCATTTCCAATGGAATAAGGCAGTTCTCGGAATGCATCTCAACCCTGTCAATCTTGCCGTTAAGCCCGATTGCATATGATGCAACAGGAACCTCTGATACATATTTTGGAGTTAATTTGTCCCAAAGTTCCCTTCCCATGACAGGATGGGCCTGCATAAATAAAGCAACATTCTTAGCGCGAAGTTTAGCTTCTTTTAGCAAAACAGGCCATATCTCTGCGGCTGCTTCCTCTTTCTTAGCCCTTAACCTGTCCAATTCTGCCCTGCTTTTCTCAAGAATTGAATCCAGGGCCTTGTAATAATTTGCCCTGTAATGGATTTCTATGTTTTCAAGAAGCGGATTGTCTATGGCTTCGACTATTTCTTTTTCATTGTTGTTCACATATTCAATCACGGCATGCTTTATCCTGCCTGACACTGTTTCCTTCCTGCCCTGCCCGAATATCCTGAGAACATAATTCATGTAAACCTTTCGCGGGCAATAGAGATATCCTGTGACTGTGCTTACGCTAATCATTTATGTGATTATGGCTGCCTTATTTATAAGCCCTTTGGGCGCATGGCAAGTGGCAAATGGCTATAGATAAATATATAAAACAAAATGGCTTTAAAGAACATATGAGAAAAGTAGTGTTATTGCTGATAGTCATTGCTTTATTCGCAATGCAGGCAATTGCTGAGGAGCCTGTTGAAGGCCAGCCTTTGCAGGCAAGCGGACCTGAGACAGTTGAAAACAGGATGTCTATTGAGTTTCACTCTGTGTCCGGAGACGATAAAGTAGTCTTAAATCTTCCAGAGTATTTTGGCGGAAAAGCCAATTTTGTCGCAAGCAAGACAGAGCATGTCAATGTTGTTATAGATTCAAATGGAATGGCCACACTTTCTCCAAAAGACCCGACTTGGAGAGGAATTGAGGAGGTTGTATTTGCAATCTCGCCTGAATATCTTACTGAAACAGAAAAGCCAAGTATCTATGTGCCGAGAGTGAGAAATCTGTCAGAAATAACTTCAAAGGATAAAATAGCCCTTATCTCAGATGCGTTTACACAGGAGCAGTATGAGACTGCTGTCGGGAGCCTGAGCAAAGAGCCGGTTATAATCTCCTCACAGCTTTACGAAGATGCATTGTCAATAGACTTAAACAAGGAAGTTACAATTAACTTTTCCTCAGACAAAAGCAGCATTGTGCCAAAAGTAAGCTTTGATTTTCATGCAAAGGAAGGCAATATAACTCTTGCTCCGTATGAGCAGCCTTCTGATATGCTGTTCCTCTCCCTTTTGATATTAGGTGTTGGAACAATACTCGTGCTTGTATTTTACCTGCATTATGCAATTACAGGACCATTAAAGTCTGCAATGTTTGCCCCAAAGAAAGCAGCAGCGCCTGTTTCAAGGGCTTCACAGTTTAAGGGAGAAGCAGCTTCAAAGATAAAGAATATTAAGAGAAGAATAGGCAAGGAAAGCCCCTCAAAGCTGTATAAGGAAGCGCTTTTGGTTATGAATTCATTTATTACAAAATCTTTCAAGGTGTCCGGCGCAAATATTGACATGGCTGAAAAAAAGCTTGACACTTACGGTGTTTCAGGCGGTCTGAAATCAGACATATTATCCTATCTTACCGAGTACAGGGAAGCTGTTTACAGGGCTTCTGAAATAAAAGAAGAGAATGTAGAAACATTAATAAGCCTGGCAGAGTCAATCATCAATAGGCTTTAAGGGGGTTAAAAATGAATTTCCTGAAAAATATATTTATAGGCAAAACAGACGCAAGCGCGCATGGCAAATTTGTCAGATACGGCAAGGGCGAATATGAGCGGCTTTTGTTTGAAATAACAAAAGGCAAAAACAATATCAAGATAAAATCAAGCTTTGATTTTGCAAATGACTTTGCAGGCATAATCTCTGAAAATTTAAAAGAAACTGCAAATGTTTCAGGCAAGATAATTGCGCCTTATGACTTTAAGGCAGACATAAGCCAAATTTGCGAGCCTTCTGCTTATTCCAAGAGAGGCAAGCTTTATACTGCAGAGCTTTCCGCTGACTTATCACCTGATATGTTCAGGAGGATGTATGAAAAATTCTCGTCTTATTTTCTTTTGCTTAACATAAAATCAAATGATTTCAGCCTTAAGTCAGGGAAAAGCCTGCCAAAGCCCGGCGGAGCCATAAAGCCGAATTTTTGCAGCGCAACACTGCCTTTGGCTTTAATTGACGAGTTTGCATGGGATGTCAAGCAGGAATTCTCAAAGATGGAAATAAAGCACATACTGAACATTACAGAAATTGTCATTTCTCCTGAATTAAGAAATGACCCTGCAAAAGCCAGGATTGAGGCAAAACGAAAAGGCAAGATAATAAGAATATTGACAATTGACGGAAAAGAAACAAGGAAAGAAACAGATTTTATTGCCTAGCTGCTTCGCGTATGTCAGCAGACGTGACTGTTTTTCTTTTTGCATGCTGGGTAAACCTTAATGCATTCTGCCCTACTTTTATTGCATGCTCTTCAAGAACCCTGGCAAGCTCTGCCTTGGCATCTTCGCCCACTCTTGCAGCTCCTGCTTTTTTAAGAAGCTTTTCCATTGCTGCCGCGGATAATATGTTGTCTCCCATGCAATTAAGGCTGTTTGGCTTGTTTAAATAATTTTCTGATGGCAAAAGAATAAAAACACAGGCATAATCTTAATGTTATGAAGAAAAACACGCAAAACCTTCTGATGATTACCCTTAATATAATTCTTATAGGGGCTATCGGAGTTACTGCGTTTAAAGGCGGTGTTAACCTTACCGGCTTTGCAGTGGCAGGAAACCAGAGCAATCTGCTTGCTTATAAGGCTTATCTTAATATCACTGACACTGAAACAGGGGAAACGTCAAACTTTCTTTTTAACGGCAAGACAATATTCTTCGTGAATCATAGTATCGCTGATTATGATGAGGCAAAGCTCAAATTAATTGATACAAAGAATGTATATTCTGATAATCCTGCGTGCAAGAGCTTTATGTTTTTACAGAAGAAGTATTTCTATGATGAGAATCTTAACGCAAAATATGATAACGGTGAACAATATCTATACTCAGTTGAAACAGACGAGGAAGGATGCCTTGTTGCAGAAATTCCGAATGGATATAAGGCTGTTCTTGCGCTCTAGAATCAAGGCTTGTAAACTTGCTGGTATTTGCTCTCAAATTGCGCATACATTTCGTGGTTTGTCAGCTTGTTGCTAAAATATCCTATATGAACTTCCGGAACCTGATTGCCTTTTACATATTCCAGATGGCTTTCTATTGCGCTCATTTTTGATTTTGGGTCAACCTGCAGGAAATATCTCTGTGAAGAGCTTATCATGTTTTTGTAATTTACCTCTGCAATGACTGAAATGAATTTGTGCACTTCATCATCGCTTGGAAGCTTGAATCCTTTGATTTTTTGTTTTATTTTTTCCTCTGACTTCTCTATTTTTTCGCCAAGCTGCTCGTCCTGCCCGCTTTTGAATATGAACGGAACATACTTGTCCCATGTGTCTATTGCATCAGTAAGGTAAAGCCCGACTGCCGCGTCAAAGCCGAACAATCTTCCTGCAAGCAATACAGCCAGGTCATCGCTTGTTCCTTTGCCTTTTGCTTTTCTTACATATGAACTTACTATGCTGGGAGAAGATTCCACATCAGAGCAGAGCAACCCGCTTTTAATCATTTCTTTAATTTCATCATCGCTATGCGGAATTTTTGCAATTGATTCAAGTGTTATTCCCCTTTGGCGGGCAAGTTTCCTGTTTACGCCTATGCATTCACCGCCGCCTATTTTCAGGTTATATTTTTTTTCTGTTTCCTGTCTCCATCCTGAATATCTGTCCATCTTGCTGCCAAGATAAATTCCAATCAGGACAGCAGCAGGGTCCTGTATTTCCATCTCTTCAAGAAATTGCGCCCCAAATAAAGGCAGTCCGTCTGTGTTTGTGTATTTTGTTACATTTTCGCCGTGCATAACCTTGGTTGTGAAATCTTTCATTTCATCGATAAGATCCTGCCTTTCCTGCTTTATATCATCAGTGTCATAGCCTAATGCATGGACAACATCTTCAACA
>JBAZYQ010000043.1:0-9325 GCA_041659245.1 Candidatus Nanoarchaeia archaeon
ATGGGATCTTTTTCATCTATGCAAGCATCAAGTTTTTTATCTAAATTTATACGAAAAGATATATCTTCAACGGGTTGTTTTTTTGTAGATTTAATAATTATTTTATTTGCTACTTTAAGTAAAGTCATTTCATCTAATAATGAGTCTATTTCCGTTTTAAACTTTTTTATAATCTTTTGCTCTTCTATTTGTGGATAGTTGGAGTTACCATAAATTTCTTGATAAATTTTATTATTTATGGCAAATAATTCTTCGAGTTTTGTATCAGGAGACCATAATCTTATTGGAAATTTTAGATTTCTTTTCAAATTTTCTAAAGTGCTATGGTTAACATTACTTATACTTGCTTTTGGTGATAATCCTATGAATATATCTGGTACATAAGGTGATGCATCTAATTGAAGAATCTTATCCAAAAATGCTTTCCAATTAAGCTGACTAGAATAATCTTTACATTCTAAATGTATACTCCTTTCATTGTTATTATTGTCCAATATTTTAACTAAAACGTCAAATCCATATTGTGTTCCGGATTTTTGGGATCTAACTTCTATAACTAGATAACCTGCCTTTTCAAATATTTCTCTAGAAAATTGTTCTGTCAATTTTTCAAATAGTTTTCCTTTTACAACCATTATCTTACCTGCACTTTTCCAATTCCTTTTTCATAAGTGCTTCTACTTTGCGCGATAGAATCATATGGCCTTCTTTACAATGTTTTTGGTATTTTTCATATATCTCTGCGTCAAAGCTTAAAGCAAATGTTTTTCTACCCATATGGGCTCATATGCAAGGATGTATTTATAAACTTTACTTTCTGCCTCCTTTATTGAGACTTAGGACAGAGCCTTTCTGGTGAAAAAGATAATTATCTTTATGAAAAAATCACAAATAATTTAAACTAGCTCTCATTTTTCAGGTATATATGAAGAGAATAATGTTCGGTTCAGACTCGGTGGTACAAAGTGATACAAATATAGATCAGTTTGTTCCTCCAAATCGTGGATGGAATTTTGTTAGAATTTTAAATCATCCTGAAGATTCGGGGGATTATATTAGGGATAAATGTGGAAAATGGTTATTATTTGTTCCTAATAAAGATTTTATAGACCTTTTTAGAAAATTAGCAAAATTGACAAAAGAATTAAAATTAACTCATTGTTTTAAAGCATCAGGCTCTCCTAGCGAAAGGGGAGAACATGTTTTTTGTATTTATTGTAGTGATTGTAGTAATATTTCTTTTGTAAGAAAAATTGCTAATGTCCTATTATCTAATGGCTTATTAGACGAATATGGCTATAGATATTGGGATGGAATAAAAGCATTATTCTTTAAAACAGATAGTGCAACAGACTATAAGAGCCAATCAATGGGAGAATCATTAACTTTATTTAAATTTACGAATAAAAACGAACTTTTCGTAAAAAAGTTTGATAATATGAAACCGAGGTGGGAATTAATTGTAAATGATAATGATTCTTCTATTATTGAAAATTTTGAAGAGCATCTTATTCTACTAGAAATGAGCGAAGAAGAGAGGGCCGAACTCTAACTACTGCGAAATAATCTAATAAAATCTTTTCGTGGGGTTTTAAGAGTCTAATCTCACAATTGTTAACTTTTAAGAGCGTATTAAATAAGAGCCAATAAATATATAAGGACATTAAAATATTAGGGCTTTATGAAACATAGATTTAGGGGATTATTATTAATCTCGATACTTGCCTTATTTGTGATTTCAGCATGTAGCCAATATCAAAAGGTGGAACAAGAAAAGATATTTACCTCTCTTTCAATAGATGATAAAGAAAAATTAGGGTGCTTTGATACTTCCTCTGATAATTATAAAAACAATTCTATCTGCGGAGTAAATGGACTACAATTAACTAGTGATCAAATAAAAGAATTACAAGAAAAAGAATTTACGGCAAGTAGAGAAAGAGCTATTTTGAATCAACAGCGAATAGAAAAGGAAATGGATGATAAAGAAAAAGCAGGATGCTTCGATACGTCATCTAAAAATTATAATAATTCTACTATATGTGGATAATCATTTAAGAAAAATTAATTTTGCCCAACCAGAACAAACAACTAAAACACGCCGGAGGTTCGCCTTCCTCTACCAAATAACCTTCAACCCATACTTCCAAAGCCTCGGCTCACTCTTTATTAATTTAAATATAAACTTACTAGGAAAATCCCTGTCTTCCTCTTCAAGCACCTGCTTTGCCTTACTCTCAGATAGAATACCAATAATGTCATTATAATCCTTAACGCCAAGCTTATCCATTGCAACCCTCATAAGAAGATTCAACTTAAGCTCTTTCCTTACATCAGAGCAATTATCCTCATAATGAGAAATGCCTTTAGAAAGTGCATCAGCAGCCAACAACCCCGGTTAAAGCCTATATGCCTGTTTTAATCTGTTTATAGCTGATTTATGCAGCTTTTTGGCATTTTTGGCTTTTAAAATAGTGATTTTGGGGTTTTAGGCGCGTATCAGGATTAAGTGAGATGGTTACAAAACGTAACCGGCTGAAATCCTGCAAACTGTGACAAATTGTCACGAGTTAGGGCTTTCAAAGGGTGGGGGCAAATTGCCACCCTCCTTGATTTTAAACCCCTCGAATTCGAGGGGTTTAGGAAGTTGTCCCCAATTCGGGTACAACTTGAACCGTACGATAAAATCGTATGGTTGAATTCATGCCATAGGGCTTTCTATGGCTTTGTCAAGTGGTTTTCAAAAGAACTATGAAAAACACTCATTTCTGTCTCGAGAATAATCCGGAAGAATGAGCAATTCTTTGAAAATCTATATACACTCACCGGAAATATGTGACCCACTTGCCACTCGTCAAGCGCACGCACAGGATTTATAAGCAATTCTGCTATAAGACGAATAAAGGGGCGTGATAGAATGGAAGAAGGGAAAACAGTGACAATAACTTTTGATGAATTCATAGATGAAATAACTGAAGGAAGAGGCGAAGAAGTAAAGAAGCAGATGCGAGAAATTGAGCTAAATGAGAAGAAATGCAAAAAGAAGCATAGAGCAAAATGATAATTAGCGTCAATCGAAAGGTTAATATACTATAATTATCATATTTGATAATTATGGTGAATAGACTATATCTGCTAAAAGAGCTCGAAAAATACCCTGTGTTCACGAGCAAGACAATAGCTGACATAACAGGAAAAGGAAAGAAATACGCAAACCTGATACTGTTCAGGCTGAAAAAAACAGGGGAAATAACAATGCTTGAAAGGGACAAATACACTTCGCACAAGGACCCGATGATTGTGGCAACGCACATGTCATGGCCGTCATACATATCAGGCTGGGCAGCGTTACAATACCACCATCTTACAGAGCAGCTTCCGTTCTGCATTGAAGTAATAACAACAAGGGAAAGAAAAAGAAGAATGCTGGAATTCAGCTTCGGAAGAATCAGGTTCATAAGAACATCCTCAAAAAATATGTTCGGCTACGCAAAAGAGCAGGCGCGTGGCTTTGAAATATTCATGGCTGAAAAGGAGAAAGCGATAGCAGACTGCTATGCATTCAATCTGGTCTCGGAAAACGAGCTCAAGGAAATCATTTCAAGGCACAGGAATGAATTAGACGTAAAATTAATACAAAAATACATAATGCAAACAATAAGGCGCACACTGATAAAAAAAGCAGAAGGCTTTGGAAGGAGGATGGAAAATGCTTAGCAGGATTGAATTAGAGCCGACAGCGCAATTGAAAAGGCTCAGCCTCATGCACGCTGAAAAGGATTACCTGCAGAATGCAATTCTCTACACTCTATATTCATCTGCAGGAAAGGAAATGGTTTTCAAGGGAGGCACGTGCCTCTACAAGCTTTACGGCTTGAACAGGTTCAGCGAGGATTTGGATTTCTCAGTCTCAAAGCCTGTTGATTTTAAAAAGCTGCTTGAAAAAGTAATGCGCCTGATTGGGCAAAACGGGATTCACGGCAGGATAAAATCATTTGAAGAATACAAAAACAGGATTAATGCAACGCTTGAGCTTAAGGGCCCTTTTTACAATGGCAGCCCAAAAAGCCTGTGCATTATAGGCATGGATGTAAATGTGCGCGAGCCGACGCTTCTGGCTTCAGAAAGGCTTGTTTTGCACCATCCTTACAGGGACATTCCGGGCTTTGATGTTTTTGCAATGAGCATAACTGAAATACTGCTTGAAAAAATAGAAGCTGTTTTTAACAGGAACAAGGCAAGGGATGTTTATGACTTATGGTTTCTGCTGAAATACAAGGAAGCCAGGATTGATTACAGCCTGCTGAACAAAAAGCTGAAAAGGATAAATATGGCTTTCTCAAAAGACAAGTTTGCCGAGAAGCTGCAGGAAAAGTCATCAACATGGAAAAGCGATGTTGCACCCTTATTGGCAGGGGCTTTGCCCCAATTTGCGCAGGTTAAGGAAAAAATACTGAAGCTGATTGAATAGCGGGGTTGTTAAGGGGTTTCCCCTTAATGGCTTTCTTTACGTCTGCTTTCTCTGCCTTACTCTCAACGTCTTACCAAATCACCTTCAACCCGTACTTCCACAGCCTTGGCTCACTCTTTATCAGCTTAAATATAAACTTACTCGGAAAATCCCTATCCTCTTCTTCTAACACCTGCTTAGCCTTCCCTTCACTTATAATAGAAATAATATCATCATACTCCTTAGGTGAAAGCTTATCCATGGCAATCCTCATAAGGAGATTCAACCTAAGCTCTTTCTTAACATTAGAGCAATTATCCTCATAATGAGAAATACCCTTGGAAAGTGCATCAGCAGCCAACAAGCCGGGTATTATGCCTCCAAACGAAACAGCCTTAACCTGCGTTGCAGCATCGCCTACAAGAAGAACATTGCCCTTCACAAGCTTCTGGTCAGGATTATATATAGGAATAAGCCCGCCCTGCCTGTCAAGAACCTTGCCGCCTTTAGCAACCTTAGACAATAACTTAGAAAGCAACGCATTAGGATTCTTAGTGTCAACAACGCCTATGCGGCAAACATCATCGCCTTCAGGAACAAGCCAGCTGAAGATGCCAACGCCAAAATAAGTGTTAAAACAATCAGAGTCGCACTTCATCTTAACCCTGGCCTGAGAACCAATAACAAGCTGTCTTTTTCCATACAAGCCAGCCGCCTTAGCCACAGCAGACATGGGACCGTCAGCGCCAATCACATAGTCAGCATCAACTGCTTTCCCGTTAATATGAACCTTCTTCTCCAACAGCCCTGCAATGCCTGTAAACTTTGAATTCAAATTCACTTTAGCGCCGGCAGAAGAAGCCATCGAAACAATCTGCTTGTCAAACAGCTCCCTGTCAACAACAATGTTCGGCTTTCCTAATTTCAATTCAATGAACTTGCCTTCAGGAGAATAAAGCCTTGCCCTGTTCAGCTTATTCAACACGCATTTGGAATCCACTTTAAGGATATTGTAAATCTCAGAAGTAAGCAATCCGGTGCACTGCACAGGCTTTCCAATTGAAGAATGCTCTTCATAAACAGTTACCTTCTCTCCTTTGGAAGCTAATTTAAAAGCGGAAAAACATCCGACAGGCCCGCCGCCGATTACTGCAATCATTAGAATAGAAACAGGCACTAAGATTTATAAATTTATGGAACTTTAGAAATGAAAAAATTACCTGACTTTATACTTGCCTTCCTTCAAGTCCTGGAAAGCGCGGTTAAGCTTTCTGACATTCTCGCTGCTGCCTATAACAGAGATTATGCCTTTCAGCTTCTTGTTTTCTGCTTTTAGCTTGTTTGCCATAATATTATGGAAGCAAAGGAGTATATAAGAATTTCCTTTTTGTTAAATAAGCTGCAAAAATAGAAGTAATGCCGGCAGGCGGGCTTTCTATATTCTAAGAAGCCAGTACAATTTCCCTTATTATTTCATAAGCCTTTACTGCATCTTCATAGCTCATATCAACATTTCTAGGCGAGCCGCCTATTGTCTCCCTTCCGCCCCAGCCCTGCTTTATCAATGAATCCAGCTTTGGAAAAACTCTTTTCAAACCTTCTTCTCCAAGAATGTCAAATCCTGATTCATTCCCAAGCGTCCCGCCTTTCTTAGGGCATAAGCCGATTGTGACTGCCTTTTTTGCCTCTGCATATGAGACAACAATCGGGGCAGACTCATACCAGACATCATAGCCCCAGTCAGCAGAATGCACAAGCGCAACCTTTCCAGGCAAAAGCATCTTTATGCCTTTCTTTACTTCCTCTTTCCTTTGAAGCTCATCTTCAGCAGCCTTTCTTACATCTTCAGCAGTATATCTTCCATTAAATATCTCAACAAGTACGTCCAGTGATTTCAAAGTGCTTTCAAGGCAGTTTGGCATATTCCTTGTCTTCTGGTCAAACATGAGCATGCGGACATACTTTTCAGAAGTAAAGTCCCTTCCAATTGGATCAACATCTATTTCTGCAACAGCCTCTGCCTCAGCCAAATTAACAGGTATCAAAGAGCCAAGCGATGCAATTGCATAGCACTGGTCGCAGTCAGCTGCCCCTGCCACAACAAATTGTTCCAGCTTCACGCCATTAAGTGCAAGCCTTGCTGCTTTCAGGCTTACTGCCTCTTCAGAAGAATATGCGCCGTGGTGGTCAAGCTTGTACTTGCCCACTGCAGTTCCTTCCCTGCCAAACGAGCATTCAACAGGCTCAAACCCGTTTTTCACAGCTTCCGTTGCCTCTTTCATTGTTGAGGCATAAATGATTTCCAACATATCCTGCAGTAGTAGATATCGTCTTTATAAGTTTAATGCAATCAGCCATCTGCCATCCTGCTTTGTCAAGTGGTTTTTAAAAAAACTACAAAAACATCCATTTCCTCTCCGAGAATAATCCGGAAAAAAGAAATGATTTCTGAAAATCCGCATACTTTCTCCGGAAATATGCAGCCCACTTGCCACTCGTCATACGAACGCACAGGATTTATAAACAAATATACATTCACCATACGCAGGAAGGTGATAGAATGGAACAAAATAATTCATTGGCAATATTTCAAGGAAGAGAGGTAAGAAGAGAATGGTTTAAGGATGAATGGTGGTTTGTCATTGAAGATATAGTTTCGGCGCTTACAGATTCAAAAGATCCAAAGGGATATATTAAAGATATGCGCAGGCGTGATGAGGAACTTTCTAAAGGGTGGGGGCAAATTGCCACCCCCCTTTTAATGCCAACTGCCGGCGGTCCGCAAAACATAAATTGTGCCAATACAGAAGGCATATTTCGTATAATTCAGTCCATTCCTTCACCCAAGGCAGAGCCAATGAAGCTGTGGCTTGCAAAAGTAGGATATGAGCGCATACAGGAGATACAGGATCCGGAGCTTGCCCAAAAGCGAATGAAAGATATTTACAAGGCAAAGGGCTATTCTGATGACTGGATTGAAAAAAGAGTCAGGGGTATTGCAATAAGGGACGAGCTGACAGATGAATGGGGCAAGCGGGGCGTTAAAAATGACAAGGAATTTGCAATTTTGACTGCTGAAATATCAAAAGCGGCTTTTGGCATGACACCTTCTGAATACAAGGAATTCAAAGGATTAAAACAGGAGAACTTGAGAGACCACATGAATGATTTGGAGCTTATATTTAACATGCTGGGAGAAGCTTCGACCACAAAAATAGCCAGAAACAAAAACGCGCAGGGTTTCATAGAAAACAAAGATGCAGCTATTCAAGGCGGAGCAGTTGCAGGGGTGGCAAGAAAAGAGCTTGAACAAAGAAGCGGTGAAAAAGTGGCAACGTATGAAAACTATCTTGATAAGCCGGAAAGCCTGAAAAGAATTGAATCCAAGAAGAAGAAATAACAGAGGATTATAAGGGCGCTCCCTTATGGGCTTTCCATTTCCTTTTACTCCAAAGTGATTAAACATCGCAAGCCTTATAAACAAGCAATTTCTCCCAAAAGCATTAGTTTCGGGGGTATTAATGGAAGATTATGACAAGAATATTAATGGCGCTTATGAACAGATGGTTAAATACGCGAATGACGTGCATACTTACGAAACATGGGTCCTGAAAGGAAGAAGGGCTGTTAATATTATAAAGGCTTCAATAACAGTTAGCTATATTGGTGCTTTTGCGGCAACATGCGGCGCAGTGCTGGGCATGGCAATTGACAAGGATGTTTTTGCGGCACAGATGGGGCTTGCTGATATTTATTTTCTGGCAGGCGCCATACTCGGAGACAAGGTGTGTGAAAGAGCAGAAAGCAGGCTTGCAGAAGTTAAAAAGAATTCTTTAGAATCAAAACTAGGGGGACAATAAAATGAAAAACATTGAAACATTAATACAAAACAGCAAAGACGCGCAGAAATACGAAGAATTAAAGCAGCAGCTTAAGGACACAGGCGAGCGTTTAAACCAAAATTTAGCAACAACAATGCTTGGCGGAACAGTTACAGGAATATTTGCCGGTGTTGGCGCATGCGCTGATGATTCTTATGTTGCAAAAACTTTTTTCTCAACCTTTGCAGCTGTTTGCGCTGCCCTGACATATATAGTGGCAAGAACAACAAGCCATTATTCTATTGAATTCAGCAAGATGCATGACAGGAAAAACAGGATTGAGGCAAAATACACTTTTTTAGAGAAAAAGGCGGATGAATAAAAATGACAAGCGAATACATTGAGAGAACAAAAGGCTGGATAATTCAGACCAAGCTGTCAGCTACATTCGGCTATGCGCTGGCAATGGGCGCATCAATCGGCGCTGTTGTATCTGAATCGCCTGTTTCATATCTTGTACTGACAGCATTTGGAACATTAGTATCTGTTGCAAACGGCGTTGTGTCAGGCAGGCTTGAAGACGATTTGAAAGCAGCTGAAAGCGCTGAAAGCAATTCCCTTGAGGCAAAGCTGAAAGCAAAGAGAGAATCAGAACTGCTTGAAGACATGGCTATATTATCAAAGAGATGTAAACTGAAAGATAAATATATGTAGGAGAAAATAAAAAAATGGAACAATACAGCACATCTGGCGCAATACAGGAAGCATATCTCAGGCATGTAGATGAAAGAGTCATTGAATCCCTGGAAAGCAGGGCAATGCATTACTCAGCCAGGGCAAGGACCTTGAGGCTTGTTGAAAAGGTAAGCTTTTTGCCTACAGCAGCCAGCACATTCTTTGCAGGCACGGAAGTTTTCAGCGGGGATTACAAGCATGCAGCAATTGCAGGAGCAGTTGCAGCTGTCAGCGTTGTGGCAGGCATTGCAAGCAGGTATTTTGCCGGAGTTAATGAAAGGGATTCAGAGCTTCACCTGAAGGTGGCAGACCTGGGGAT
>JBAZYQ010000044.1:0-9312 GCA_041659245.1 Candidatus Nanoarchaeia archaeon
AGCAGGGCAAAGAGTATTGCAAATACAAGCAGGAATACAAATACAGGAACAAAATAATCCAATAGTCCTATATCGAGTATTGAAGCCATTTATTTCTTCTTTCCTCCGCCGAATCCAAACTGGCCAGGGGCTTTTTCCACTATTTTATCCCAGTCAGTTTTCTTGTCGCTGAACACCCAGAGCAATAACACGAATATGCCCACTGCAAGCAGTATTGCCTTGTCCTGTGATGTAATCACAAGCCATCTTGGCCATGCTGTGCTGATTCCAGGCACTGATGTGACAACTGCCCATACTATTCCAAGCACTGCGCCAATCATTCCGATGAAGAAAGGCCAGCCTGTCCATCCTGTTGATTCGCCTGAGCCTAACACGCCCAAGATTAACAGGAACATCAGCAATACAATGACTATTATTGAAATCTTTGGCAGGAACTGGTTTACTGTTGCGATTATTGCAGGCACTCTTACAAAGAAGAATGCGATTACAACAGCGACAACAATGTTAATATTTTTTGTGTCCTGCCCGAAAAGCTTTATCTTTTGCAGCAATGCAAACATTATTGTGAATACAAGCATGAAAGGGAGGATTACTTCATAAAATCCCATTTGTTCTAACTGCTTAATCATGTCGCTGAAATTTACGTTTTCAAATACCATTTACTTGTCCTCCTTCTTATCCTTGGGTTTTTCGCCGCTGCTTATGACAAAGAAAATTGCGCCCGCTATTACTGCTAAAAATATGATTGGCATAAGTACAGTGTTCATATGAGCTGAAAAAAATGCAGTTATTGGCGTGAGCCATCCTAATGAATTAAGGAATATCATTACTACTGCGAGGAACATTATGACTGTAAGGAAACCAACCCATGCTCCTCTGTTTTCAAGGCTGAATGGCTTGTCTCCCATAAATGAGCCTGCTAGCATAAGGAAGCAGACAACTATGATGAGTACTAATGCCACATTAGGCAGTGAAACTTGGAGTGATGTTACAACCTGCTTTGCAGCAACTGTGAAAAAGCCGATTGCAAACGCAACCATTGAGTTTATGCTTTTTCTGGGGTATTCCTTGCCGTCAATTTTTTCAACGCCGAAAACTCTTGTCTTCTCAAGGATTCCGAATACTATTGTGAATACGAGCAGGAAAGGAAGTATGACATCAAAGAAGCCCAGCTTCTGCAGAAAATCAATGACAGACCCGAATGCAGTGGTTTCCATTTTAGCCCTTGTTTTTACGCATAAATATTACTTTACATTAAAGTAATTCAATATATAAACTTTCCGCTAGGGCGGGAAGTTCGGAATGAGCCATGCGAATGACAGAACTTTTCGAGTGAATTATTATAACCTTTCTGCAATGAACTTAAAAAAGAAATATAGATAAAATTAAAAAAATAAAGGCAAAACCCTTACATTTCTGTTGTGGTTGACTGCCCTGTTGTTTCGTCGCCTTCCTCGTATGACGGCACTGCTGATTTTGAAACGACCATTACGTCGCCAATTGCCTTCACGAGGTTGTGAGGAACTACAACGCCCTTGGCGCCGCCAAGAAGCTTTGTCAGGAACGAATTCTTCGTTGCCCTGATTCGCCAGCCATACACCTTGTTTCCTTGGAGTATTGCTTCCTCTACATCGCCGAAATAGTCTCCAGTGTCAGTGAAGACCTGCATGTCATAAATATCTGTCACTTGTTTTATTTTTAACATTTTAACCCTCCTTTTAATGAGTATTACGTATCCATGGGAAGTTATTACATATTTAAATAGTTATCTTTTTCTCTTTGCCCCTAAAACCTCTTTATAGACACTCATAACCCTGTTTGCAATCAGTGTCCAGTCGTACTGCTTTGCTCTTTTTATGTTATTTTTTCTCATTTTTGCTGATAACTTTTTGTCGTCAATTATCCTGATTATTGCATTTTTCAGCTCTTCAATATTGCCGTACTTCACAAACAGCCCGTTGTCAGGCTCTTTCATCTCGTATGGCACGCCATTGACAGGCGTCATCACAAGGGGGCAGCCTGAAGCCATTGCCTCAAACATTGTGAGGGGAAGCCCTTCCCTGTATGAAGGCAGGCAGTATATGTCAGCAGCCTGGTACATCTCTGCTATTTTTTTCCTGTCGCGAATAGCGGCAAGAATATGAAAATTTTTATTGTCTCCTGCTATTTCTTTTAATTTGGAAAGCATTCCCTCGTCAGGCCCCAAAAACACAAAGTGAATGTCCTTCCTTGCTTTCAGGATTTCTTTCTCGGCAAGCGCGAGTTTGTCAACTCCTTTTGTTGGGTTTAACCTGCCGAAGAACAATGCAATCTTTGATTTTTGAGGCAAGCCATATTCTTTCCTGAAATTATTCTTTTTGATTCTCTTGAAAAATATCTCATTCATTCCGTTTGGTATCACTCTTATTTTTTCCTTTTTTCCGCCGTGCCTCTGAATCTCATTTATTTCCCACGGTGTTATTGCAATTATCCTGTCTGTCCATTTGAACATCCAAGGCAGAAATGTGTGATAAACAATCCATACTGCAACTCTTCCGCCAAAAGAGCGGTAGCCTGAAGTCCAGCAGCAGTGCGTTGTGTGAATGTGCGGAACTTTTTTTATTCTTGAGGCAATAGCTGAGAATAATACATATGAATGCCCTGAGACGTGGGAATGTATTATGTCAAAATTTCCTTTCAAGAGCTTTGGCAAAACAGAAGGCCAGAATGTCGCGAAGTTTGCTATTGTAAACCAGTTTCTGCACCTGTGGATCTTTACGCCGTCAATAATTTCTTCTTTATTCTTAATTGTGCCATACTTGTCGCTGTCTGAGCAGAAAACATGCACGTCGTGCCCCTGCTTGACATATCTCATTGCGAGCTCGTGTATGACCTGCCCGGGCCCGTCAATCACAGGAAGATAATATGCCTGCGTGAATGCTATTTTCATATGAAATATTATGCAGTGATGGTTTTTAATGGTTATGAAAAGCTTGTAGCAAATTTCTTAAGGGATGCAAGTCTGAAAGCGGAACTCTTTTATAGAAACACACATCACTTACTCTTATGCGAACTTACAAAAACCTCACAATCATAGGCACTTCCCATATTGCAATACAAAGCATAAGGGAAGTGGGCAATGTGATTATGCTCCAGAAGCCCAATATAGTGGCTCTTGAGTTGGATACTGACAGGTTTTATGGCTTAATGCAGAAGAAAAAACGAAAGCTTTCGATAAAAGACATAAGATACATGGGCGTCAGGGGCTTTCTTTTTAACCTGATTGCGGCTTGGGCTGAGAAAAAGCTTGGGCAGATGGTTGGCACTTCTCCCGGAGATGAGATGAAGGCTGCTGTTCAGGCTGCTGCAGAGGTAAAGGCAGAAGTTGCGCTCATAGACAGGCATATTAACATTACTATCAAGAGCCTTTTCAGGCAAATAACATGGAGAGAGAAGTTCAGGGTTGTGTGGGACATAATCTCCGGCTTATTCTCTAAGAAGAAAAGGATTGCATTTGACTTGAAAAAGGTGCCTGACAATGCATTTATTGAAAAAATGATAGCACAGGTGGGCAAAAGATACCCCTCTATATATAGTGCGCTTATTTCAGAGAGAAACACCTTCATGGCAAAACATTTATATAATCTGATGGCAAATTATAGCTCTGTCATTGCAATTGTGGGCGCAGGGCATGAGGAAGGCATCATAGAAGAGCTCAAGGCAATGCATAAATTAGGCGAACCTGCAAACAAAAAGTGAGATAACATGGAATACACAAAAAATGAGCTGAAATATTTTTTAGTTATCATATTAACGCTGGCATTTGCTTTTGCATTCAATGACAGGGCTGCTGAATTCTCGTGGAACCACTGGCTTGTCAATTTCTTCAAGATGATTATATTTGTGGCAGTCAGTGTTTTTGTGCATGATTTTGCGCATGATTTGGCTGCAAAGAAATATGGGTTCATAAGCGAATACAGGACATGGGGCGTAAAGAGATTCTGGTTCGGAAGACCGAGCTTTCCCAAAACAATAAAGCTCTTTGGAAAAGAATACACAATAAACTCATTTCCATTAGGCATTGTGCTTTGCCTTCTTGTGGCGCTTTTATCCAACGGAAAATTATTCTTTACAGCAGTAAGCTCCTACGGGCTTGTAATAAAGAAAAATTACCGCTTCGGGCACAAAATGGTTGAAGTCACTGACTTGGAAGAAGCCAAGATAGCGCTTGCAGGGCCAATGGCTAATATTATGCTTGCCCTTTTATGCAAGCTGATTAATGCTGATGCGCTTGCTGACATGGTGCTCATCAATTCACTAATGCCTGTGTTTGACATGCTTCCGATATTCGGGCTTGACGGCATGAAAGTGCTTATAGGCTCAAGGCCGATGTACATATTCAGTTTTGTGTTCATACTTGCTCTTGCAATTTTGCTTTATACGCTTGAGTCAGCATTGCCTGCCTTGGTAATTGCCGCGGCAATTGCCCTTATATTATTTATAGGGTATATGTGGCAGGCGCTTACAAAGTAAAAAAGAAGTTATTTTTTATCTCAGCATCTTTTCTCTCATTGTGTTTGCAATGATTGTTGCTGCTGCGAATACAACGACAAATCCTGCCAGAGTGAGAACCATGTCAAGCCCGGCAAGGGTATTTTCAAATAAAATTAATCCCTTGAGTATTCCTTCCATTATGACAAAGGGATTGTACTCAACTAGTGTTCTCAGGAATCCTGAAAGAGTTTCAAGAGGCAGTATTGAATTTGAGAATACAAGCGTAATCATCGCAACAGAAACTGATGCAACTGTTGCTGTCTCGCCTGTATTGAATATGGTGCCTATGAACATTCCAATGGATATGAATATTGTCGCAAAAAGCATCATGAACAGGATTGAAAACAGGTATGTTGAAACAGGCAGCCCTCTTATGAATATTGTTGCAACACCAAGCATAAGCACTGTTTGTATGAATATGATGCTTAAGTATGTCAGGTAATGCGCAAGAAGGAATGTGCCTGACCTTGTCGGAGTTATGAAATTTCTTAATGAAGCTGATGATTCTTTTTCGCGGATTATGCCTGTTGAGCTCATAAGCAGGCTTACAAGCATCACGAGCAATATTAACAATGAAGGCAATATGTATGCAAAATAGTTCTTTGTTTTTGTCAGGGGCTGCACGCTTATTTTCAAGGGGCTTACAATTGAGTCAACATTTGTAAGCTTTACGCTTTCTATGCTTGTCTTAATATTGCCGAGCCTCGTGTTGACATCCCTGATTATAGGGGTGTCTGCATTTACCGAGTCTTTTGCGCTTTGCGCGCTTGCCTGCACATCGGAAGCTTTTGTTTTTGCGCTGTCAAGCTTGACTCCCATTGAATTATAATTTGAAACCAGCTCATTTACGCTGGTTGTGAGAGCTGAAAATACGCTTGAGCTGACATTAAGGCTGTTTTGTATGCTGCTTATTTCAGTTGTAATTGCGGCCGTATCAACTGCAGTATGTTCCAGGTCAATTGAAGAAATATCATCCATTGTTTCTGCAAGCTTTGATGCTTCCAATGCATTGTTTGCAGTGAGCTTGCTCCCCGCTATCTTGCCTGTTTCTGTTTCCCGGTTTATGGTATCTAAAGCACCAAGAAGCTGGCTTACCGCTCCCGAGCTTAGCTCTTTTGACTGAATCTCAACTTTTGCGCTTAATTTCTCGCTGATTGCATTTGCTATGTTCACCCTGGATTCATCAATATAAAGCGAAATGACATTTCTTGCGCTGTTGTCTATAGCCATATCTTTCGGGAAAACAATGCATATGGGATATCTTGCAAGCTTTACCAAATCAGTGCATTCTGTTTCGCTGGCTGTTTTTCTGATATTATACTCTCCGCTGCTAAGGTTTAATATAAGCGATTCAGCAAGAGGGGAATAACTCTCGGAATAGGCGGCAACATTCAGCCCGTATAATGCCGAAGTGTTGAAGCCAACGCTTACAAGAGCCATTATTATTAATGGACCCAAAAGAAATATTAATGCCGACACTTTTGTTCTTATCAAAAGCTTATAATTCTTGATTATTGTTCTCCAGATTTTTATAAGCACAAATGACCTGCCTCTTTTTGTTTCTTCATCAAAAAGGCCTGAATAATCCCTTTTTGCCATCTGCTTTTTGGCATCCAGCATTTTTGTTACATTCTCTTCTTTATCGTCCATCTTAATGCCTCTTTGTTATGTATTCAAAAACTTCTTCCATTGTGGGCTTGTGCACCTTAAGGCTCATTATTTTTTCCTTGCTTCCCTCTATTATGCCCATTAAGTGCTTGAGCACTTTCTCGGCATGAGGGGTGTAAAGCACCATCTTGTTTCTTTTCATCACAATGTTTGTTATATCCATCTTGCCCATTTTCTTGAGTATCGCCTCGTAATTGCCCGGGCTTGTTGAAAGATGAATCTCCTCATTCTTTGAATATCTGTCTTTTAATTCGTCAGGGGAGCCTTTTTCAATTATCTCGCCGTTATGGATTATTGCAATCCTGCTGCAAACCACTTCAACCTCATCAAGCATATGCGAAGTCATAATTATTGTTTTTCCCTGGTCATTTATTTTTTTGATAAGCGCGAGCATTTCCTTTCTTAAGACAGGATCTAGGTCTTCTGTCGGCTCGTCGAGTATCAGGACTTTTGGATTGTGTATTAACGAGCAGGCTATGTCCAGCCTCCTCAGCATCCCTGTTGAGAGCTCTTTTGCAAGCAGGTTTCCTGCATCAGTCAGGTCCATCAAGTCAAGAAGCGCTTTTGTCCTCTTCCTGATGCTGTCCTCTTTCATGCTGTAAAGCCTTCCAAAATATGCAAGGTTTTCATTTACAGTGAGAAGCGGATAAACCGAGATTGACTGAGTTGCAAACCCTATGCTTGAGTGCAAAATTGTTTTATTTCCTTTGACCTGCTTTCCGTCAAAGAATACTTTTCCGCTTGTCTGTTTCCAGAATCCTATGAGAATATTAAGGAGCGTTGTTTTTCCCGAGCCGCTTAATCCTATTATCCCATAATAGCTTCCTTTTGGAATTGCAAGGCTGATGTTATTTAGGACTCTTTTTTTTCCGAAATATTTTGAAAGATTCTCTACCTTAAATATTCCCTCTTCTTCCATTGCTAAAATAGTGATAATTTAGGTTAATAAAGCTTACTGGTAAGAATTTTTGTGCTTTTCAGGCAGATAAACCTAAAAATATATAAACCTCCATCTGTTTCCTTTTCCAGATATGAACCTAAAAGAGTGGTATCCAAAACATTACAAATGGCTTATGCTTATCCCTGTCATAGTATTGATTGCTTCTCTTGCGATAATAGGCATACATTATGCAAGGACAGGAGATTTTATTGACAGGGACGTCACCCTTAAAGGCGGGCTTACAATAACAATCTCAACTGACGTTAAAGTTCCTGATTTGGAAGATTATCTTTCTTCAAGATTCACAGGCTCTGACATTCTTGTAAGGACTTTGTCTGAATTCGGCACCAATCAGCAGACAGGAATTATTATTGAAGCATCTGATGTCAAGGAAGAGAATATCAAGGCGGCTGTTCAGGAAAGAATGCAGAAAGAAAGTTCCGGCTTCCTGCTCACAAAAGACAATTATTCCGCAGAGCAGGTCGGAAGCGCGCTTGGCGAGTCTTTTTACAAGCAGATGCTAATGGCAATATTTCTTGCATTTGCATTCATGGCGGTTGTCGTGCTCATAACATTCCGCTCATTGATACCTTCATTCACAGTGGTGTTCTGCGCATTCTGCGACATGGTTTTTCCGATTGCGATAATGAACTTGTTTGGAATGAGGCTTTCAACAGCAGGCATTGCGGCACTGCTAATGCTTATCGGCTATTCAGTTGACACTGACATCTTAATCACAACAAAAGCCCTGAGAAGGCAGGAAGAGGGAAATGTTGTTGACAGGATGTTTGACGGAGTCAAGACAGGGCTTACAATGTCCATGACAACAATTATTGCGTTGACAGCTGGTTATTTCTTTTCGCAGAGCTATATAATAAAGGAAATCTTCTTGATAATCATATTGGGGCTTTTGTATGACATTGTTGTAACTTACTTATTCAACACAGGCGTTCTTGTATGGTGGGTAAGGCGCAAGGCAGGTGACGGCAATGCTTAAGAAAATTCCGTTAAGGGTATGGATTCTTATTGCAGTGCTGTTTTTCTCGGTTCTTGCAATCAACCCTTCCCCTTATGCTTCAGGTGTTCAAATAAAGAATGTGGAGCCCGGGAGCGAAGCGGCTCTTGCAGGGCTTGCCTCCGGGCAGATTGTAAAAACAGTTAATGAGCAGCCGATTGCTTCTGTTCTTGATTTCCAAAAAGCAATGGCTTTGCTTGAGAATAAGCCTGTGCTGTTTTCAACCAAGGTAAAAAGGGCGGACAAGACTATTGCTGTTGAATATAATGTCACAAACAGCTTTGGCTTTTCAGCTGATGACAATAATACAATTATATCCTCTGATTCATTTTCCAAATTGCAGAAAGGGGATGTAATACTTTCAGTCGGGAAAGATAATGTTGGCAACAAGACTGCGCTTGATGAATCGCTTAACAAATTACTGCCACAGAAAATAATAAAAATTGTAACTGACAAGGCGAATGCGGCTTTCCTTGACAGGGGAGCGCCAAAGATTACAGTGGGATTGGCTTCAAAAAGCAACATAAAGAAAGGGCTTGATCTGGAAGGCGGAACAAGGGTTCTTCTAAAGCCCCTAGCTGAGAATGGCACTGTTTCTGACAAGGATATTGCTGACCTGATAAGCGTTCTTGGCAACAGGATGAATGTGTATGGCTTGACTGACATGAGAATAAGAAGCGCTGCTGACTGGCAGGGAGAGACATTCATATTAATTGAAATTGCAGGCGTGTCAAAAGAGGAAGTAAGCGACCTGATTGCAAAGCAGGGCAAGTTTGAGGCAAAGATAGGAAATGAAACTGTATTCATGGGCGGCAAGAAAGATATCACCTTTGTATGCAGGGATGACGGAAGCTGCTCAGGCGTAAGAAACTGCTACACAATTTCTGACGGCGAATACTGCAAGTTTGAGTTTGTAATTCATTTGAGCCCTGAAGCTGCGAAAAAGCACGCTGATGTGACAAACAAGCTTGATGTAATCCAGTCAGATGACGGCAGGGAAATACTTAGCGAGCATGTTGACTTTTACCTTGATGACAAGATGGTTGACTCATTGCAGATTGGCGCTGACTTAAAGGGCAGCGAGACAACTGCAATCGCGATTTCAGGGCCTGGCACAGGGCCAAACAGGAATGCGGCAATTGATTCTGCTGTAGCC
>JBAZYQ010000045.1:0-9268 GCA_041659245.1 Candidatus Nanoarchaeia archaeon
ATATATTCTCTTGCAGTATGCCCGCCGCCTGTGCAGATAACCAGCTTATGCTTTTTTGAAATCTCAACAGCTGTTTTTCTTAATGAAACAAGAAAGTTGTAATCAATGCCAGAAGGCACTATGATTGAGCCTCCCACTGAGACCACGATTGTTTCCATGGATTATAAGCCGTGAATAAGGTTTATAAAGATTTAGATTATTTCCCTGTTATGGCAATTGAAGAACTTTTGAAAAATCCCGAGGAATACAGGGCAGGAGAAAATTACAAGGCAAGCAACATTGTCTTTCCAGTTGTGTTTGAGGGGCAGAAGTATATTGTAAAGAAACCAAGAGCATTATCTTCTCTTATAGAACCATACTATGTTTTACAGGACAAGTTCTTTCTTGGGACAAGAATGTTAAGCACCGCACGCCGAAGGATAACTATGGAAGCGGCCAGGCTTGAAACCCTTGCAGGCAAGCACGCACCCAGGCTGATTGCATATGGAAACAAAACCCTTGTAAGAGAATACCTTGAAGGAAGGGATTTCAGAAGCCTTGATTCTGACGAAGAAAGAAAAATGGCGCTGAAAAAGGCGGTTGAAGCATTAGACAATATTCACTTGCACGGGGTTGTAATCGGCGATGCCCATGTAAAGAATATATTCTTAACAAAGGGCGATGAAGTGCGCTGGCTTGACATGGACGGAATTTATGGCGGCGCTGTAATAGCTGATAACCTCAGTTGCGTATGGCCCGGCGCGGCAGTTGACATGCTGAAATTCATATACTCCACATATACAGCAACAAGGAATCCTGACTTAACCCTTTACTCCGCAAATCTTGTTGTAAGGACATCTTATTTTTACAGAGACGGCACAAGAAGGGAAGTTGGCAGGCAGATAGAAGCTGGAAACCGCAGATTACGTGGCGGTCTTGGGCTGTGGTTTGCTACAAGAATGCCAAGAGACAGCCATCTAAACTGGAAAATAGGCGACATTCTTTCCCTGGACAAGCCCATCGACTGGGAATAAATAGCGTCAGGTTTTTAAAGCCAATATAGAGTATATTATTATGGCATTCGACTTCAGCAGGATAAAGCTCATAATGGCGCCCATGGAGGGCTACACAGATATTCGCTTTAGATTGCTCTGCAGGCACTACGGCGCTGACTTGGTTTATTCCGAGAGAATCAATGCAAATGCAATTGTAAGAGGAAACAAGTCTGCACTTAAGACAATGGAAATGTCAGAAGCAGAACGCCCTATTGCAATGCAGATTTTCGGCGGAAAAATAGACGTGATGGTAAAAGCAGCGAAAATGCTTGAGGAAAAAGCAGATATCATTGACTTGAACATGGGCTGCCCTGCAAAAAACTCAATAAAAATAGGAGCCTGCGCAGCATTATTGGCAAAGCCGTTAAAGATAAAGGAAATGGTTGAAGCTGTTGTATCTGCAGTAAACAAGCCTGTCACTGTAAAAATAAGGGCTGACAACTGCCTGAGAAACGCATTAATAATCCAGGACGCAGGAGCTTCAGCAATTGCTTTGCACGCAAGATACACAAAAGACGGATACTCGGGAAGGGCTGACTGGGACATAATAAAAGCTGTTAAAAAAGAGCTTAAGATTCCATTATTCGGCAACGGCGACATAAGAAAAGCAGAGGATGCGATTGAAATGCTCAAGATAGCAGATGCTGCAATGATTGGAAGGGCTGCTGTGAAGTATCCAAAGATATTTTTTGAAGCAAAAGAGCTTATGAAAAAGAATTCTGATTAAATAACATCTAAAACATTTGCCTTACATTCATTATTTCTTTATTACCTATTCTTTCATAAATTTGCTTTATCAAAAGCACGAAATCAGGCGCAGTGCTCGCAAGCAAGAAAAGCCTTTTTGTGTCATTATCATTTGAAGTATAATATTGCAAATCAACCCTCAGCGTTTTTGAATCTTCTATATCCTCATAAAGTTCTTTGCTTATAACCCCTGAATCGACAAAAAGCAGTTTCATTGCCTTTAATGTGCAATCATGAATCTCGCATTTTATTCCGCATTTCGCAAGCAAAGCATAAACTGAGAAATATTTTGCATAATACATTGTTGAAGCTATCCAATCCGGCTCATTTTTCTCAATTGCAGAAGCAAGCATGTTAAGGGCGCTTTCTGCTTTCTTCAGATAGACTTCTCCAAGAATTTTGCTTGGAACAGCAAGCCTGATTCCTTTTTTCTGTTTCTTGCACCAGTCAAGTTCTGTGTTCATTGCAGTATTTCCACAGCAAGGCGACAAAAGTATCCGCATTCTGCAGCACTATATGCCCTGCCATGATTTCCCTGACAAGCGGGTCTTTATTCCTTAAGGCAGTTTCAAATGATTCAACACCTGTTTCCTTAAGGCTGATTTGCTTGTTATACAATGAACCAATCTCCTTTATTCCCTTTATATTATTAATCCCTATAAAGTATATACTGTACATATCTATGTCGCTTTCTTTTGCAGAATATCCTTTTGCATAAGAGCCAAAAAGAAGCAGTATGCAATTAAGGTTCTTCGCCGCTATCTTTGTGTATATTTCCTTCAAAAGAAAAGATTTTGAAAAAAGCCCGATTGAAGCAGCTTTCTCAGCCATAACCATGTATTCCCTTGCAATTATATTGCTTAAATTAAGGGAATAAACCTTGTTTCTGCCTTGTTCCGAGAAAACAAGCACTTTTTCTTTTTCCAATGCATTCAAATGAGGCAGCAAAGTTACATGAGAAGTTTCCAGAATCTTTGCCATTTCCCTTGTATGAAATCCCGCAAGATAATCCTGCCTGAAAATCCCAATTATGCGAAGTTTCCAATTGGTAATATTTTCTACCATATGGTATTAATAGTTACCATTAATTAATAAACTTTATGGTTCTAAAAAAATAAAAAAGAAAGAGGCTTTTACGCCTGCCTCAATAGCCTTAATACTGCAATGTCATCGCAGCATCTTTCAACATCATCGCCTATTTCTGAAAGAAGTGTTGCAACATTAACAGAAAGCCATACAGATGTGCAGTCCATTTTCCTTTCAAACATCACAATATCAAGGACATCTCTTTTCAGCAGATCAAGATTATGCTCTGAAATATTTGCTTTCTTGATGTTAGCCATAAGTTCATGGCTTCCGGAAAAAAGATTGTCTATTATGACAGACAAATGAGTTATTCCTGTGCAGCTTTCGTCAATCATCTTAAGGTATAAATCAATGGCTTTTGGATTAACTCTTTTTTTCTCAAGATAAATCATCCTGTCAACAGCATCCTGCACTCCATCAATCACTGAGTCCATTGTGTCAGTAAGGTCATATAATCTTGTCCTCATCACAGGCATAAATGCGCCTGAATACATCTTCTGCGAAATTTCCCTTCTTATCTTGTCGCAGTTATGCTCCTTCTCGTTTATCACAAGCGCAAGCTGTTTTATCTTTTTGAAATCGCCTTTTTTCAGTGCCTTTCCCACTTCAGTAAAAGGCTGCTTTACCGAGAGAATCTCATTAATCATAGCCTTGAACAGTTCAACTGTTTCTTTTTCCATATCCCTGCCGAATATAGGCAGAATCCTGAGCCATTTGAATTTCATTTTTCTTTCCTCCCTTCCGTTTGTTTTATTGGTTTTGCGTGTATATAAATATTGCTACACGGAAAAGCTAACGCTTTTCCTAGTGCAGAAAGCTTCGCTTTCTACACCATCACTAAGTTCAGTAGTTCAAATGTAACTATTGCCAATATAGCCCCGACAACAGGCGTTACAACCCATCCAGACACTATTCTCTTTAATGTGCCTGTCTGCAGGCTTCCAACTCCCTTGACAAGCCCGACTCCAACAACTCCGCCAACAATTCCAAATGTGGTTGATGTTGGTATGCCCCATAATGTTAGCAAATATACTGCAACAGCAGAGCCTGCCTGCGCTGCAAAAGCAGTTTGAGCATTAAGCTGGGTAATATCATTGCTGACTGTTTTCATGACTCTTTTGCCAAGCGTGATACTGCCTATTGCAATTGCAACGCCGCCTAATATGCTTGCCAAAAAGATAGGCATTATATTGCTTTCAACAACCAAGCCCATTGCATTTCCTATATTGTTTGCGCCAAGGCTAAAAGCAAGGAACGCGCCGCTTAACAAGACAGCCCAACCTAAAAACTTTTCAAGGAATAGGAAGGGCTTTAGCGCTGAAATTTTTGCATAAATCTTGTAAATCAGATAGCTTGCAATCAAAGCAGCAACAGGCGTTATAAATCCCAATAAGAATATCTTGGCAACATTATGCCAGTTTACTGCAGTGCCAATTACAACTCCTATTCCCGCAATCCCGCCGATAACAGCCTGAGTTGTCGAGACAGGAAGCCCCATCACAGTAAGTACAGTGACAAGAATTGCCGCTGACAAAAGAACAGCTATAATGCTTACCATTGGTATTGCAGACGCATCAACAATCCCCTTGCCAACAGTTGCAGTTGTATTATTATGCTGATAAATTGTGGAACATGCGCCCAGCAATGCCATTATTGCGACAATTATTACTGCTTTCCTGTAGCTTGTTAATCCAGCCCCGACAGAAGTGCCAAGACAATTTGCAGCATCATTCGCCCCGATTGTCCACCCGACTAATAATCCGCATATAACTATAAGTATAGAAACTAATTCCATTTCTTATAATATAATGTACTTGCTTAAATATATTACTAAGTATGATTTAATGACAAATGTTTAAAAACAGAGCCTGTTTCTTAACTCTTATGAGATTGCCTTACGAAACTGACAGGGAAATTCTTGTAAAGAAAGAAGAAGCAAGAACAAACAAGGAAGTCAGCTGCAAGCCAGAGGAAAGGGACATAGATGAGATGATAGACTATGGAATCATCAACCTTAACAAGCCTGCAGGGCCAACCTCTCACCAGGTTTCTGATTATGTCCAGAAAATACTTGGAATAGAAAAAGCAGGGCATTCAGGCACATTGGATCCGGGAGTAACAGGTGTTCTTCCAATTGCAACAGGAAGGGCAACAAGAGTTGTCCAGATGCTTTTGACAGCAGGCAAGGAATATGTCTGCATAATGCATATTCACAAGCAGGTTGACGAGGCGCTGATGAGAAAAGAACTTATGTCGCTTGTCGGAGTCATAGAGCAGATGCCGCCTGTAAAATCAGCAGTTAAAAGGCAGCTGAGAAAAAGAAATGTCTATTATGTTGACATTCTTGATGTTGACGGACAGGATGTGTTGTTCAGGATGGGATGCCAGGCAGGCACTTATGTAAGAAAATTTGTGCATGACTTCGGGCAAAAATTAGGGGTTGGGGCGCACATGGCTGAATTATTAAGAAGCAGGGTTGCAACATTTGCAATTGATGATTGGGTTAGCCTGCATGACTTGAAAGATGCTTATACAACCTGGAAAGAGACTGGAAATGAAAAGCTGTTAAGGCAATGCATTCATCCAATGGAAAGGGCTGTTGACCATCTGCCAAAAGTCTGGGTTCTTGACACAACTGTTGACACTCTTTGCCACGGAGCTGCATTGTCAATACCCGGAATTGCAAAATTAAATGCAGGCATTGAAAAGGGAGCCTTTGTTGCGGTAATGACGCTTAAAGACGAGCTTGTTTCAATAGGAAATGCAATTATGAGCTCTGAAGACATTATGAAAAACGAAAAAGGGCTTGCTGTGAAGAACTGGAAAGTATTTTTGCAGCCTGGAATATATCCTAAGTTTGTGAGAAAAGTTGAAGAGTAATAGAAAATTTTCTAGAAATTAAGTTCAAGGCTTCTGGGGAGCAGGCTCTTCTGCAAACTTTCTTGTCGGCAGTCCTCTCAGGATATCTGAAGTAATGTCCTGGACAGTCCTTATTGCCTCAGGAGGAGCATTGTTTCTTTTTGCGTTCAGCTTTTCAAACTCCTCGGGATTTGAGTACCAGATGAGGAAAAAGCCGATTGCCGCTTCCAATGCCTCTTTCTTGTTCTTGAATAATTTTTCTTTAACCAGCTTCAAAGCAATCTTGTTTGTCATTTCAGTTATAGCAAGAGATATTTCCTGCTTTACTGCCTTCTTTGCTTTTAGCTTGGATTTTGGCTTTGAGCTGAACTCAGTCAATGCGCTTTGCTCAGAAGTATTTGCCTCTTTTTTCATAGTAATAATAAGAACGTCAAGGTTTATAAGTTTTTATGTGATGCACTATATTTTTCTAAGAACCCAGATTTCACGCTCTATTTTGCTGTCTGTTGCAGTATATATAATGGGCATTTTTATCTCGGGAAGCATTTCAACAGGCTTAAGCGAGAAATCATGGAGCATTTTCTCAAAATTAAACTTGATTCTTTCCCCTGAATAAAGCCTGAACCTCGGAACTATGATTACTATATGCCCCTTGACAATCCAGGCAAGCTCCCTTAAGACATCCCTGTAAATCGGCTGAAGCTCTGCTATGATTTTTACTGCCTCGCTTTTTACGGGTATTTTCTTAAGCAAAGGACCCATGTAAGGCTCTGTGGCTGCGCAGTCTGCTTTTTCAAGCTCTCTTGAAAGATGCCTGCTGTCTGAATTGAATATCCTGTAATTTGCAGTGCAGTTGTAGCGCTTTGCAGTCCACATAAGGTTTGCCTTTGACGCGTCAGCGCATTCCCTGTTTATGTCAAAGCCGGCTGTGTTAATATTCATAAGCATTGCTTCCTGAAGCAAAATACCGTATCCGCAAAATGGATCCAACAGCAAGCTTCCGGGCTTTGCCATTGCAAGATTTATTAATATTTTTGCAAGCCTGATTGAAATCATATGAAGCTCCCTTTGCTTCGGCCTTTCCTTGTCCCTCTGCTCATACTTGAACGGGTTGAAAACAGCAATTGTCCTTGCTATTATGTCATCATAAACAACAAGCTCAAATCCCTCATTGAGAAGGCCGTGCCTTATTACATCATTAGGCATTAAGTATTGCTCTTTTCTTGAAGAGCGCTTGTATGCTGCCTTTAATCTTTCCTCTTTTAATCTGTCCTTGAGATAATCCCTAAGCTCATTGACATCGCTGTCATCATAAACACTGACAGCATATTTCATCTTATTTGACTTGCCGCTGTAAAGAACTTCAGAATCCATGTCATCTATTACCCTTGCTATTTTCACTGTGCCGCCAAGCTCTAAAATTATTTGCGGGAAATCAAGCTCAGGCAAAGAGATTAATACTGCAATCTTCGTGCTTGCCTTAATCTTATATACAATGTTCCTTGCCTTAAGATAGCTCACAAGCTCCAAAAGCGACAGCTCAGGGTCCCTTCCCATTATGAATATGTAATCAGCCATACGCTTTCAAAAAACAGCAAGGTTTATAAAGGTATACCTATCATTTCACTGACAGGATTGCAATAAAAACTTCTGAACAAGGAGACAAAAATGGGAAAGAAAGAAAAAGTCGAGGCAATGATTGAAGGCGGCAAAGCTTCAGCTGCGCCTCCGTTGGGACCTGCTTTGGGTCCGATGGGCGTAAATATCGGACAAGTCATAAGCAAAATAAACGAAAAGACAGCTGCTTACAAGGGCATGAAAGTTCCTGTAACAGTATTAATTGACACTTCTACTAAGGAGTTTGAGATTGAAATCGGAACTCCGCCAACATCCGCGTTGATAAAGAAAGAGCTTGGCATTGAAACAGGCTCCGGAATTCCTCACAAGGACAAGGTTGGAAACATGGCAATGGAACAGGTAATAAAAGTTGCCAAGATGAAGATGGATTCACTGCTTGCAAAATCAATGAAAACAGCTGTAAAGACAGTTATTGGTTCATGCAACTCACTTGGCGTTCTTGTTGAAGGCAAGACAGCCATTGCAGTCAATGCAGACATTGACGCAGGCAAATACGATTCATTGATAAAATCAGAGGCTACAGAAGTAAGCCCTGAGAAAAAGGCTTTGATAAAGCAGCAGCTTGAAGAAACCAGGAAGAGATTTGAGAAAGACCTGGCAAAGATGAAAGCTGACAAGGAAGCTAAGGATGCTGCAAAGGCAGCCGCCGGCGCTCCTGCTGCTGAAGGCGCAGCCCCTGCTGCAGGCGCTAAAGCACCTGCTGCCGGCGCAAAAGCCGCAGCTCCAGCTGCAGCCAAGGAAGCAAAGCCTGCTGAGAAGAAGAAGTAGTAACTTCTTTTTTCTTTTATTTTTTTATTTTTCTTTCTTTATTATTAATATTTTTTAAAATTATTTAAATAGAATTAAATATGCCCGGCCAGCAATCCCTGACTATCTTTGTGCCCATAAAAACTCCAATATGCCCTGCAGGCACTATGATTTTTGTAATATCTTTTGAAGAAACATAATTCTCAGCTGCAAACACCTGCTCAGGAAGAGTGATGTCATCTTTTTCCCCGGCAATAAGGCGGAGAGGGCATGCTATGTTCTGCATATCAACATTTCTTCCAAGAATATTAAGGCTGCCCTTGACTAATCTGTTTTCCTTGAAAAGCTCCTTGACAACCTGCAGGTAGAATCTGCCAGGCAGGTTCTGCGTGTATTCATACCAGCCCCTGAACTTCCTTGCCCTTTTCACAAAAGTTTCATCATCAATGTGCTCGAATAAGTCAATATAGTCTGTAATAAATCTGTCAACAGGATTCATCATCTTAAATCCCATTACCATGAATCCGCCGTTAAGGTTCCCATAGCCCATTGCAACAAGCGACTGGTAGAACTCAATAGGATAAAGCTTTGCATATTGTGTTATCATGCCGTTTCCTTCATGAAAATCGATTGGAGCGGCTGCAAGAACCAGTGAAGAGACATCTTCAGGATACAATGCCGTATATATTGCAGACTGCCATCCGCCCTGGCAAAGCCCCACCAAGCTTACTTTCTTTCCAATTTTATCAATGCATTTTTTCATTGAGATTATGCAGTCATCAATGCTGTTGTTTCTCTGATTATAATTTGCGCTTTTCCATTCAGCTGCATATGTTTCCTTTCCTGCCTTTAATGATGCTTCAACAAGGCTTTGGTTTAGATCATAATCAGCAATGCATGAATGGTGCCCTGCCTGCGGCGGGATTATGAAAACAGGATTGTCTGATTTAGTTTCAGAGAAGTCAAGGAGCAGAGAATTGTCCAAAGACAAGGTGGTTTTATGTTTTGTTGCCCACTCTGGTTTGGGCAGCGGACTTATAACTTCTGCAAAAAATTTCGCAAGCTTCAGTTGAAACTCTGCGTATTCCATGTTATTACTCCAGCTCTTTCAATATACCTTCAGCAGCAAGAACTCAGCACGCAGCAGCTCCCACAAT
>JBAZYQ010000046.1:0-9098 GCA_041659245.1 Candidatus Nanoarchaeia archaeon
CAGACAAAAGCAACATTCTCGGCAGCATGGGTGTTTAAGCACTCAAAAGAAATCCTGTTAAGAGGTAAAACAATAACAGAAAAGATTACAGCCCGAGTTATAACAGCAGATGCGCTTTTTGCAATGAAAGCCATAAGCTGCAGGGCTTCAGACATAAGGGACATTTTCATGCTTGCTCCGCTCATAAAAGATAAGATATTTGTAAGGGAAGAGATAAGCAAAAGATCCTCAATCAAAGAAAGAAGCGAGAAAATAATCACAAACATTTCTTCAAAGCAATTTCGGGACGGGCTGCAGGGTGTTTTCGGGCTGATTGACGAAACAGCATATAATAAGCACAAGAATGTGCTAAGAGAGATTCTGGAAGTGGGTTAATAAAATCATGAAAAATTTACACTGCTGTAAAAATAGTTTCTTGAAAGCCCTAATCCAATTGAAAACACTATGAAAGCAAAGAATTGCCTTAATTCAAGCCTCCTTTCCCTCTTTTCTATAGGAAACACTTAAATAGAATTCAAACAATATTATTTTCATGGCAGAAGAAAAGCTATTATTAAGTGCACCTAAGGCTGAACAGCAGAAAGAGGCAGCAAAAGCTCCTGTTGAAGCTGAGATTCATAGAGAAGCAGCCAAATTGCCTGAAAAGATAGAGAAAGTGTTTGCAAGCATTGAGAAGAATTTTCCAAAGCATATTGCAAAAGTCCAGGAATTCCTGAAACAATCAAGCGTTGCAAATGAAAAAGACGGAATTATTGAGACTGCATTGATGGTGAAGGGAATGATTGAGTCGATTGGAGGCAAGGCTTCTTTTCACGGCTCTGATGATTTCCCGATTGTAATGGGGCAGCTGGATTTGGGAAAGCCGAAAACGCTTCTTATTTATGGAATGTACGATGTTCAGCCTGCTGATGAAAAAACATGGAAAAGCCCGCCATTCTCTGCAGAGATAAGGGAAACTTCACAGCAGGGAAAATGCATATTTGCAAGAGGGGCTGTTAATTCAAAGGGCTCATTGGCTTCGTTATTTAATGCATTGAAGGAAATGAAGGCAAATGATGAGATTCCTGTTAACTTAAAATTTACAATTGAAGGAGAGGAAGAGATTGGAAGCCCGCATTTCGCGGCTTTTGTCGAGAAGCACAAGGACGAATTAAAGGCAGATGCCTGCGTTGACTTTGACTTTGCGCAGGACACTGACAAGAAAGTCACAATGCAGCTCGGAGTAAAGGGAATAATCACATTTGACATTGTATGCAAAGGAGGCAGAGTCGGAGGGCCTGCTGAGAAAGAAGTTCATAGCTCTGATTCAGCATGGATTTCATCGCCTGCGTGGAGAATGGTGCAATTTTTGTCAACATTGGTTGATAAGAAAGAGAAAGTGCTTATCGACGGGTTTTACGACAATGTAATCCCGCCTTCAAAAGAGGATGTTGAGCTTTTGGATAAATTGGCAAAGACATTTGACGAGAATTCTGTTTTAAGGGAAATCAAGAGCTTAAGGTTCAAATATGATACTCACGGAGCTGACTTGCTGCAGAAATATTTGTATTTGCCCACTCTTAATATTACAGGAGTTTCATCCGGCTATACAGGGCCCGGGCAGAAATCAGTATTGCCTTCAAAAGCAAGGGCTAAGATGGAAATAAGGCTTGTTCCAAACCAGAAACACGAAGAAATTTTGGACAAGTTCAGAAAGCACATTGTAAAGCACGGCTTTGATGACATTACAATGGAAGATGTCTTTGCATATCCCTGGAGCAAGACGCCTGTAAGCTCGCGCATTGTCCATGAAATGATTGATGCTTACAGGATATTAGGGCATGAGCCGGAAATATGGCCTTTGGGCGCCTGGTCTGCGCCATATTATGTTTTCTCAAATGTATTGAACCTGCCTTTTGTAAGGGGAGGATTGGGCTGTGGAGACAATGAGCACAGCGCAAATGAGTACTGCACAGTTGACGGCATAAAGGACTTTGAGAAGTTTGTTGTGGTGTTCTTGAATGAGTTCGCAGGAAAGAAGTAGGCGTGGCTTGTAGCTATAAGCATGTAGGCTGTGGAACGCAGCAAAGGAGGCTACACTTTGATTATTTCTATTGTTTTCTTGGTGAATATTATAACAGAAAAAAAGAAGAGAGATATTTGCTTATTTCGGCACTGCTTTTGAATAAACAGGCGCATAGAGCTTTCCATTAAATGTAAAGCTAACGCCCTGTCTAAGCGCATCAGCTATATCTGCTTCCAAACCTGAAACCGCGTGCGGCGCCTGCGACACCGTTGCTCGCCCTTCGGAATCGCCACGACTTACTACGGAGAAACGACCGTAGTCGTCATTGAGGGAGCCGTTGCCATTAAGAGCTGAATTGCAGTCAATGCAGTTAGCCCAGAGGGCACGGCTGAATGCCTTGCCCTTCTTTTTGGCGTATGCCTTATCAACAACCCATAATGGAACGTTATCTATTTCGTTTTCCTTCAAAAACCTGCCGTATTCCTTTGCCTTGTCCCTAAACAAGAAAGATGTAACATCTTCCTCGCCAAAAGCCTCAACAGGAATGTAAGAAGGGACTTTGCTTCTTTTTAAAAGCAAAACCCCCAACTTCATTGCCTGATTAATATCACTCGAAGCCACGCATCTTAATTTCTCAGTATCTTTAGGGGAAAGATAAAACGCCTTGCCCCGTCTGTGGCAATCTGTTGCTTCAGCAGGATATTGCAAAAGAGGGCTAAATTCCCTTGATGCAATGAGAATATCATTCCCATCATAATTAAAATTTTCTGCAACAAAGGTCCACCCTGTGCTGACAGGATTTTTTGCCCCAGCAAGAATTCTTGCTTCCGCAAGGTCCCTTGCCGTTATCACATCAAGCCCTTGCGATTTCAGGATGCTTACCTCCTTATCCCACGAGCCTATAAGCCTGTAAACTTCCAGCTCATCTCTTCCCTGTATTGTTATTTGTTCCATTTTTGTACCCCCTAAATTGATTGTTTGGTTAGAATTTGGAGATATTACAGGTATTTAAACTTTGTGTTTTTGTTATCACTTGAGAGTTTAGTTTAATGGCTGATTCATTAGAAACCCTTAAATATATGCTATTTCATATAATATTATATGAAAAGTACTATAACTAAGAAAAGCAACGTAGAAATCTTAAATCTCTTTAGGAAAAACATCTTCCTGAGCAGGACAATAAGGGAAATTGCGCTAATGGCAAAAAAGGACTATCCTACGGTCTATAATGCAATTAAAGAGCTGGAAGCAACAAGAATACTGCAAACTAAAAGAGCAGGTCATGCAAAGCTCTGCACTATTTCTCTTACAAATAACGCAGTTTCTATCCTGTCTTTCCTTGACGAGCAGGAAGCGCTTTCCAAAGCATTGCCAAACACTGATAAAATAATGGAATTTAAGGACTTTGAAGATGATATCCTGCTCATAACAGGAAGCTATGCAAAAGGCACGCAAACAAGGCAGTCAGACATGGATTTTGTGATTATTGCAAAAGACAAGGCATTTGAGAAGCAGAAGCTGCTGGAAAGCCTCACTGCCTTATTCCTGCCGAAGATACATCCCATTGTTATAACATACAAAGATTTCATGGACATGCTGCTTGAAAAAAAAGCAAGCTTTGGAAAGGAAATATTTAATAACAGGCTGTTGCTAAGAAATGCATCAAGATACTATCTGCTTTTAAAGGAGGCGATGGAAAATGGCTTCAGAGGCTGAGCTTTACACAATAAGGGCGGAAGACGAGTTTCTTCTTGCTGAAAAAGACATGCTGATTTCAACAGATGCAAAAGTAAAGGCTGAATTAGGCATTCCAATAGGCAAAACCTTTTTCTATTCCGTGATATCACATGCATACTATTCAATTTTTTACTGCGCAAAAGCATATTTATTCAGCAAAGGAATAAAAACTTCTCCGCCTGAAGAGCACAAGAAGACATTTGACGCTTTCAAAAAATTTGTTGATATAGGTGTGCTTGATGCAGAGCTTTTGAAGATATATGAAGATGCCGTGATTAAGGCAGATTCATTGCTTGACATATTCAAGCTGGAAAAGAAAAAGAGGGGCATGTTTACATATAATCTTAAGTCAGAAGCAAATATTCCTTATGCAAAAGAGTCCATAGAGAATGCAAAAAAGTTTGTTGCAAATGTAAAGGCATTAATTTAATTCATGCCGGAGGCGGGCTTTCTATATCTTATACTTCCCTTTCTCCATAATCAAATTGCCATCAACATACACATCCGGCTTCAGGACAACCATGTCAATGTGCCTGTTGCTCTGCCATCCGGCGCCAGTATCATTGCCGTAGGGGTCGCCGAAAGCCAGGTGAAATGAAGGGAACTTCTCGTCCTGCAGGAGATTGCCTATGATTCTGTCAAGGCAAATATTAGTGCCTAACGCAACTTCCCCTACTCTTGATGCATATTTATCTCCGGTTAAAATATAATTTTTAATGTCATTTGCTATTGCCTTATTTTTGCAGGATATGCTGCCCATAATGGCTTTACAATTTTCTATCTTCAAAGTCAATGGCGTTTTTGTTATGACGCCATATTTTGCATCATATATGTCCCCCAAAACACCGTCAACAACAATTTCCCCATAGATATCCACAGGGCAGGTAAAAACTTCGCCTTCAGGATAATTGTCATCCTTAACACCTTCCTTCAAAACTCCGTTGCAGTTAAACCACCTATATTTTCCGCATTTTATTGTCAAATCAGTCCCTAATTCGGTTGTAACCCTTATTTCTTTGCAATCTTTTATGCAATTATAGATTTTATCTGTAAATTCTGCAATTTTTTTGAAATCGGAATTAAGCCCTGTTTCAATAGCTTCCCTATTTATGCCCGTCATAGAAGCAAATCTTATAGGGTATTTTCTTATTGCATTATATAGCGGCTCCCTCAAAAACTCAAGTTCATTTTCTCTTTCTGTTGCGCATAAAGTCCCTGCATTTGCAGTTTTTAGCGCATTAAGCAAAGTATCATTAAAGCAGGCGGGCCTTTTGCCAAAATCTTCCAAAAGAAAAACAACAGGCTTTGCATTTAATTTCAAGCAGGCTTCTTTTAATGCATCAGAAAAGAACTTATTTTTATTATCACAAATCACGACAAATGTTTCATTGTTTTTAACATTAAAGCCATTCATTAAAACATTTAATGCGGCTTTCTGTATAAGGCTCATAAAATGGATAATGTAAACAGAATATAAAAACTTATCTCAGCTTAAAGCCTATTGCTTCACAATATCAGAAGAAGGCACAAGGGATTTCCTCATCACATAAGAATAGCTTTCCAAAAATCCGACAAGAGAATCCTTCAATCCCTCTGAATAAATCACTATCCTCACAAGCCCTTCCCTGTCATTTGAGGCAATAACATCTTTTTTCCTTACAAAGCACCAGTTTCTTGCGTCACTTGGAACTGCATTAAAAGAAATAATGTATTCGTCAGGGCCATTCCACTGCGCATAAGTGCATTTGAGGTAATATGCCAATGATAATAATAAGGAAAAAAAGTATTTAATGGTTTTTATTCGTAATTCTTTCTTCTTTTCCTGTACAAAGGCACGAAATCCCTGAAAGCCGCAATGTCATTTTCAGTTAGAAGGCCTGTTGTGTCGCTGTCCTTGTATTTCAGCTCAAGCTCAAACCTTGAGATTTTTGCTTCAAGAGTTTTTGTTGAAAGCTTGTCTTCCAGCTTTTCATTAAGCTCTTCCTCTGCTTTTTCCGCTTTCTCTTTCCATTCTTCAACCTGCTTTGAATTATTGTTGCTGCTTTTTTTGCGTGCGGTATCCACGGGACTTTTTGGATTGTGCTCGGTAAATTCCTGCTCGTCAGAGCCCGCTGCAAAATAATCAGTTGAAAGCCAGCCGCAAAAGCTGTGCCCATAAGATTTGCTTCCGGGCAGTGACTGATGGTGCTTTTCCCACAGATTGAATATTGAAAGCAACGGATCAATCTCTTCATCCTGTATTAGTAGAGTGCCATGCTGTATAAAATATCTTGAAAGCTGTGTCAGCCTTATCCCCTCTTTGTAGAAATTAGCTTTCACGCCGTAATCCAGATGCTCTGCCTCTTCTGTAACAAGGCGGTTTGTGTTGCATGAATACACCTGATCTCTTATTGCTATCCCTCGCTTGTCTTCATCAGCCATGTTTATCATTCTCCTGCGCCGCAGCGCATATACTTGATTAATATTCTTATTTAAATAATCTTTTGATAATATTATTCTTATTAGAATAATAAGAAATGGAGATAGCAGAAAAAACAAAGAGAAATCAAGAGCAATGCTTATATTCCAAGCCGCCTTCTAAGTATATATGAAAATAAAATTTGTTGACGCCCACAAGATAAGAAACACAATAAACCCTGAATTTGGGGTTGCGTGCACAAGGCAGATAAGCCCTTACATTCCTGAAGGCGAAATGTGGTTTGACAAGGCTTACAAAAAAGAAAAAAAAGAGATAATAGCAATGAGGGCTTTTGAGCAGAAGCTTATGAACAAGGGCCTGACATTTGAAGAATCAAAAAAAGAAGCATATAAAAAATTCTTAATTAAAATAAAAAAAATCCCTGATTTTGTAAAGAAAATTGAAAAAAAAGGCAAAATCACATTAAAGTATGTTGACGGCGCAATAGTGAGAAAATACATTGACCCCAACTTCATTCTTGGAAGCCATGAATATGTGAAGAAATGCGTGCCAAAAGGGGAAGTTTGGATAGATCTTGTGCAGGACAAGAGAGAAATAAAATATACCATAATCCACGAGTTATATGAGAGAAACCTGATGATTAAAGGAATGGACTACAACTCAGCCCACGACTTTGCATTGGCTGCAGAGAAATACCAGAGAAGAAAAGACGGCGCTATATACCTTGATGATTAAAGCCTGAACAATTCTTTTGCATTTGAATAGAATATCCTGCTTCTGTCCATTGAAGGAACCACTTTTCTCATAAACCCGAGATAATCCTTCATATGCACAAGAGGCCAGTCAGTGCCGTAGAGGAATTTCTCTGCATTGTCAACATATTCCATTGCAAACCTTATCTCAGAAGCAATTGCAGGAGAGCTTTTTGGTACATTGTCAACAAAAAATCCTGACAAGTCAGCATAAACATTCGGGTTCTTGTTAATCACAAATGCGGCATCCCTTATCCACGGGTTCCCGAGATGAGCTATTACTATCTTCATCTTCCTGAACTTGACAGCAACTTCGTCAAGATGCAAGGGGTGCGAGTATTTTGCAAGCGTAAGCCCCTCAGGGTCATTCAAGTCGCCTGTGTGGAACATTACAGGAACATCGTATTTTACCGCAAGCTCATAGAACTTATGATATACCTTGTCCTGAGGAAAAAAGTGCGAATATCCTGAAAGCACTTTGAAGCCGACAATTTTGCCGTTCCTCAACGCCTCTTCTGTGTTTTTCAATGCATTCTTTGGAATGCTGTTTGGGTTTATTCCGGGTATCAGGCTTAAGGAGCTTGTGTCTTTCACGTATTCAAGAGCATCATACATGCGGATAGGAGTCGGATATACAGGGCATTCTATCCCGTCTCCGACAGAATCAGCTGTGTTAAAAATAGCGCGCTCAACATTTGCCTCTTTCATTTCAGCAAGAAGCTTTTCTTTTGTAAATTCTGGCTTATTTAAAAAAAGAACTGACTTCATTTTCTTGTCCTCAATGTCCAAGTGCAGATGGCAGTCAATCACCCTCATGACTGCTAGTTAGATTTCAGCTATATTTAAGCTTAGCGAAAATAGGCAAAAACGTTTAAAAATGGCTTAAAATTGCAATTAAGGGCTATTTTTTGCTATTTTCAAAAGTGAAAAACAATAAGCTTATAAGGGGATTTTTGGTTGTTACTTCTTTAAGCTGATTACCCTAAAGCCTGAAAAGCCGCTTTGCATTTGAATAAAATATCTTGTCATGGAATTTTGAAGGTATTATTTTCTGCATGAATTCAGCATAATCCTTCATTCTTACTAATGGCCAGTCAGTGCCGTAGAGAAAACTGTCAGCCCCACCCAAGAATTCTAGCGCAAAATTGATGTCATTAGATTCGTAAACATGCGAAGAATTGACATTTCCCACAAAAAATCCTGAAATGTCAGCATAAACATTCTGATTCTTGTTCAATACAAGGACAGCATCCCTTATCAGCGGGTTTCCAAGATGGGCCATTATCATTTTCATCTTAGGAAACTTCACGGCAACCTCGTCCAAATGAGACGGATGGCAGTATTTGGATAAAGCGTGCCCAATTGGGTCATAAACATCGCCTGTGTGAAACATCACAGGAACATCATATTTGATTGCAAGATTGTAAAACTTATGGTAGATTTTGTCAAACGGATAAAAATGAACATAGCCTGACAGCACCTTGAATCCGGCTATCTGCTCTTTCTTCAATGCATCTTCTGCAATTTTTAATGCATTTTCAGGCATTGAATTTGGATTTAATCCGGGCATCAGGTGCAGTGAAGGAGAATCCTTTACAAATTCCAGAGCTTCTTTCATTCTTACAGGCGTTGGATAATTGCCTGTGCCAAATCCCTTTACAACATCATCAACTGTATTGAATATTGCGTGCTCGACATTTGTCTCTTTCATTTCAGCGAGAAGCCCTTGTTTTGTAAAATCAACAAGCGGCTTTGACAATTCCGCGTTCTTTTTGTCATTGCCTATGTTCAAATGAAGATGGCAGTCTATAATTTTCATTTAAATTAAAAAGAAGAACAAGGATTTAAGCCTTACTAAAACCAATTAAGCTTTGTTAAAAACAATTAAGCCTTATCAAAAACAAGAACTGCGTAGGAATATTCACCAATCGTAATCTTTCTTTCCTCAGTCATCTTAAATCCCTTTGCAAATGCTTTCAAAAGTTCAGGATTATGCACTGCAATCACGATTGTTCCTGCTTTCTTGAGTATGTATTCAGCCTGATAAAAGAATTCCTTATAGATTTTTCCCAGCATTCCCTCATCTTTTACAGAAGGTATTGCTGTTATTATCCTGTCAACATAGGATTTTCCGAATTTTGTATCCAGCCAATCAGACTCTGTCCTGCTGAAATTGATTTGCTTG
>JBAZYQ010000047.1:0-8760 GCA_041659245.1 Candidatus Nanoarchaeia archaeon
AACATGGTTTCGCTTTTGGTGAGCATACTTGCAAATCCATTGCTAAGCGATGAAAATTTCATGGCAGAGCACCTTAACACAAAAAGAAAAGAGCTGCTCCTTGCTGAAAAAAGAAGAAAGCTGGACAAACAAAGCATTGCAGGCAGGGGATTTATGGAAACAGCAATCGGAAAATGCATTTACACAATGGATGTTGCGGGAACAGAAGAGGATATTCTTGCTGTATCGCATGCTGACTGCAGCACCGCATACATAAGGCAGCTTTGTGAAATGCCAAAAAAGATATTTGCAGGAACAAACCTTGAGCCTGAGTATATTGCAGGCATTGTGGAAAAAAATTTTGGCTGCATGCCAAAAACAGATTCAATAATAACGCTTCCTGATGCGCCTGAAAAAAAAGAGCACAGCAGGGTTGAAAGAGAATTTCCCTGCGACCAGTCGCTTGTTTTTGCAGGAATCCCATTTGATATTCCAGAAAGCACAAAAGAGAAAAGAGCGCTTAACATCCTTACATTTTATCTTGGAGGGTATGCAGGCGGAAGGCTGTTCACTGAAATAAGGCTGAAGCGCGACATGGCTTACGGCGCATATGCAAGCATTGACCCGCATCTGGGGATAATTTACGGGCACGCAGGCATTGACAGGGCAAACAAGGATGCTGTTGTTGATATCATGCTGGAAGAGTTCAGGAAAGCTGCAAAAGGCAAAATCACAAAATCAGGGCTTGAAAAGGCAAAATCCTATCTCCTAAACCAGAGAAAAATGAACCTGCATTCAAAGGAAATGAAGCTTAGCGTAATCGAGTCTGCTGCGCTTGAAGGCAGGATGGATGAGCTGAAGAATTACGAGCAGGCATACATGGACATAACCCCTGAAGATGTAATAAATGCAGCTTCAAGGCTGAAGTTTGCGCCGATAGTGTACTGCCTTCTGCAGCAGGAGAAAAAATGAAGATTGAATCCTGCAGGGACGAGATACTCGGCAATGAAATGAGGGTTGCGCAGCTATCCTCGGGAATGAAGGCATATTTTTTTCCGCTGCATAATGTTGTAAATGTATCCATGTTCCATCTTTTCACAAGATTTGGCAGCATAGATGCAAGATTCAGGGAGCCTGAAACAGGAAAGATTATAGAAGTTGAAGACGGGACAGCTCATTTTCTAGAGCACTGCGCGTTTTATGACACTGACGGAAAAGACGTGCTTGAAGAAGCGGCAAAAAAAGGAATAGCTGCAAATGCAGGAACATCTTTTGACCATACGACATATCTGTTTCACACAACAGGGAAGAATACAAGAAAAGGCATAGAATACCTGATAAGCTTTGTAACAACGCCTTATTTCACAGACGAAATTGTAAAAAAAGAGCAGGGTGTGATATCACAGGAAGTTGCAATGTATTCAGACGAGCCAACATGGGTTCTTGGTGAAAACGCAAGAAAAGCCCTTTTTCAGTTGCATTCTTTCAGGCGCTCGCTTGGAGGAGACCAGGAAACAATAAAAAGAATCACAAAAGAATATCTTTATTCAGCTTACAGCACATTTTACCATCCTTCAAACCTTAATTTTGTTGTTTTCGCGCCTTCAAAAGACATCGACAGGGATGCTAAAAAATATTTCAGCATTGCAGAGGAGATATGCACAAAAAAAGGATTTGCGCAAAAGCAGGCGCCTGAATATATTTATGCTGACGAGCCAGCGGAAGTAATGCAAAAAAGAATAGAGTGCGTGCACAAGGTTCCTGAGCCGCTTGTTGCAATCAGCTATAAGGGAATAATGAATGTAAATGGCGGCGTTGAAGAAAGGCTTAAGGCAGACATCACAAATGACTTGCTTGCAAAAGCCCTTTTCAGCGACAGCTCAGAAGCAGTGTATGAACTCGTGAAAAAAGGAATCGCAAGAGGAAATGCATTTGGCGGAGGGCACACTTCAGGAAGGGGATTTGGCATGTTTAATGCCTCAGGCTCAATAGATAATGTTGACAGGTTTGTCGAAGGTGTTACTTCAATGATAAGAGAACAGGTAAGAGGCGGGCTTTCAAGGGAATTATTTGAAATAGTGAAAAGAGGATGCATAAGCCAGACAGCAAAAGCGCTTGAGCTTGACCCAATAGAGCATTACGAAGGCACAATGATTTCTACATTGGCAGCAGGATACAACCCGATGCATTCAATGAAGTCATTGTTAAGCGTGACTTACGAGGATGTAATTGAGGCAGGAAACAAATACCTTGACACTGACAATTATTCTGTTTCAGTCCTTCTGCCCAGAAAATAAGAGTTAATTAGGCTTTTTTTATCTCCAACAATTATTTAAACCCCAAAAGCCATTATTACGATATCAAAAGGAGCGTGATTAAATGGCAGGATACGAAGATTTCATAGACATGAATTACAAGCCGGATTCTCATGATGTAATTGCAAGTTTCAGGGTAAAGGTTCCAAAGTGGAGCTCTGCAAAAAGAGCATGGGGCGCAGTTGCTGCCGAGAGCTCTGTAGGCACATGGAGCCCGATGGCTGCTATGAATTACAAGAATGTGAAGGCAGTTGCTGCTAAAGTGTTTGAAGCAAATGGAGAATGGATAAAAATATCCTATCCTGAAGAGCATTTTGAGCCAGGCAACATGAGCCAGATTTTAGCCTCTATTGCAGGGAATGTATTTGACATGAAATCAGTTGACGCGCTAAGGCTGGAAGATATCTCATTCACTAAAAAGATTGTTAAATCATTTCCTGGTCCCCAGTTCGGAAAAGCAGGCATAAGGAAACTATTCAAGGCGCCTAAAAGGCCATTAATGCTTTCAGTTGCAAAGCCGAAAGTGGGGCTTACTACTGCGCAGCACGCTGAAGTCGGAAGGCAGATTTGGGAAGGTGGCCTGGATTTATTAAAGGATGATGAAAACCTTTCAAATCAAAGCTTTAATCCGTTTGAGAAGAGAGTAAGGGAAACCCTGAAGGTCAGGGATAAAATAGAAAAGAAAACAGGAGAGAAAAAGAGTTACCTGATTAACATAACAGGACCCACTGTGAAAGAAATGGAAAAAAGAGCCAAGTTTGTGAAGAATGAAGGCGGAGAATATGCAATGATTGACATTATCACAACAGGCTGGGCTTCTGTTGCTTCTGTAAGGGAAATTTGCCAGGACTTGGGGCTTGCAATGCACGCACACAGGGCAATGCACGGTGCAATGACAAGAGTTCCAACACAGGGCTTTTCAATGAACTGCGTTGCAAAATGCGCAAGATTATTGGGAGTGGACCAATTGCATACAGGCACTGCAAATGTAGGAAAAATGGTTGGCAGTGAAGAAGAAGTAATACACCTAAACAAGCAGATTGTTAATGACGAAGTTGAAGAAAATAAACATTTGCACATGCTGCAGCAAGATTGGTTTGGAACAAAGCCAGTATTCCCTGTTTCTTCAGGCGGATTGCATCCGTTGCTTGTTGACAAGGTAATGAACAAGCTGGGCACCGATATAATGCTGCAGATTGGCGGTGGAATTCACGGGCATCCGAATGGAAGCTATGCAGGAGCAAGGGCAATGAGAGAAGCTGTTGAAGCTTATCTTGCAGGCATTGATTTGGCAGTTGCTGCAAAGAAGTGCCCTGAACTAAAAGTTGCTTTAGATTATTGGGGAAGAAAGGGAACCAGATAAAAATAAGCAATAGGCTTTTAAATATTCCCCGCTTATAAGCAATAATCATGAAATCAAGTAGTTTATTCATTATTGGATTGATATTAGCTATTATTCTTTTTACAACAGCAAGCACAGCAGTCTATACTCCAAATATAGAGCCAATTGCAGATCAAATCAAGCCAGGAATAAGTGGTTTTGAAAGCATCCCTGTTGAATGCAGGGACACTGACAACGGACTTAATCTTGCAGTAAAAGGCAGCTACTATAACGGTACTGCTGTAATTGCAGATGAATGCAAGTTGGCGAGAAGCAATCTTATTTATGAAACATTCTGCGCACAGGACTGCAACTGCCAGCGCATTCTGCTAATCTGCCCTTTCACAAGCATGTGCAAGGAAGGCGCGTGCGTGTATGAAACAAAATACAATGACACAGACAATAACAGGGACTGGGCTGTTGAGTATAACATATTCAGAAAAGGCACTTCAACAGCATTGGAAGGCACCAGAACAAGCTATACTGATTACTGCGAACATAATTCTGTTATTGAATACGGTTCATATGGCGGAAGCAAAACAATAAAATGCCCTGAAGGAATGAGATGTGAGGATGGCGCATGCGTCGGCGCATCAGTAACCTGCAATACCCTTATCATGGGATTAAATGCAGATACAGACAATAGATATAATATTGTATTTGTAGGGACTGACTATCATAAGCTGAACATTACAAGAGAGCGGGCATTGGAAATGTTCAAAGGCGATGCAAAAAAATCCCTTGGAATAGAAAGCCCGGCGCTGGGGCTTTTCTCAATCGAGCCGTTTAAATCAAATATCAACAAGTTTAATTTCTGGTATGTTGACAGGTTTGTTGAATCAAATGAGTTTATCGGCCCTGCAGGAAGACCGCGCATGCGCGAAGATGATATTAGGGAAGGAGAAGCATCTCTAACCCAAAGAGGGGTTGCCTCTGCCTGCAGCTTTAACAACAAAATAATAATCTCGCTTGATGCATGGCATGGCTGGAATACCAATGCAGGAGACCAAATAAATTTTGCAACATACAGGGAAAGCATGATTGAAAGGCCGGAAGCTATGGAACAATGCATTTCAGAAATGAGCGCATGTTATGAAGGCATTATTAATGAAAGGGATATGAAAAGAATGCCCATATCTGACTTAAACAGCGACGGATGCATCAGCAGGGAAGACTTAAAATATCCTGACTGGACAAGCATATGCCAAACCGATGCAGTGAGATTCAGAGTTTGCTCTGCAATAAACCATAGCGAGATAGGGGATTTTTGCGGATACAACCATCTGCTGGGGGAAGGGGTTGGGCATGAAATGGCGCACTTTTTCGGGCTTGCAGACGAAAGCGCAGCAGCTGATTCAGATGTATCTTATAATAAAACAATTATGCCTCCTCTTTTAAGCCCTAACTGCTTTGCAGCAGAAACAGCAGAAGAATGCGAGGAAAAAGCTCCTTGGAGATATATGCTTGGCAACGGCTGCGGAGAAAATAACACAGAAGACTGCAATAAATCAGACCCTGATTTTAACAGGGAAGTAACGTGCTTTCCGGGATGCATAAGCAACATAAAATCCTACCGCTCAATAAGGTACGGCATAATGCCTTATGGAAGGGGATTAACCGGGCTTGAAAGCATGCACAAAGTCGTAACATTGGGGGAATGGGTTGAATGGTTTGTCAATCAGAGAATTCAGGGCAATCTTGAAGTTAAAGCGCCAGTAATGAATTTAAGCATCGAGCCGACAAGATTAAGAATAACCTTAAATGAAAAAATAAGGGCAATCCTAAGAAATGCTCTAATCAGATAATTCTATAAGGAATATAAGAATCACAATACCCTATAAATAACAAAAACAAATATAATCAGCAGAATCTCAAATCCAAATATAAGGTGAGTCACATTCCATTCATGCACCCTTTTCTTGAACTGCTGCAGGATTCTTATTGCAAGATGCTCCAAGCCATAAACCTGGGGATAAGGCGCATCAAGGCTGCCATCAAAGCGTATTCTTGCAAAACTTTCTTTTTTAAATCTGCCTCTTGCTTTTAGCAAAAATTCAATGAAAAAAGGAAGGAACAACACAACAGCAATTCTTTCCACGTTTCCCAAAATAGCAACAACAGCTATCAATCCTCCAAGAGGATAACTCAGCACATTGCCTGGAAATACTTTTGCAGGACACCTATTGAAGTAATAAAATGCAGCCAATGCAAAAACCATGCACATAGCCATGACAGCAACATGATTATACTGGTTTAGCCATGTAAAATAAGCAAGCGCAGAAAGTATTAATGCCCCCATGCCTGCTTCAAGCCCGTTATAGCCGCCAAGCATATTAAAGCCGTTTGCAGCGCCGCTGACTGCGAAAGGTATTACAACAAGAGGGAATATTATTCCTATGTCTATCCTTCCAATCAAAGGAAGAGCCATTGTTGTCTGCCCTGCATTCACAACAGCAAGAGGAACAGCTGCGAATAATGCCAGTATAGGCTTCTGCCACTGCCTTAACCCTATTTTCCAGCCAAGAATGTCATCCGCCAATCCTAAAATAGTAAGTATAAGCACTGTGACAAGAGCAGCCATTATCTGCAACTCCCTTGAAAACTGCGCATCTGAACTGGCATGCGAAATAATAAAAGTGTCAACTGCAATATAGCCCAATGTTCCAAACAAGAATGCGAATATTACTATCAAGCCGCCCAAATTGGCAACCTGCCTTCCGTCTGACTTGTGCATGTCCTTGCCTGTAAGCCCTGCCCTATGCGCCCTTTTAATCCATAAGGGCATTGCAATAAGCACAAGCAGGAAGCTTATCATAAAGCTGGCAAATATTACAGGATAATCAAGTATCATTAATAAAATGGCTTTCTTGAAGGTATAAAAACGTTGTGGATAACGGGAAAAGAACATATGCAATAAGCTTATAATCTAAAAAACCAGCTTAAATCCAATGCAAGGCTTGTTCTCAAGGCTTTATCCTGTACAGATAACATACCTTATATCTGTTTATTTCACAAATGCACTATTATTGCTTTGGTTTTCAAGAATGGGAATTTCTCACAAGGAAATAATTATTTTTTACCTGCTAATGTACGGCCTTGCTGTCGCTTCAATAGCAATATTCAGGAGCATACAGCCAAGAGCTTATTTTGTAATAGGAATATGCGCAAACATCGCTCTTTTTGTAATATATGCATTTTTCTTCAAAAAAGAATTTCTTTACCTGATGTCTCTTCTTTATGCGCCTGTATTCCTGTTTTTCTGGATTAATTATAATATTGCTTTTTTCAGGGGAATAGATTCAAACAAGAAAGCAACAGGCTCTGCTCTTTACGCATTTGCATTCAGCCTTCTCTCTGCAATAATGCCTATATTGGCAGGATACACTGCAGTCAAATTTGGAATGCCCGCAGTATTCTGCATTGGTGCTGCAGTAATGGCTGTTACGCTTTTGCTTTCATTCAGGATAAAAGCAGAGACTGTGCATTACAGGATTTTAAACTGCTTAAAATGTATCAAAGGCGTAAGAACATTGATATTTATTGAAGGCTTCTGGGAGCACACCACATTTGTTGCAATACCGCTTATTTCATTATTTTTCATAAATGAGGAAATAAAGCTTGGAGCCTATCTTTCCTATCTCGGGCTTACGGGTGCGATTGCTTCCATATTCATGGCAAAATTTTCAGACAAGGTAAATAAAAGAAAAGAGTTCATATTTCCATTGGCAATAGCTCTTGCAATAGCCACAATGCTTGTATGCTTTGGCTCAAATATCTATTTGTGGGTTGCATTCACAGGGCTTTTGTATTTGATATCCCCTGCATTAAAGCCGTTCCAGACAACTGTTGTGCTTGACAATGCAAAGTGCGGAATGCACGAGCTTATGATTGCAAGGGAATTCCTGCTGAATTTAGGCAGATTTTGCGGAATAATTGTGTTCTTTGCATTAACAGCCCTGGGCATGACAAAAGGCTCAATCTTTATCGCGGCGATTGCAATGGCTTTTTATCCGTTTGTGATGAAGTGGAAAGGGCACTATAGGAATACTGCTTGTAGCCAATAGTTCGTAGCTATTAGCCACTATCTACAAACTACCAGCCATCGTTAGATTTATAAGTGTTTTAGCACATTAAGAATAACATGGGAAAGTACAGAATAGCAGGCATTGCTCTTGCATGGCTTTTCAGGGCGTTCCTTATTCTATCAGGAATTGCTTACTTGTATTCAGGCGAAACAGTTGCATTCATAATGTATCTTTTCATGTTTGTATTGACTCTTATTCCTGTGATGCTTGAGCAGCTTTATGACCTGAAGTTTCATTGGGTTTTTGAGCTTGCGATTTCAATGATGGTAAGCCTGCACATGTTCGGCGCAATGGGCGCTTATGTCTGGTTCCCAATGTATGACAGCTTATTGCACACATTCAGCTCAGCAACATTAGCCTTCATTGGCTTTGCCCTGATATTTTCATATAACTATTCAAACAAGATAAGGGTAAGCATGGGATTCATGGGCATATTCACATTCTTATGGACAATGGGACTTGGAGCCTTATGGGAAATAATAGAATTCATCTGGGACAACATAGTCGTATTCTTCTGGGGCAGCGTGATTCCTGTCACCTATGAGTTTGGATTTATGCAGAACAGCCTGTTTGACACAATGACTGACCTGTCTCTTGACGGCACAGCAGCTGTTCTTGTTGCATTGCTCTGCGTGTTTGCAGTGAGAAAAGCAAAGAGGACAACTCTTGAAGGCGTATTCAGGCCTTTTGCAAAGATGATAGAGCACAAGGCAGCAGAGAAGCCGGTTACTGAGAGAAAGTAAAAATAAGAGAGTATTCTAAGTAAAAAATTGCAGAAAGATAGAAAGCCCATAAGGGGGCGCCACTTATAATCCCCTTACAAACTAAATGAGATATTAAGTAAAAAAGATAGAGAAATTACCTAATCAAAATTAAAATCTTTAGGTAAAAAGGGCATTAACTTCTTAGGAAGAACATCGTCTAATCTTTCTATATCTTTTTCTGAAAGTTCTATTAAAATCTTATTATTTTGAGAATAGAATTTCTTTTTAAGCTCTTT
>JBAZYQ010000048.1:0-8450 GCA_041659245.1 Candidatus Nanoarchaeia archaeon
TTTGCCATTGATGTGGAAGTCTGGTTTAAGATGCTAATAAGCTCTTCCTTGTCAATATACTTTGAAAGAGGCTTGAGAGGATTTGCGCAAAGAGGTATTCCTTTTGAAGATGTGGGTGTGAATACAACAACATTTACTTTTTCTTTGAATTCTTTTGCCCTTTCCCTGTTTATCGGCTTTTCTTCAAGGCTTTTTTCCTCTGCAGGAATGCCTAAACTAGCCAAATCGCCCTGCGGGTCAATGACAATTGAGGGTATTCCCTGCAAAGCCGCTTCCTCAATGAGAATTTTGCTAAGGACTGTCTTGCCAGAGCCTGTTGAACCAAGGCAGACAAAGTGCTTTTCCAAAGCTCTTAGAGGATAGCTGAATTTGTCTCCAAGCATTGCGTCCATGTTTGATTAGTTGAACTAGTAGGTATATAAATGTTTTTTAAGAATCGGAGAAACGAAAAGCATGCAAAAACAAGAAAGGCGAGCCTCCGGCATTAATTCTTTTTCTTCGCCACTTTCGCAACAAGCAATTCTTTCTCAGAATTCTCTTCCGTGATAATCCTTAAACATTCATTAAATGTTTTCAGAAAGAGATTTACCCTGGGATTTTCCCTGTCCAGCAAATAAAGCTGCGTTTTTCCAACAATGCGAGATTTTCGGACATATCCCTTGTTTTCAAACTTTTTTATTACAGCATATACTTTTGGCCTTGAAATATTAAGCTCTTTAGCCATGTCTCCGGCTGCAAAATCCAGCCCTTTATTCTCAAAAAGATATTCCATTATCTCATTTTCTATTGTATCTCCGTACACTTCGCAAAACGCGCCCGCCATTTTTTCCTCCTTACTGGATTTTTTCGTAAATTTCCTTTAGCTTTCTTGGGTTGAGGCTTACGTGCCAGTCAGAGCCTTTCCCTGTCCTTTTGAGCAGTCTTATTATCAGCCCTTCATTCAAAGCCTGCCTGTATTCCATTCCAAATTCAACAAGCTCTTCCCGTTGCAGCCATTTTGTCTTTGAGTTTACCAGCTTTTCTTCAGGCGTATGCCTGCCGCCAATATACTTCTTGTTCAGCATTGTTGTAAGCAATGCCTTCAGTGCCCTGTTCATTTTGCCTCCTTCCAGGCATTCAGGGTTTTCTGCAAATATAGTTAATTTATATTTACTAAGTGTTAATAATAACTGCTTATATTTAAACGTTTCGTTTCCCTGTGCCTGCTTTTTGCATAAACACGGCTTATTACTTCCCATTCATAAACTCTTCGCATAAAATTCCGCAGAATTTTCACAGAAGTTGAAAATCCGAATGAACTCGCTGAAAAGGTTTCGGAAAACCAAGGCAAAAGGGCGTGTTTTTCCTGCTTTGCCGAAAGGCATTTCATGCATCCTCGGAGATTCTGCCTTGAAAAATCCATCAAAATCCTTAAAAGCCAATTAAGAAGAAAAGTTTTTAAATATAGAAATGACAGAATATAGCATGCGATTAACTTCAATTATAATATGCACAATTCTTGTTGTTAGCATAACATTCATGAGCGGATGCGGAAGCAGTACTTCTGAAGAGGCCGCCTTTCCTGAAACCAGCCCGGGCCTGACAGAGAGAATAGAGCCTGAGCAGGGTTTTGTGCCCGGAAGCGAAACGCCCCCAACAGGCATTCCTTCTGCGCCTGAAAATACCGAAGAAGTTATGGTCCATTTTACAGGAATGGACCATGCTTATGTGCAGGCAATGCCCAAGGACTGGGACGGAGACGGCACTGAAAACGGGCTTGTTGTTTATCCGGCATTAAAAGATGCGAATGATGAAATGATTGGATTCCAGGACATTGAGCTTGATGTTGAAGTGGAAATCTGGGCAACAAGGTTTGACGAAGCAACCACCCAGGAAATCAAGGATAGGGTTGTGTACAGCAAGACAAGCAAGATAAACAGCTGGAAAGACGGCGACCCGAGGCTTGATGGAGGGATAAAGATACCTTATACTGAAATAATCACAGAAGCCACTGACAGCGGCTATGGGGGTGTTGCAGTAAAAATCCACCTGCCAGACGGGGCAGTGCAGGAAGCAAGCCAGGATGTTGGTATCCAGATAAGAGCTATAGACTGGAATTAAATCTTATTTTGCAGTTAGAAATCCTTAAAAGCCCTGCCTCCTTCTTAATCGTATGATTATCAGCTTTTTTGAGGAATACCCCGCAAAAGAAAACTTTGCAAAGCTAAAGCTTGTTAATTTTCCAACAAAGCTCTACATTGCTGCAGAGTCGCTTGACGCCTTCTTTAAAATAAAGGACAAGATAAAATCAAAAAATGTAAAAGAGGTTGTGTATTGGCCTCTGCTGAAAAAAGAAGAAGGTTATTGGATGAGCCCGTTTTCAGACAAGAAAGCTCTGAAGAGGATAATGCAGGAAACAGTTAATGTGCCTTTGTTGTGGGATGCAGAGATTCCAATAAGAAGAATCCTGATGCTGAAGAATATTTTATTTTTCCATTCAAACAAGAAATTAATAAGGAATTTCCTTTCAAGCCACAAGAAAGATGTTTACTGCGCAGAGTATTTCCCTGAAAGAGGATTGTTTTATTATTTTCTTAAAGCTCTCGGGCTGGAATTCAGCACAAAAGAATATGGTGATTATGAAGTCAAGATGCTTTACAGCTCAATGCACAATTACAGCAGGGAATTTATTAAAAAAGAGATTGAAGAAGGTGTTGAGGACTCTGACGGAAAATTCATCCCTGCATTTGGAACCATTGGAATTGGCGCAAGAGGCGATGAAAAGAAGATTTCACTTAAGATTCTTAAGAGGGACTTGAGCATTGCAAAAGACACAGGCGTTAAGGAAGCCATTATCTTCCGCCTCGGCGGATTGACAAAAGAGTATGCAAAATTGTTAAAGAGCTATTCCTGAATTCAACCGAAAAGGTTAAATATAGGACATTACTATTCAATTACTATGGTAATGGACACTATTCAGATAAGAATGAGCCACGGGCTTGTCGAGATGATGGACTCATTGGTTGAAAAAGGCATCTATGCAAACCGCTCTGATGTAATAAGAGATTCTGTAAGAAGGTTTGTGTGGGCAGACCAAGTAGGAATAATAAAACTGAAAGGCAGCGGCGTAAATATTATAAGAAAAGCGCGCAGGGAACTGTCAAAGCAGAAGATAGATTTGGATGAAATAAACAATTTATAATGCCTCTTCAGGCAATTTTGCCTCAACACCATATTTTGCTGCTATTTTTATTAACTTTTTATCCCTTGTAATAAGCATTGCATCAACCTGTTTTGCCAGAAGCATATGAATTATGTCGTAAAAGCTGATTTCATAATTAATTTCAGATTCTATCTTTCTTGCGATTACCATTTCAATATCCGAAAGAAAAAGCCGCCTGAAATTCAGCCGTGTGATTATTGCCATTTTGCATCTGTTAAATTTATCTGCTGAAAGAACAAACTGAAGCTCCCTCAACACAAAGCCGGAATAATAAATCCTCTCCTGCTGGTGCTTAGTGAAAAAATTCTCAGCCATTTCCCACGGGTTCTTATTTTGTCCTTCTTCCTTATTCCATAAATTAATATAAATGCACGAGTCCACATAATATCCGCTTTTTTCCATCGTCCAATCTTCATGTTTTAGCTCTTAATAAGCCCTCTCTGCAAAAATCCGCAAATCTTTTAATGAATCTGAAAATTCTAACTTATCGCTTAAAAAGAAATGAAAATTATTCAAATGCCCCGGAAAATCAAATAAGAATAATACAACACTGTTGTATTTTCTTGCAGCATAGTCTTAACACAACTACAAGTCTTAGAAATATATATAAACCAGTTTCCACACACGAACTAAACAAAAAGAGGTATCGGAATTTCATTCCGGACCTCCCAGTACGCAGGGAGGCGAGAATAATGGACTATAAAAGAAGAATATACACTTTATCCGGAAAGCCGGAAGAAGTCATTGCAGTCGCGTTTGCCAAGTGCAGCAGGGACCCAAGGCCCTTTGATGTAATTGTAGAAGAGCTTGACGCTGACAAGTCAAGGCAGTTCCACGAGAGATGGGTCGTGGGATACGGGCACGGCTCTGTTGCAGAGCATGCAATAGCGCACATTGCGCTGGAAAATGTATCTATTCTTGCAACAAAAGTAATTGAAGACACAAGACTGGCTTCTTACACTGAGAAATCAACAAGATATCAGATAATGGAAGCAGGCAAATGCTTTCGCCCTAAGAATTTGGCCAGGGCAGAAGAAGTATTCTTTGAAACAGCTGTAAAAACATTGTTTGACGCATACGCAACTGCAACTGAAAAAATTTCAGAGATGATGAGGCAGAGATTCCCAAAAGGAGAAAAAGAATCTGATTTCCTCTATGAGAATAAAATCAAATCAAAAACCTGCGACGTGACAAGATATCTTCTTCCCGCGGGCACATACACACAACTGGGCACAACAATGAATTCAAGAAGCCTTGAGCACTGCTTAAGCAAATTGCTTTCAAGCCCATTGCAGGAAATGCAGGAAATTGGAAAAGAAATGAAAGAGGTTTCATTAAAAGAGCTTCCAACGCTTGTAAAATATGCAGCTGAAAACAAATTCTCAATGGAATACACAAAGCTGCTTGCAGATGTTGCAAAACAAGTGCCTGACAAGAAAAGCTTCAAGGATGTTGAGCTTGTGAGATGGACTCCTGACACAATCCAAAGGATAGTTTCTGCATTTCTCTACAGGAATTCCGAGCTTCCTTACCTAGCTGTTGCAGAGCACGTGACAGGAATGAAATGGGAAGACAGGACAAAGGCAATTGAGACAATCATGAGCCAGAGAGGGCCCCACGACCCTGCTCCAAGGGAATTCGAAGAGTCATCATTGACATTTGACGTGCTTGTTGACTACGGCGCATACAGGGACATACAAAGGCACAGAATAATGAACCAGACTCCGCAGCTATTGACCACGAATCACGGCTATGACATTCCTGAAGAATTTGAACAGGCAGGCGTAAAATCAGTTTATACAACTGCAATGGATTTGGCAAAAAGGGCTTTTGATGCAATAAGCAAAGACAATCCGCTGGAAGCGCAGTATGTTGTTCCTCTTGGATACAAGATGAGGCTTTTGATGACAATGAATATGAGGGAAGCTTTCCACTTCTGCGAATTAAGAAGCAAGAAGCAGGGGCATATCTCTTATAGAAGAGTTGCGCAAAATATGGCTGATGAGATTAATAACAGGTATCCTGAAATAGGAAAGCACATGAGAGTGGACAGGAGCTAGAAAGCCCGCCTCCGGCGTGTTTTTCTTTTTTTATTTTGTTTTAACAACAAAGAATTAATTGAATGAATGTGGTAGCTGGCTTTACAATTAGTTTAATTATTCTCTTCTTCTTTGCATAAATTCTAAGACTTTATAAAATTATCCAAAACCATATGCTTTTTATTAAAAGAATAGAGCTTTGCAGGCCTGTGAGCACCCTCTGTTGTCTTGCCTGACTGGCTTATTATATCCAATGACAGAATCTTCTTCCTGAAATTTCTCTTGTCCAGCTTTTTATTGAATATTATTTCATACGCAGACTGCAGTTCAGTCAAAGTGAATTTCTTTGGCAATAATTGGAAGCACACTGTTGAATATTCAAGCTTGTATCTCAGCCTTTGCAAAGCATAATCAAGAATAGTTGCATGGTCAAATGCTAGTTCAGGCAAACTATAAACAGAATGCCATTTAACATCAGAAGCATCGCTTGCAGCCTGTATCTGCATGTCCTTTGCGCTTGCCAATGCAAAATAAGCAACAGTAATCACCCTCCCTCTCGGGTCTCTTGCAACCTCGCCAAAAGTGTATAATTGCTCTAAATAAATATTCTTAACATTAGTTTCCTCTGATAATTCTCTTTTTGCAGCATCTTCAAGATTCTCGTCAAACCTTACAAAGCCGCCCGGGATTGCCCACCTGCCTTCAAAAGGAGGATTCTTTCTTTTCACAAGAAGAACTTTCAAATCAGAATCAATGATTGTAAATATTATCACATCAACTGTGACAGAAGGCTGCTTGTAATCAGTTAGCTTGTCCATGGTGTTTTAAATACACTTACTATTTTAAATATCTATTGCTCTTATTACATGCAATGGCTTGTCTGAAACCCTTATCTCAATCTCATTGCCTGTGAGGAACTTGTACATTCTTTTATTGCTGTCTCCGTCAAAGCTTGCAACGCCATTGATGCTCATAAGTGATTTTATTTTGAATGAATCTTTTGGCTTTATGCTGCCTTTCACAAGCTTGTAGCCTTTTTCAGTGGCATACTCAGTTGCAATGAACCTTAGTTCATCTGATTCCCTTGAAAAACTGCCTTCATTCTCGGCAATGTGCTTGTACCATGCTGCAGAGCCTGAGCCTGAGCAGATTATTATTCCGCTTGACAAATGCGCTTCCTTTTTCCCGTTGAAATCAATCTCATACCTCGCAGCGCCTGAACGATACTTGGGGCCAATCATTATTTCATTCAAAGCCAAATCTATTTTATTATCCATTTTGCCTTCAATCCTTGCCCATTTCTCTATTTTAAACTTATCAGCAAGAATATTCTTTATTGCTTCCTCAAACTGCGTGTAATTAATTGTGCAAAGCCCGCCAACACTTTTCGGCTCTGACTTGACAGTCAATACAGGAGTATTGTCAAGAATAAAATGAGCTGTGTTAAGAATAGTCCCGTCTCCCCCTATTGCAATCACTAAATCCCTTCCTTTGAATTCATCAAAAGCAGCATACGGCTGATACACTCTCTGGTAAGGTATTCCCAGTTTCTCAAGAATCTTTCTAACATGCTCCAATGCAGTGTAATGCGCATCATGCCCTTTCTTTATTGCATCCAATTCCTCTTTTGGAATTACATCCGCGGGATTCTCATGCTCATTCTTCAGGTATTCCCAAGCAGTCTGCTTTGTTGAAAGCAGTACGTTGTTTAGTTTCATATAGTACTCCCTATGTTATTCATGCCTATAAGTTTTTCTGCTTCTTGTTTTGCCTTTTCAAGCCTTTCTTCCCAATTTCCAGAGATTATAACATACTTCTTGCCTTTCTTCTCAAGCTCTTGTATGCATCTTTCCAATGAAAGCTGCCTTGAATCAGGCAGATATCTCTGGCTGTCAGGCACAAAAGGCACGTTTGTGTCAAGCAAAAGATACAAGTCATAATCCCTTTTTGTATTCTTTATCCATTGAGGGCATTTTCCAAAAAGTATGTCGCTCCATATCTCTGTTGTTAAAATGTCTGTGTCGCAAAACAGAATCCTGTTTGCCTGCCTTGCCAAGGCATCCTCAGAAGCAATCTGTCCTCTTGCAATAAGCTCAATGTCTTCATAATCACATTTTCCTCCTTTAAGGTCCAAAAGCCCCCTTGCGTATTCAGGCACTGCAATTGTTTTGAAATATGCTGCAAGATTCTTAGCAATTGTTGTCTTGCCTGTTGATTCAGGCCCAAAGATGCAGACTCTTTTCAGGAAATAAGGCTTTGCAGCAGGAAGAATATAATCCCAATGTTTCATTGGATTGTTTCTTATTTCTGTTCCTGATAGGGGAATTATATCTCTTGTTGCAAGAATATATTTCATGCCAAGCACTTCAGCAAGCCTTATGCCATAATCCTCTGATGCAAATAGGCAATCAGCCCCTTCAGGAAGCATTTTGTATATTGCATCGTGCCATATCTGCCAGAAATCAGGATGATCTTTCGGCTCCTGCGGAATTTCAGCAGAATGGTGAATCACATTTACGTCAGGAAAAGATTCCTTCATCCATTCATGCCTCAGCTTGCCTTCTATCGGCTCCTGTTGTATTGAGCACACCATCACTGTAAGCTTGTCACAATAATTTCTTGCAAAATCAACAAGATACTTATGCCCCTGATGAGGGGGCATGAACTTGCCTATGACGAGCCCGTTCATGCCACAAACACCAGAGATGCTGTTTTCTTTTCCTTTTTCATTGACTTGTACCACGCTATCAGCCCCATTGTTGCCAATATAAGGAACAAAGCATACAGCCCTGTTGTCATGTAGAGGTGCTTTACTGAATAAATCCCTAGCACAAGCACGTCAACAGTTATCCAAAGCACCCAGTTTTCCAGTATCTTTCTGCTCATCAGCCACTGCGCAACAAGGCTCATCACTGTTGTGAATGCATCAGGATAAGCAAGCGACGCGTCTGTGTAGTTGGACATAAAATAGCCGACAATTGCAGTGCCGATGATTATCACAGCAGACCAGAGGATGATTCCTTTTGCATTCAGCCTTGAAACAGGAAGCTGGTTCTTTTTTCTTCCGCCATAAACCCAGTGGTACCAGCCATATGCCTGCAAGCCGATGTAAATTGCATTCTCAATCATGTCTGAATAAAGCTTTGCATTTGCAAAAATGTATATGTATAATACAACCATTGCAAGCCCTGTGGGCCAGCACCAGATAT
>JBAZYQ010000049.1:0-1112 GCA_041659245.1 Candidatus Nanoarchaeia archaeon
GAAGGTTGGAGTCAGGAGGGAAACAATTGTATTCCTGGAAAAAGGAAAATACAATCCTTCTCTTCAATTGGCCCACGATGTTGCAATGGCTTTGAAATCAACTGTTGAAGAGCTTTTTATATTTGACAAATAAATGCAAAGAATTGATTATATCTCTGCAAGCAGCACAACATAATTCTTTCCATATACTTTTGCGCATGCAGGGCATGTTGTGTAAAAGAGATAGAGCTTTTTCATTTTCTTGCCTTTTGCATCAACATATGCATTCATTTCCTTAATCCAGGAGCCAATATTATTGAATTTGCCTTCAAACACCCTTGTAAGGAAGGTGCCTGAAATCCTAGTCATCTCTGCATCAGGCACGCTTTTGGTTGTTTCAATATAAACATCGCATCTCCACAATGAAGGATCATAGCAAAGCATCAGGGGCTTTTTAGTAAGGGCTTTTGCATTTTGTATTTTCTCCATGTCCCTTACCATGACTTTGCCGAAATTTAGGGGAATATGGAAGAAGCAAGCTACCTTGTCTTTCAGGAATAATTTGTTCTTGAAAACAACTTTCTTTTTATCCCACGGCTTTGGGTTAAAGCGCGGGCAGCACCCTGTTTCTGAGTTTTTGTATAGCTTGTCCATAATTCTTCAAGGATTTCCTGATTTATAATTATTTGGGTTTAATACGCTGTTCCTTTGTTGCAGAAACTCTTATATACCTCCCTCTAAGTAAGGCTATCCTATGGAATTTGACACTGTAATGATTCATTATGCTGAAATAGGAATCAAAGGCGATAATAGGGGCACTTTTGAAAGGCTGCTGATAAAGAATATACTCCTAAAAGCAAAAGCTCTTGTGGGCGCATATAGAAGGGATTTTGGGTATATTATCATTGAATTAAACCCAGAGGCAGACCTTGGGAAACTAAAGTCAATTCTTGCAAGAATACCGGGCATTTCATCATTTTCATTTGCATCAACATGCAAGCTGGATATTAATGATATTGGCAAATGCGCTGTTGCAATGCTTAAAGACAAAACATTCAGCAGCTTCAAGGTTGGCTCAAAGAGGTATAACAAGGGCTTTGGCACAGGCTCGCTGGAATTAAACAAGGAGATAG
>JBAZYQ010000049.1:1122-8329 GCA_041659245.1 Candidatus Nanoarchaeia archaeon
AGATAGGCGGAATAATACTCGACAGCTATGACAAAAAAGTCAACCTCCACACTCCTGATATTTTGGTAAAGGTTGAGATTGGAAACAGCAATGCCTATGTTTCTGTTGAAGAAATAAAAGGCGTTGGCGGGCTTCCAATAAACCCGAGGCAGAAGGTTGTTGTGCTCTTGTCAGGCGGCTTTGACAGCCCTGTTGCAGCTTACATGATGATGAAAAGAGGCTGCGAAGTTATCCTTGTTCACTGCCATAACCAGAATATAGCCTCCTATTCTGTCAGGGATAAGATAGAGCATCTTGCGCAATGCCTGTCTGATTTCCAGCCAAAGACAAGGCTGTTTATGGTGCCGTTTGAAAAAATACAAAAAGAGATTATAATAAACGCAAATTCAAGAATCAGGATGTTGGTTTACAGAAGATTCATGCTCAGGATAGCTTCAAGGATAGCAACTATAAACAAGGCAAGATTTCTTGTTGTGGGAGATTCAATGTCACAGGTTGCTTCGCAGACAATTGAAAATCTTGAAGCAACATACATTGGCTCTGAAAAGCCCATACTTACGCCATTGATAGGCATGGACAAGCAGGAGATAATAGACATTGCTGCGCATATAGGGACTTATGAGATTTCAAAGCAGCCATACGGGGACTGCTGCAGCTACTTTTTGCCAAAGCACCCGATGCTAAAAGGCAATCTTGCAATGCTTATGGATACTGAAAAACAGTTTGACTCTGAAAAGCTGGTTTCTGAAGCAGTCAAGAGCGCAGAAGTAAAGCAATTCTAGATTACCTGATATACCCGCCTTTCTGCAGGTTCCACAGCTTCTTGTATTCGCCTTTCTTTCTAATCAATTCATTATGGTGCCCCATCTGCACTATCTCGCCTTTTCTTAATACAACAATCTTGTCAGCTTTCATTATTGTGGATAATCTGTGCGCAATGATGATTGTTGTCCTGCCTTCCATTAATTTCGCCAAGGCTGCCTGTATCTGCATTTCTGTCTCAGAATCAAGAGACGAAGTTGCTTCATCAAGAACTAATATTTTTTTATTAGCCAATAAGGCTCTTGCAATTGAAACTCTCTGCTTTTCCCCGCCTGATAATTTTACCCCTCTCTCGCCTACGATTGTATTCTCTTTCAATGGCAGTGCAGCAATAAACTTGTCCAGCTGCGCAAACCTGATTGCTTTCAGGACTTCCTCGTGCGACGCGTGTGGCTTTGAAAACTTGATATTGTGATAAATAGTGTCATCAAATAATATGCATTCCTGCGGAACAATGCTCATCTCAGCCCTCAAAGATTCCTGCTTGAAGTCCCTGATATCCTTTCCATCAATGAGTATCGCTCCTTCATTTACATCATACAGCCTGTAAAGCATTTTTATCAGGGTGGATTTCCCGGAGCCGGAATGCCCAACCAAAGCAGTCTTCTTGTTCTTCGGGGCTTTCAAAGTAAAGCACCTGAATATCTTTCTTGTGCCATAGCTGAAGCACGCGCTCCTGAATTCAATCTCGCCTTCCTTGATATGGCATTCCTTTGCATTTGGCTTGTCTTTTATCTCTGACTCAATCTTTGAGTACTGGAACAATGACTGGAAGTCAGCCATTGACCTGTAAAATCCCCTCATTCCGTGAACAAAGCCGTAGAGCGGGCCTGCAAGATTTGTAAATGCAGTGTAAATGAAAACCAATGTGCCAAGGGTTAGCCCTCCTGCAATGAATTTTGTCAATGAGAAATAAAGCAATAAGAATATGCCTGTTGCAAGAATAAGGCTCTGCACAGCATCAAACCACCTAAACATCTGCCACGCTCTCAGGAAAGCTATTCTTGTGTTCTCTGTCAGCCTTTCAAATCTTGACTTTATCATTTCCTCTTTTCCAAAGTATTTTATTGAGTCAATGTTCATGAAAATATCTGTAATATTTCCTTTTTCAATATCTTCCATCTTGTTGGCTTCAAGATTATACTTCTGCGAAGCTTGCTGGTTTATGTAGCTGTAAAGTATGAACGCAATGACTGTAAGAAACACTATTATTGCTGAAATCCCGTCAAAAAATGCAATTGAGCCGACAACCATTGAAAGATTGAATATAAGCGAAGTGACATTAAATCCCAGTATGTCAGTCATTCTTTCCATTGCGCTGCCACCCCTTGTCAGCCTGGAAATAAGGGAGCCTGTCCTGTGCGTTGAATGAAAGCTGTGCGAAAGCTGGATAATATGGTTGAAATAATGCCTCTTGAGGTCTGTAATTGCGCTGTTTTCAATTGTATTAATCAGGTGTATGAATATCCATTTTGAAACAGCCCTTGTCAATGCAATAATTATGTATGCGGCTGCAACCATTACAAGAATCTGGATAAAAGCATTCGCAAGAAGCTCTTTCCCTGCAAACAAGACGCCTTTGTCAGTGATTATCTTGAAAAGATACTTGTCTGCCAGATAGCTTGCTTCAATGATAAAGCTGAAAACAAGCATTAATGCAATCTTCCACTTGTACTTCTTCATCAGCCTTGCATATTCCTTCAGGTTGAACCTGAAGTCAATCTTCTCGCCGTGCTTGTTTTTCATATATTTTCTATAGGCAGAATACTTTAAATATCTTTACAACATCTTATTTGATATGAAAAGACTACCTAAACGAGCATATGAAATTAAAGGGGATATTGATTCAGGGATATTATTTTATGCTGGTGTGGTATTAAATAAGCATCGTAAAGTATTTGAACATCTGGCAAAATAGGTGAATAATATGAAACAGGCAATACTTATCAGGGAAGACCTCAAGATGGACAAAGGAAAAATGGCTGTGCAGGCAGCGCACTCTTCTGTGGAGGCTGTTCTGAAGTCAGATAAGAAATTGGTTGCTAAATGGCGCTCTGAAGGCATGACAAAGATTGCGCTTAAGGTTTCAGGATTAAAAGAGCTTTTCAAGTACAAGCAGATGGCAGAGGATTCAGGCATGATAACTGCTTTAATCACAGATGCAGGAAGAACTTTCTTTAATGAGCCGACAACAACCTGCATGGCAATAGGTCCTGATGAGGATGAGAAGATAGACGAGCTCTGCAACAAGCTGAAATTAATGTAAGCATTTCAAAAGATTTAAATAATACATTCTTATCACAAATGTTATGAGGCTCACAGCACTTGAAAACACGCCTGTGGATTACACAGCGCACGTGAAGGATGATTTTCTTAATGCGCATGGATTAAAGAAAGGAAATTTTCAGGGCATAAGCAAAGAGCTGAAGGAAAAGCTGGAAAGCTGTGTCAAGTTTGAAAAATCACCTGGCGGCTCTGCTGCAAATGTCTGTCACGGGTTTGCAAATCTTGGAATGGAATCAGCATTCATAGGCTCAATAGGAAATGATGAAAACGGCAGATACTATAAGGAAGAATTAAGAAAAGCAGGGGTAATTCCATATCTTGAGGAAAAAAGAGGCTCAACAGGCGTCTGCATGGCTTTCATAACACCTGACAAGGAAAGGACATTCGGCGTAAACATGGGGAAATCATCATCATTGTCAAGATGGGGATTTGAATCATGGCCTTTGGCAATTACTGACATATTCCATACAACTGCTTATGCATTGGATTCAATGTATCCTGCTGTAAGAAGGGCAATTAAGATTGCAAAAAAGAATGGGGCAAAAATCAGCTTTGACCTGGCTTCAACAAACTCAATACAAAGGCATAGGAGTAAGATTGAATACCTGCTTGAGAACTATATTGACATCTTGTTTGCAAATGAGGAAGAAGCAGAGGCGCTTACCAAAATGGGCGCGTATGCCGCTGCTGTTGAGCTCGGCAAGAAACATACAGTGGTTATAAAGTTGGGCAAGCAAGGCGCTGTTTTGCGTGACCCTTTAGGAAGGGCTGGAGAAAGCATACAATCTTATTTTATTCCTGCATATAAGGTAAAAGTCGCAAACACAAACGGCGCAGGAGATGCCTTTGCAGCAGGATTTTTGTATGGTTTTGCGCGCGGATATGACCTGGAAATGTCAGGAAAAATAGGCGCATTCTATGCATCCAGGGTTGTTGGAGAAGAATCAGCAAGGCTGCCGTATAGGATTGATAATATAGAGAGGCTGATATGACTGCCTGCGGAAGTAAACGGCCTTTAGATAAAATTATCGGATTCCATTACACCAATCCTGAATCATACAAGTCAATGCAGGATGGGTATGCATATGGGAAAACAGGGTTGATTCCAATAAAACGATTTGCTCACTTAGGCATTGGCGGGCTTCCGGATAAGGCTTATGATGGCGTTGTGGAAGGCTTGCTAGAGCCTGAGCCAAAATCCTGGCTGGCAAATCCTGAGTTTCCTTACCTTTGGAATGCGCTAATGCACGATATCTGTAAAAGGGATAAAGTAATGCTGCTTAGCTTTCAGATTCTTCCGGAATATGAAGCATACATTGTTGAGCGCGCGCATATAGAGCGGGAGTTATACAGGGAATCGAAAGGGCAGGGTGCTCCTACAAGAGAATCGATGAATCAGGCGTACATGAGATATTGGGAATCAAGAGTTTCTGTTTTTGATTATGATGGAAGCTATTCAGTCCCACAGCTTTCAATGTGGTCTTCTGTGCCTATCGACAAACTGCATATAGAATGGGCTAAGCCTACAGATGAAGTCTGGAAAAGGATAATTGATAATAACTGGTAATCCTTAAAGAAAAAAATGAATCCCGCCTGCCGGACTCGAACCGGCGACCTCACGGGTTCGGCTGAATGTGATTCATCCATAGCAATCTTGTTGCCTTGTCGCACATTTTCTACAGCCGTGTGCTCTACCATTGAGCTAAGGCGGGGTATTGGTTTATTGTAATAGCCACCCATTTATATAGGTTTTTGTTTCAGAAGACTTTATATTCTTCGCAAAAATACCTTATGCTATGAAGAAAGGATGTTATGATTTTGCCGATAAGAAAAACCTTGAGCATATAGCAAGGTTTGCACTTCAGGAAAAGCGTGAGCTAAAATATCTTCTTACCGGGGTTTATGATACTGCCCCTTACACAAATGTGGGGGAAGCTATAGAAGAAGTTGCATCAGAATCAGCAGGCATTGCATCTATGGCAAAAAGCGTAATGCCCGTCCAAAAGGCCCAAACTAAAAAAGACATGGAAGAAATACTGGAAGACATAAAGCCTTATTTTTACGAGCTTTCAGGAATAGGGCAGATAAAAGATCCGGAGCTCAGGATTATGCCTTCAACAAGAATTGGGCTTGCATGGGACATATTTTCCCCTTCAATGAAAGGCATAGCCATCGTTAGCGCGCTTGTTTCAGGAGTTTCTTATCTGGTTACCGGTAATATTGCATTATCAGCATCAGTTGGGGCTGCTGTTGCTTCTGCATTTAGTATTTTTCCTTTTGCAGATATTTATTCCAAGTGCAAAAATACAACTGCATTGGCATTGCCGCCGGAATTAGGGGATCGAATCTATGTGCCTAAATCAGAGAGATATAAGTCATTTTCAGATGTTGCGCATGAATTTGTGCATAATGCATGCTATAAATCCGGATTGGATATGAAGGACATGTTTTTAATGGAAGGCTTTGGAACAGCAATGAGTGACAGGATACTGGTTGATATGGGAAAAAAGTATCCTCATCTTGAAATATACGCCAGAAAAGGCAGAATTAAGTATGCGCTAATGTCTTTTGGCATGATATTTTCCCATGCATGCAATGAAACGCCTGATTATCTGGCTCTTCCACCTTTCAGCCTGGATTTGTCTTTATCACCAAAGCAGCGCATTGAATCGGATATATTCAATTACGTAGGCGGAGCGACAATGTTCAATCTTGCAGAATACAGATATGGCTCAAAGATTTACAAAGAAGTATTTAACAAGGATTTCAGGCACATTATTTCTTAAACATGCTCAATCTTGTGCTTGGGCGCAATATTCAAATGTCCTGAAGAGAACTTCAATGAGTTTGACTTGACGCTTATTACCTTGCCTTCCCTTGACTTATATCTTAACAATGTTGGCTGCAATTCAATGTTGCCGATTATTCCAATCTTTGTCAGGACAGTGTAAGTTATGATTCTTTCCTCATGCGCGCCTAATCTCTCAAGGTTCCACTTGACTCTTATTCCCCTTTCGCCTGTCTCAACAGCTTCAGGGTGCAGAGTCCCAAATTCCATCTTTGGATGCATGTGGTGAGGAAGAACTTCCATCAATACTGCATCGTGCAGGATTTTTTTCTCATTGTTCCTTGCATGGATTCTTACCTTGATTTCAGTGAAGCCGTCGTGTGTTGTCTTGTGGCTGATTATCTCTTTCTTCAATGAAACCCCTCTTTTGAATATTACCAGCGCAAACACGCCAAATGCGATTATTGCGAGAACTGCCCACAGCAGCGGGCGGTAATTTGTTGTTATTGTAATTCTCTGTGTTGTGCCTGGGTTTACTGTAAGAGCCCACTTTACCATGCTTTCGCTTGTCTCAGTCGGCTCAATGCTGTATGATGAGAACATCTGCTGTAATTTTGTAAGTGATTTCCTGTACGATGTTTCAGTGGGTGTATTTCCGCTTCCAACTCTTGTAATGCTTGTTCTTTTCCACAGGAATCCTGTTTCCTCTGTTTCCTGGCCTTCAACATCAGACAATGTGCTTACCCAAAATGCAAACTCTTTTTTGCTGACAAGCTGCTTGTCATAATAAACCCTTATGCTTGCCATGTATTCCTCTGGAGTTACTGTCTCTGGAACAAGGAATTCGAATGTTTCGCTTCTCTCCTGCCACGGCAGCATTATTATTGTTCTTCTTTCCTCAAACAATTCGCTTGACACGACTATCTCTGCTTCAGGAAGGATAACATTAAGATTGTTTTCCAAAGTGACTGTTGCCTTGTATTTCTTGCCGGGCATTACTGTTTCGTCTGCTTCAATAGTTGCTTTCAGTATATTCTCAGGCGACACAGCTCTTATTCCAAGAGTGACATCATTTTTGTTTTGAGGCTTGTCAAGCTGGTAAAATGTAATGTCTGTCTTGTAATTTGCATCAGTGGGCACTGTTTTCTTGAGCTTGATGCTTACATTGTATTCTATTATTTCCTTGCCGTCTAATTTGAATGTGTTTGGGCTGAACATAATAAACTCAAACCAGCTTGATTCAAGTGTTGAGAACGGGTCCCTGCTTACGCCTATGTTTAAATTATCATTGCCTTCATTGTTAAGAGTAAG
>JBAZYQ010000050.1:0-8220 GCA_041659245.1 Candidatus Nanoarchaeia archaeon
GTCTTCAAGATGTCCTCACAGGGTATGTTTGACAAGCTCCAAAGCCCGATAAAGATTGGAAAGGAGGCAAACGTCTTCACAGCAACAAAGGGAGACGGATTAATCTGCATAAAAGTGTATAGGATTGCGTGCAACTTCAAGAAAATGTACGAATACATGGCTCCTGACCCAAGATACTCTGGATTGAAAAGAAACAAGATGTCAATAATCAATACCTGGGCAATTAAGGAATACAGAAATTTATTAAGAGCAAGGGAAAAAGGCGTGATAGTGCCAAAGCCGATTGCTGTCCATAAGAATATCCTTGCAATGGAATACATAGGGCACAATGAAGCTTCGCCGCAATTGAACAACAAGGCTCCTGAAAACCCGGAGGAGTTCTACGAAATGCTTATAAGCAATCTAAGAAAGCTATATCAGGACGCAAAGCTCATTCACGCTGACCTTTCGCAGTTCAACATCTTAAACCACGACGAAAAGCCTGTTTTGATTGACTTTTCGCACGCAGTTGACTTAAGATACCCGGACTCAAGAAGCATGCTTGAGCGCGACATAAGGATAGTATGCACATATTTCAACAAGCTGGGAATGAAGCTTGATTACATGGAAGAAACACAAAGAGTAATGAAATAATGGAAAAGAAAAAAACAACTAAGGCAAAAGCAGTAAAAGCTAATGTAGCGAAAGCCCCAACTGCATTAAAGCCCAAGGCAACTAAGATCAAGACTACTCTGGAAAAGATGCAGGACGCCAACAAGAATGAGCCAAGGCTTGAAGCAAAGACTCCTGAGATGTTCACGCAGGAATTAAAAATACCAAAAGACAGGGTTGGAGTTCTTATTGGCAAAAAAGGAGAAATAAAAAGGCTTATTCAGAAAAGGGCAAATGTAAGACTGGATATAAGCTCTGAAGGAGATGTTGTCATAAGGGGAACAGACACTATAATGCTCTATGATGTAAGAACCATTGTTCAGGCAATTGGAAGGGGCTTTGCGCCTGAAAAAGCAATGAGATTGTTTAATGAATCAAACAGCTTTGAAATAATCGATGTAACACTCTATACAGGCAAGTCAAAGAAAAAGATGGAGAGAATGAGAGGAAGAGTCATTGGAGAGAATGGAAGAGCCAGGGCTTCAATAGAAGACCTCACTGAAACTAATATTTCTGTTTACGGCAAGACAGTCGGAATCATAGGGGACATGGAAATGGTAGCTCTTGCAAGGGAAGCCATTGACATGATATTATCCGGAGCTCCTCACGGAGCAACATATAGAATGGTAGAGAACAAGAGAAGAGAGATTCACAAGAGACGTCTGGAAGCCATGTATCATAAGTAGAAAGCCCGCCTGCCGGCATGAATTCTTTAATTTTTATATTACTTAACTAAATTATCTTGCAGATTCATTGCGATTAACTCTTTTCTTATCTCTCTGCCTTCATTTGTAAGCTGGAATATCTTGCCCATCTTAACAGAGCCTGTTATGCAGCGAATTAAGCCAGCTTTTTCAAGCTCCCTTAATGCCCTTGCTATGTTGGAATCTTCCAATTTCAATTCTTTCTTAAGCTGCGAAGGTATCTTATTTGGTTCCAGCGCAAAAAGGACTTTCCTGCGGTTTTTTGAGCGCGCGACGAGGGACAGATTTGCGGTATCCATCTGAAAACTAAGGATAGTTTTAAATAAAAGAAAACCTATCAAATACCTATCAAAATGGAAAAAGAGGGATTATTAATAAGAAGATGCCCGAAGTGTGGCTTAGAAGCTAAAAATAATGACACCTATTGTATAAACTGCGGGGTTAAATTGCCTGCTTTTTGCAGTGTAGAAGAAGAAAAAGAGGAAATAACCCCAAAAAGAGCAGGCAAATTGACAAAGTATATGTTTTATCTCGGCACTGCGCTATTTGCTATATCCCTTATTCTTTTTTCCATTTTTGTAATCATAGATAAGACTAATTCCGATAGCCTTTCCGAGGTTACTCAGAATATGCCTCTTATATCAGAGCAAGAATGGCTTAATATGAAAGAGCAGATAGAAGCCGATACAACAGGATATTATACATTTATAGGGGATAAAACACTTGATGTGGCATTTGAAGAGCCTTTGAAAAATGAGTCTAATCCTTATAGCATAAATGATCCTATTCCTATTAGTGTTAAAATCACTAATAAATTACAGGAAGATATTCCCTCTGGTAATTTTAAAGTAAAACTGACAGGAGACGCAACAATGCCATCCTTCTTTTCAGGCGCAAATGAGCCATATATTTCGACCCTTAGGGGGATAGATACTTTAACAGGAAATGAGAATCCTGAATCTATCACGATTGGACCTCTGCAATATGTTGGAGATATTGTAGAAAGTGCCAAAATCCAAAAATTTATAGCAGGACAATATTGTTATCAAAACCCTTTAAAGGTTAAAGCTAAATTATTCTATACACCTAAAAGTGCATACATTGGCTCTAATCTTAATTCTGGCTCAAATCCTCCTTCTCCTATTCAAGTTACAAATATTAAACAAGAGCCAATCGTACTTAATCTGCAGGGTATCGGAGAATTAAAATTTACTACAACAGTCACTCATCTTAAACCGCGAACAGATATGTTTATTGAAAAGGGCAGGATATCCATGAAAGGCGGTAATGTTATATCCTCTATGACTGAGTGCTTTAAATTTAGGGATAGATTGTCTAAACAAATATTAACTCTGTCTGCTGATGGGGCTTATCCTATTGAATGTGAAAACCAAGGGAAAGTGCAATTATCATTGGATACACATGAAGGCACAATTAGTTGTGTAGTGAAAAACATAAATTACACGAATCCTAGTAAGATATCTAGTGATATAACCTTAACATTAGATGGCTTTGCATATGAAGGAGATATTGAACCAATTTCTATTTGGATAGACAATAAACCAAAAGTAGATATATCAAAATGCGAAACTGCATGCTCTTGCTCAGCAGGTCATTGTGAGTGTAGACCTGAATGTAATATTGTAGATGGAGGCACTACCAGTTTATAGAAGAGAGGTTAAACAACGAGCATATGAATAATTGTAGCAAATGTGGAACAAAGTTGGAAGGGACCGAGAAATTTTGCCGAAAATGTGGTAATAAGATTAAAATTGTACAAGTAGATACCACTACAAAAGAAACAATTGGAATCTTAAATGCAATTAAAAACAAAAAGAAAATAAGATATGCTTCTTTGGCTTTTATTGCAATTTTGGTTTTGGCTCTTATATTCACTTCATATCAATATTATTATTTTAATAAAGAATATCAAACTTATTATGAAAAATTCAATATTGAAAAAGGGGAAAAAGAGAGCTATATCTCTCTTTTTAATACAGAGAAAACAAATAAAGAGGCAGAAATAGCCTTAAGAAAGCAAAAAGAAGTTGAATTAACGGAAACACAATCTTTAGTTGTGGCTAAAGAAAAAGAAGTTTCTGGTTTACGCACAAATCTAATCGAAGAGACAGCAGCAAAAGCAGAAGTACAATCTGATTTGGATAAAACTGCGGCAGAATTAGAGGCAAAGTCAAACCAAGTGAAGGCTATTAGAGCAGAAGTATCTGACATTAATTCCGAAATTGGTAAGCTGCAATCATGGGTAAGCAGCAATGCAAAATTAGATGCGACCCTTTTATCGAGTGTCCATAGTTTAGTTGGGAGCCCACTTGGTTTTCCTACCCCTTGGCAATGTGTTATAGATGCAAATGAAATGGGCGATGATATGAGCAGGCTTGGATTCAGATGGGTTGACGACAGCACAACCTCCAATGCCACAAGCCTTGACAGAATTTATGACGTAGCCACCTTTTGGGGAACTAAAAAAGGCGATTGCGAAGATTTTTCTCTTTTTATGTCTGCTTGGCTCAGGGCAGAATATGAACGTGCCAAGAATAATTGCTCTGAAAGCAATATAACTGTCCAAGTTTCATTCATGGAAGAGCTAAAATGCCCTTGCAATTTTCATGTAATATGTGGAGATGTGGAGGGCATAGGGGGACATTGCGAAGTTGCTATAACCAATAGCGGTAATCCTTATTCTGGAATAGTGTATGCAAATAGTGCCCATATTATTGAGCCACAAGGAGGATATTATGAGGGATTAGGCTCAAATGCATTTAAAATTATTCGTAATTTATTCACTCATAATGATTTTATTACTTACTATTCCAATGGCATTGTAAAATCTTTGCAGAAGGCTAAAGAAAAAGTTGAGGCTGTTGAGAATGATTAGGTTAGAAAGAGAAAAAGAAGAGCTAATAATTAATATTAAAACTCATTTACAAACAATATTAACAATAGCTATATTTTTAATAGTGGTAATACAATTATTCTTAATTAAAAATAAATATATTCTTACTATTGAATCTACAATTTCATATTCAATAACAGTTGCATTATGGATTTTTGTGTATATAGCGATATATATCCCTCTAGGAGAATTAAAATCAAATTTAATTATTTTGAAAATTATTAATTTTTTAATATTAGCTGGATTATTCTTATCCGCCATATTAATAATAATTTTAATTAACCCAAATATAGTAACAGAATTGCATATCTCTCAAGAGGTATTCTTAAGAATATTTTCACCCATGCTAAAAATAGCATTTATAATAATCCCTTGTGTTACGTTTATACTTATTATAATATTAAAATTGAAAAAGAAGCCTTAATCACTTGCAGCCTAAAAGGGGGTTTGGGGTGTCCCCAAGGGCTTTCTTTTATCCATATGCAACACATTTATATTCTAAGAGCAATTCAATATTTCCATGAACAAGACAGAACTAATCTCTTTAATCAAGCAGAAGAAGGAATTCAGGGACGTTGATGATTCTTTTGTTGAAAAGATAATGCAGCAGCATCTGAAAAACAAAAACCCCAGTGAATTAGGCAGGGATGACACAGAAGACATGATGAAGAAGACAAGAGCGTCTCTAAGGGAAGTCTACAGCGCGTTCTTTGCATCCAAATTCTTTCAGAGAGAGAAATTCCTGCACGTATTAAAAGACATAAATGACATTGAAGCGCATATCAAGATTCTCTCACTCCACCTATCAACAAAAGAGCGTTTGCCTTACTATGAGGAAGTTTACCAGAGCATATTTGCAGTCACAGGCAACCCGGATTCAATATTAGACCTGGGCTGCGGACTAAACCCTTTCTCATTCCCGTTCATGAAATTAAAAGACGTGAGATATTACGCAGTAGAGCTTGTGAAATCAGACGCAGAATTCATACAGGAGTATTTCAACAAGTTTAATATCAATGGGAAAGCAGTGCAGATGGACTTGACCAACATTGAATCCCTTCCTTCTGCAGATGTCTGCTTCATGTTCAAGGTAATTGACACGTTTGAGGCAATACAATGGGATGTCACTGCAGAGCTTTTAGCCAAAATAAAAGCAAAATGGGTAATAGCAAGCTTTGCAACCAAGTCATTGGGCGGAAGAAAGACAATAAGAGCAGATAAAAGAAAGTGGTTTGAAAAGCTCATAGCAAGCAAGGAGCACAGCGTGTTCGAGATTCAGAATGAGATTTTTTATATAATAAAGATGTAATTGAATTCTCAGTTGCTCATAATTTGCGCAATACAAAAATTACAATTCAAACTCTTCAATGAAATTCACTATTGTCTCATATTTCTCAAGAAACTTAAATCCTTTCTCAGTAAGGCTGATATATTTATTTCCCCTATTATCCACAACCTCCATTACAAGCCCCTTCTCAAGAACCCATGCATAATATTTCTTAAACCTGCTTGAAGACGCGTTTGATTTCCTGAGCAATGGAGTAAACTGAATGTAATTATTGCTTATTTTTATAATCTCAAGGATGTCCCTGATAATCTCAAACCTGCCCCTGTTTGCCATTTTATTCAGGCCCTGTTTTCCTTAGAACTTTATAGAGTATTAAAAGAAACATGAATATTGATGCAAGCTCGACAATCATCTGGAAAAATGTCAAAAATCGTGGTATTAATACATCAACTATGTTAAGAATCCAGAATACAAGCAATAGCACGTAAACAGGATATAAATTGTGTTTTGCTTTCCTGCTTTTGGAATCCTTGTAAGCTATGAAAACGCTTAATACAACAAATAGCAATAAGCAAACATTCAATCCAAGAAGCGCACCCCTTCCTCTTAGCAGTATGCTTCCTGCAGACAATAAAAATGCAATCAAATGAAATACATAAATCACATTAGGATGGCTTTTCCACCTTTTCCACATAACGCTATACAACAAATAAAACACTGCCATTGAGCTGAAATACATGAACATAAACAAAGCAAAAGCACCAAATATCATTGGAGACATGTCTATGACGCGTGATATTCCCAAAAAGAACAATAAAAAGCTGATGAATGACTTGCACAAGTATGCAATTGCAAAAAACAGGAAAGACAGCCGGAAATATTTCAATCCCTTGTAAGAGCTCAGCTCATAAATCTCTTTTGTGCCAAAATAAACCATCAAACTGCATATTATAATTGTAAAAGAATAGATTATACCCAGCCCGAACTCATTATGAAACAGGTTTGGCGGCGGAATCATGTTAATCTTAATGTCAATCAGGTATTTAAGTTTTTATGGATAACTGCACAGGTCATAGTCATTCTATTTGCAGTTATCCATCAGACAATTGCGTAATTGTCTATATAAGCAGAGTGGATTTTCAGTCCACCCGATTTATAAACAAATAAGCAAGTAAAATATAGAATGAATTCAGATCCAATTATAAAAATAGACAATGTCTGGAAAAAATATGATATGGGGAAGGCAGAGCCCCTTGTAGTTCTAAGGGGAATTAATCTTGACATAACAAGAGGCGAGTTTCTTGCAATCACAGGCCCTTCCGGCTCAGGGAAATCAACAATGATGAATATTGTCGGCGCTTTGGACAAGCCATCATGGGGCGCTGTTTACTTGGATGGAAAAAACATTGCAAAAATGCATGAATCAACGCTTGCTTTCCTGAGAGGAAGAAAAATAGGATTCATATTCCAGCAGTTTAACCTTCTTCCCACATTAAGCGCACTGCAGAACGTGATGCTGCCCATGGAAATAATAGGGACATCTGAAAAAGAAGCAAAAGCAAGGGCTGAATGGCTGCTGGGGCTTTTAAATCTTGGAGACAGATTAGACCACAAGCCAAACGAACTTAGTGGAGGGCAGCAGCAGAGGGTTGCGATTGCAAGGGCTTTGTCAAATGACCCGGAAGTAATACTTGCTGACGAGCCAACAGGAAACCTTGATTCAAAGACAGGCAAATTTGTTGTTGACTTCCTTGGAAGAATGCACAAAAGCGGAAAGACAGTTGTCCTTATCACTCACGATACTGAGCTTGTCAAATGCGCAGGAAGGATTATTTACCTGAAAGACGGCGCAATAATAAAAGAGGCAGGGCACAGGGCAGGATGTTAATATGAAAACTAATAAAATAAGCACGGAGGAATTAAAATGAAGAAGACACTAATAATAGCCATAATATCAGTTTTGATGCTTGCAGGCATTGCAAGCGCAGCTACCACGTCTGGATGCAACCCAGCCATATCACTGATTAACCAGGACCCCTATCCGGGAATGCCTGACAGCTATGTCACTATTGTGTTTATGATGACAGACATAAGCGGCTCAAATTGCGAAAAAGGTGCATGGATTAAAATTATGCCTTCCTATCCTTTTTTGCTTGAAGGCGAAGAAGCATTAAGGAACTTAGAAAGCAATACTTACATAGCAAACCAGAATACCGATTGGATGGTCCCCTATAAATTGAGAGTTGACAAGGATGCGCTTGAGGGAGAATATGATATTGAAATTCACTATGGCGCAAACGGCGTTTCAGACCCTTCAGGCTCTTATGCAGTCAAGATGTTTAACCTGACGCTTAAAGACTCAAGAACAAGCTTTGACGCCTTGATTCAGGAAGTCAGCGGTTCGGATGTAACAATTGCGCTTGCAAACAGCGGAAAAAATGTTGCAAACTCGGTTGTCGTAAGAATACCTGAACAGGAAAATTTCAAACCAGTCGGAACTGACGGCCAGATGGTTGGAAACCTTGTAAGCGGTGATTATACTGTTGTAGGATTTACCCTGTCGCCAAAAGGCCAGATGAACAGGCAGAACATGACCAAGGAGAATTTCCAGCAGATGCAGGCAGAAGCAATAAAGAACCTGAAGTTTGATATATACTATACAG